>JAFLCO010000460.1 GCA_017303535.1 Planctomycetota bacterium
GCTGCTCGCCGTTGCGCTGATCACCCTGCATGCCCGGCTGTTGCTGCTGTTGGCCGGACTGCTGCTGACCGGGTTGCTGCTGCCCGTTCTGCGGCTGACTCTGTCCTTGTTGCGGATCACCGGGTTGCTGTTGGCCTTGCCCCTGCTGACCCTGTCCCTGTTGACCCGGCTGCTGCTGCCCTTGCCCCTGTTGGCCATTCTGCGGCTGACCGTTCTGCGGCTGGCCCTGCTGCGGCTGTTGCTCGGGGTTTTGCTGCCCGCGCTCCGGCGGTCGGCCTTGGCCTTGCTGTTGGTTCGGGTTCTGCTGCTGGTTCGGCTGTTGTTGCGGGTTGCCTTGCTGCGGTTGTGGCTGTTGATTCGGATCGGCCGCGCCGCCGCCGATGACAATCGTGTACCGCGCACTTTCCGTAACGTTCGGCTCCGGCGTGCGGTTGTCCCGCGCACGGCCGCGGAAGGTCACACGGTCGCCCGCCTTCAGGCCCAAGCTCTGCGGCGTGAAGAGAAACGTATTGGAAAACGGCCCGCTGCGAGGTTCGATGAGCGATGTTTCTTCCCGCACTTCCGCGCCGAACCTTTCGTACACGACCGACAACTGCGCGAGTTGGAAGTCGACGTCTTGCGCCGCAAACGAAATCCGCAGCGACCCGGCAAGCGGCACCTGAATCGGTTGCTCGGCCGGCGTCGTCGGCTCGGCGACTTTCAACTCCGGCGGCTGATCGGGCACCACTTCGATGCGATGCTCGACCGGTTTCGGGTTCTCCTGGCCGTCGATATTCGTGAACCGCAGCACGTACGAACCATGCAGCGGCTTCTGGCGGTCCTTGGTGAGCAGCAGCGGAAAACTGCCGATCGCGCGGCGGCGGGTTTTGTCGATATTCAGTTCGACGTCTTTGTTCCGCGCCTGATCGAAGGCCACGAACGCCGAAGCCATCGATTGATTGGCGTCGGCCGTGAGGACGACGGTCGTCCCTTCGAGTGCCTTCAAATCACCTTGGCCCTCGACCGTGCGCGGCGGCAGACCGGTGTACGTGGGGTACTCGTAGCGAACCGAAGCCGTGCCGATGACCGGCGTCGCCAGCACGCGCACACGGTACTGCGGGGACTTAGTATCGCCGGCTTGCACGTAATAGAAAACGTCTTGCTTCAAGCCTTCGCCGGCCGACGGGATGGTGGCGCTCCAGTGCATCTGGTCGTCGCCCGCCATCGTCACGGCCACGTCGTCTTCGGGCAGCCCGGTCGCCGAGTAGAAGACGGTCGCAGTGTCGCCGCCGCGCATGCCGCGCGTCCGGAGCTTGATCTCCACGACGTCGTCGCGGCGTTTGTCGACGTTGCCCGGCGTGAGATCTTCGAGGGTTACGCGCGTCGGCGCCGCAAGATCGGCCCAGGGGGCGATCACGCGCCCGACCGAACGGAGGGCATCTTTCGGTGCGGCCAAGGCATAGGCGACCGCCGCCAAGAGCACGGCCACCAACACGTAGCCCCAGCGGATCAGCGCGCTGCGGTCGACCGGCGCATCGCCCGGTACCGCCGAGAGCCGCACGGCCGCTTGTTCTTTCATCGCTTCGAGCAAGCCCTCGGGCACGGCATCCGGCTGCCGCCGCAGGAGCAGGAAGTTGACGAGCGTGTTTTTCATCGGCCCGGCCCGCTCGATCGCGGCGGCCGCGTACACCGGATTGACCCGCTTCAGCAGGTGCGGCAAAAAGTTCAACGCGAGGTGCACGCCGATGCCGGCCAGCAAACCGACAAGCAGTATTAAGCGCCCAAAGAAACCCAAACCGCCGGGCACGATCCAATGATCGATCAGCGCGGCGACGAGGAGGTACGCGAGGACACCGATCCCAAGTGTGGTGGCGCTGGTCCAGAAGTCGACCCATTTGACGCGCGAGCGGGTCTTCTTGAGCTGACCGTCGATGTAGGTCTGATATTCGACGACGCGGCCCGTCGGGCGCGAACCGGGTCCGCGAACCGGGTCGAGCGTGGCCGAATTGGTTTTGCGTGCGCCGCCGGCCATGCCGAAAGTTACCCCAGGGCAACGAGGACGCGAGGAAATGAATCGGGCTGAATGGATCCGCCGGTGTGTGCGGCCTGCGAACTTCGTTATTCTACCATTGTAGACGCGGCGGGGCGGCGAACGACTCCCGACATTCGGCCGGGAAACGCCGATTTTTCCGCCACCGTAGCGCAAACAGCCTCAATTTCCGGTCTGGGCCGAAGCGCTTACTTAGTCAAACAGCGGGGAGACCTGCTCGCCAAGCTGCGTGCCGGCTTCGCACGGTTGCGGGGCGTGCCCTAGATTGCCGCTCCTAAACGCGACAAAATGCCGGCCGGTTTTCCGTTTCGCAGGCACGGCAAGGATCGCAGCTATGAAATTGCTCATCGTCGGCGGCGTGGCGGGGGGAGCTTCCGCGGCGGCACGAGCCAGACGGTTGTCGGAAGACGCCGAGATCGTGATGCTCGAGCGCGGGCCCGACGTCTCGTTCGCCAATTGCGGCCTACCGTACTACGTCGGCGGTGAGATCGCCAAGCGCGAGAAACTCCTGGTCACCACGCCCGAGCGGCTGCGTGCCCGCTTTCGGATTGATGTTCGCACGCGGTCGTCGGTCGAGGCCATTGATCGCCGGGCTAAGACGGTGCGCGTGCGGAATTTGGCGACGGGCGCCGAATACGACGAGTCGTACGACAAGCTGATTCTCGCGCCCGGCGCGGCGCCGATCCGTCCGCCGCTGCCGGGCCTGGAGTTGCCGGGCATCTTCACGCTGCGCAATCTCGAAGACGTCGATCGCATCAAGGCGGCCGTCGATCGCGGGCCGGGGCGAGCCGTGGTCATCGGGGCGGGCTTCATCGGGTTGGAACTCGTTGAGAATTTCGTACGGCGCGGCGTGCCGACCACGGTCGTCGAGCTGCAAGATCAGGTGCTGCCGCCGCTCGATAAGGAGATGACCACCCCGATCGTCGCCGCCCTGCGCGAGAAGGGAGTCGAAGTGCTGCTCGGGCAATCGGCCGAGGCGTTCGAGGCCGGGCCTGAGGGCATTGTGGTGCGATTGAAGTCGGGCGAGTCGCGCACCGGAGGCTTGGTGATCTTGGGCGTCGGCGTGCGACCGGAGAACAAGCTGGCCGTCGAGGCGGGGCTGGCCGTGGGGCCGCGCGGCGGCATTCGCGTGAATGCTCAGATGCAGACGGAAGATCCCGACGTGTACGCCGTGGGGGACGCGGTCGAGGTCCGCGACTTCATGCTCGGCGAACCGACGCAAGTGCCGCTGGCCGGGCCCGCCAATCGACAGGGACGGATCGCGGCCGATCACATTTTTGGTCGGCAGGCCGCTTATCGAGGCACCCAAGCGACGGCGGTCGTCGGCGTGTTTCACCTCACGGCCGCGGCGACCGGCGCTTCGGAGAAAGCGCTGCGCCGCGCGAATCGACCCTATCGCAAAATCTACGTGCATCCGGCGAATCACGCGGGCTACTATCCCGGCGCGGAAGGGATGACGCTCAAGGTGCTGTTCGATCCGGCCTCGGGCAAGTTGCTCGGGGCGCAAGCCGTCGGCGGTGGCGGAGTCGACAAGCGCATCGACGTGCTGGCCGTTGCGATCCAGGCCGGGCTCACGGTCTACGCGCTCGAAGAAATGGAGCTGGCGTATGCTCCGCAGTACGGCTCGGCCAAAGATCCCGTGAACATGGCGGGCTTCGTCGCCGGGGGCCTACTACGCGGCGACCATCCGCAAATTGATCTGGAGGCGGTGCTTGGTGCGTCGGAGGCGGAACGGTCGTTTCTGCTCGACGTGCGCGGGGCCGACGAATTCGCCGCCGGTCACATCCCGGGGGCGGTGAACATTCCGGTCGACGATTTGCGCGAGCGATTGAGCGAAGTGCCCCGCGATCGCAAGCTCGCAGTTTACTGCCAAGTCGGCCAGCGAGGATATCTGGCGACGCGCATCTTGCTGCAACGCGGGTTCGACGCGGCGAATATTGGCGGCGGGTACAAGACGTATTTGTTGCATCGGGGATGAGCCGGCAGACGGGAGCCAGGAGCTTAGAGACTTAGGAAGCCACAATTCAGAGGCCAGTCCTCTGGGCTCTTCGCTCCCGGCTCTCGGCTCTCAGCTTCCGCACCAAGTACCAGACGATGACCACGTTGACGATGAGGATCGCGATTTTCACCGGCCCCACGTGGCGCGAGAGTTCGTAGAGTTCGATCGGAATGAGCGACGCACCGGCGACGACGGTGAGGTATTCGGCCCAGCGACGCTGCCTCAACAAACCGATTCCTTCGATGACGAACAGCACGGCATAGCAGAACGATGCGATGGCCAGCGCCTTCAGGCGGGCATCGCTCATTTGCCCGGCTTGTTCCAGCGCATACTGCAGAACTTGCCGTTCGTTCTCGATCGCCAGATCGGCCGCCCAGGCCTGAGCCGCGTCGGCAACCTCGGGGCGAAGCATCTGTAAGGAGCCGAAGCCGGCAGCCGTGAGCAATGCGAACTTCGTAAACTTGAACGCCGCGATGGCCAGAAGGC
>JAFLCO010000461.1 GCA_017303535.1 Planctomycetota bacterium
GGCACGGATTACATGCTCAGCGAGCCGGAAGAATTCGGCACCGGCATTCAGGCCTGCACCGACGAAGAGCGGAAGTTCCACTTCGAGCAATGGGCTCAACAGGGCATGACCAAAATGACCCCGCTCTGGCTGCTCAAGTACCTGCCGAACATGCCGGCCAGCCACATCGCGATCTACAACGACCTGCGCGGCCCGAACAACTCGCTCACCTTGCGTGAGGCGGCGGGCAACAGCGCCGTCGGCGAAGCGCTGCGCTACATCCAGCGAGACGCGGCCGACCTCATGATCGCCGGAGCCTGTGGTACCCGTATCCATACGATGAAGGCCGTGCACTCGGCACTGCAAGAGGAACTGGCGGTCGGCTCAAAAGACGGCCACGACATCGACGCCGCCGAGGCCAGTCGACCGTTCGATCTCAATCGGCTCGGCATGGTGCTTGGCGAAGGGGCCGGCGTCGTCGTGCTCGAAGAACTTTCGCACGCCCAAAAGCGCGGCGCGAAAATCTACGCCGAGCTTTCCGGCTTCGGTTCGTCGACGGCCGCCGACAAGAACCGCGTCGCGCTCCGCGACCTCGCGCTGGCCAACGCGATGCGGGCGGCGTTACGCGATGCAGAGGCGACGCCGATCGCCGTCGGCCACATCCAAGCGCACGGCCTGGCCACGCGCACTTGCGACGAAGCGGAAGCTCGGGCCATCGGCGACGTCTTCGGCGGCCTGAAGCCGAACGTTCCGGTCGCCGCCGCCAAGAGCTACTTCGGCAACCTCGGGGCGGGAAGCGGCATCGTCGAACTGATCGCCGGCACGCTGGCGCTGCACAACGACCAACTCTTCGCCACGCGCAACTACACGACTCCCGATCCGGCCTGCCCGCTGAACGTCGTCCGCGAAACGGCGGCCCCCGGCGCGTCGTTCCTCAACCTCAGCGTGACGCCGCAAGGCCAAGCCACCTGCACGTACGTGAAAAAGTACGCGTAAATCGAACGTCACCGGTCGGCGGAATCGACGTAAGTGCCGATTCGCTTGCGCGACTTACGACGAAAGCGCAATTCCGTTGCAATTAGAAGTGCGTACTATTTTTCGAATTAGTACGCACCCTTAATTCCTAAGTATGCGGTGCGTACTTTTTCGCGCGCGATGTACGCACCCCGTCCTAAATGTACGCAGCGCGCGTCGACGTAAGTGCCAATTGTGTTGCGCGACTTACGTCGATTCTTGGACCTAGCGAGCGGCGGGGTTCATCCCCGCCGTCCGGTCCTTTCGGCGCGCGAATCGGCAAGAGCAGACGGCGGGGATAAACCCCGCCGCTCGCTACAAAAACACACCAAATTGCCAAAGAACCAACCCCGTATTTTCCACTTTTACGGCGTCAGTTCAAATCACTTTTTGGCCACTTGCCGGCGTGCTCGCCGCCGTCAATTTGGGCCGTTGGACGGGGCCGGCAGTTCCGCGATGTAACGCTGATATTCGGCGTCAAGTTCCGCGAAGGTGCGGCCTGTCGTTTGGGTAAACGTCGTGGGCGTGTCTTTATTGGCGTAGACCGTCTGTAAGTAATCGACGGCCGCTTCGCGGTATTTGCCGTCGTCGGCCTCGAGCAAGAACGAGGCCACGCCCGACGCTTGGCTGTAGAGTGTGGCAATTCGCGGGTTGCTCTGTACGGCGCTGCGCGACATCGCAGCAAATTCGGCCAGCGGCACGAAGAATTTGTCCTGCAACAGTCGAAAACGGGCCGCCTTCATCCGCGGGTTATCCGTGCCGCCGAGTTCCGCATAGTCGTCGTGCAACGCGAGCGATTCGAAGTGGCAGGCCACGCCTTCGACGATCCAAAAATTGCCTCGCGTCGCGATCCGTAGCGCCGTCGGCTTCGAGAGTGCGAAGAGTTGGTGCGCCACCTCGTGGAAGACGAAGGGGTCGTTGCTCCGCTCAGCGTCGGCGAAGAAGTAGGCCCGATCGTCGTCGCTCATGAAGATGCCGGAGGTGAGCCCGATCTTCGGCTCGCGCTTCTCCAAGGCCGCGACGTATTCTTCCTTCGTGCGAAAGTAAACGACGTTGTAACGCCGCTTGTGGTAGTCGCGCGGAGCGCCGCCGTTGAAGAGCCGCGTCCACTCGGCCTCGGCCGTGTGGTAACGGGCAAACAATTGACGCCAGACCTGATGCATTCGCTCCAAGCGATCGGCCAGGCGCACTCCTTCTTCCAAGCTGTGGTTCGTGACGACGCGGAAGTTCTCCGTGTCGACGGCCCAGCCGCGGTCGACCGTCGCGTGAATGCGAGCATCTTCCTCGGCCGTCACCCATTTGCCGTTCAAGTAACGCTCGCCCGACTCATAGCGCGTCACATGCTCTTGCGGCAGCCAGCCGAACTTCGCGTGCCACACTTGGTTCGCGCGGTGCTTGGCTTGTGCGAAGGGTGAACGTTGGCGACCGTCGACCGTTTGCAATCCGAGCACTCGGCCCGCGTCGGCGTGGTCGGGGTTTTCGCGCAGCGCCTCGTAAGTCCAAGCCACGGCCTGGGAGAACTGTTTGTCGGCCGCGGCTCGTCGCGCGAGTTGAAAATGTTCGTCGGCCCGCGCTCGTCGCAGCGTCGCGAACTCGCGAAGCACTTCTTGCGCATCGGCCGGCAATTTTGACGAGGCCGAGTCGTCGATCGGCGGCGAGTAACCGGCGAGGAAAAATCGACCGCGGTCCGTCGCCGGGGCGGGGGACCAAGTTCGCAATTGTTCCGCTTCGGCGCCGAGTCCGCCTTGCGCAGCCCGCTCGGCGAGTGCCATGAGGGCCTCGCGATACTTCGCCGTCTGCGCGGAATACGTGGCCGAGAGCGTCGCGATCGGTTCCGCATCCGCGCGGATTTGCCGACTCGTTCCGACGGCAAGCATCGCCGTCGTCAAAAGGCATAGGCTCCACACGGTTCGACCGACAGGCACGCGACGACTCCTCAATGCTGCGAAACTCCAGCAACCCATGGAATCGACATGTGCGATTCGAAACCCGGCGCCGAGCCTGGCGACTTCGCCCGACCGATCGCCGACGGCAATCCATTCTATGGCGCTAATGGGCAACCAAATCGTTTGGGTGTGATACGTCTTGGCCGATGGCCGTTTTCCGCGAAATCGGGCCCGCGCAACCGGAATTCCCCGCATTTTCGGTAAGAGTGGGAAAGCGCACTTAACCCCTCAAGTGAACGCAACTTAAACAAACCCCTGATGCGTAAAAAACCACCCATTTTGCTTGAATTGCGTGCTAGCTTTGGTTACGTTCGTCTCGATATAGCCTACGCAAACCCCGCAGTTCCTATAGGAGCGCAGTCTCATGGCGTTGAATTGGAAGAAACTTGTGCTGGCCGCATTGGTCGGCTTGAGCAGCTCGGTCGTCGATCTGTCGAGCGCCGAAGCCGGCTGGCACCATCGCCACGGCGGCAGCTCCGGCGGCAGCAGCGGTTACGACTACGGTTACGGCGGCAGCTCGGGCGGCTCGAGCGGTTACTCGTACGGCGGCAGCTCCGGCTACAGCTACGGCGGTAGCTCGGGCGGCAGCAGCGGCAGCGGCGGCAGCTCGGGCAGCGGCCACGTCGGCTTCTTCTCGCGCTTGCACAGCCACTTCCACCGTCATCACGGCTGGGGCGGCAGCTCCGGTGGTTCGAGCGGCGGATCGAGCGGATACTCGTACGGCGGTAGCTCCGGCTACTCCTACGGCGGATCGAGCGGCGGTAGCTCGGGCGGTTACAGCTACGGTGGTTCGAGCGGCGGCTCCAGCGGCGGCAGCTCGGGTGGTTACGTCGTTCCGGGCGCAGTCGCGCCGGGCGCCGTTCCTCCGGCGGCTCCGGTCGCCCCGGAAAAGGGTGCGATGATCCTCGAATCGAACGACACGGCCGTCCTCAACGTCGCCGTTCCGGCCGACGCCAAGGTGTTTGTCAACGGCTACGAAACCACGAGCACGGGCACTGCTCGTCGCTATGTCTCCAACGGCCTCACCGAAGGCAAGAGCTACACCTACGAACTCAAGGCTGAAGTCGTCCGCAACGGCGCTCCGGTCGTCGAAACCAAGGTGATCAAGCTGCAAGCCGGCCAAATCCAAGAGCTGAGCTTCTCGTTCGAAGCCGGTAGCGTCGCCCAACCGGCCGACAAGGTCGTGACCGAACCGACGAAGACCAAGCTCACGCTGCACGTTCCGGCCGACGCCAAGGTGTTCATCGCCGGCAAGGAAACGAAGGCCGCCGGCGAAGTGCGTGAATTCGCCACCACGAAGCTGGCCGCCGGCCAAGCTTGGAGCGACTACACGGTGCGCGTCGAAGTGACCCGCAACGGCCAAACGGTTTCGGCGGAAGAGAAGCTGAGCCTCGTCGGCGGCGAAGCCCGCGCGATGGAGTTCGACCTCGATCAACCGAAGCTCGTGGCGCTGAAGTAAGCCGCCGCTACGACCGGTAAGATTTAAGCCCTCGTTAAGGTCTACGGACTTTAACGAGGGCTTTTTCGTTGGCCCGGCGCGCGGCGGGGGTTATCCCCGCCGGCTGGG
>JAFLCO010000462.1 GCA_017303535.1 Planctomycetota bacterium
CGGAGTTGTGGCCGAGTACGACGATGATAGTGTTGCTCTTGTCTAAGATGACCAATCGGCCGTGTAAATCTGGTACCGAAACGTAATCTCCCTGCACGGCCGCGGAAGTCGGCATGCCGAGTCCGGTCGCGACTTCCTGAATGAAGTTGCCGTCGAGGTCGTAGTGAAGAAGTCGACCCTTTGGCGTGTGGTTACGATCGCAGATCAGCAGCCGCGGCGGCTCATAACGCGTATCGAGCGTCATTCCGTGGGCGGTGTTGAACTGCTTGAGGTCGTTCCCTTTCGTTCCGAAATGCATCAAGTACTTGCCTGACTTGTCAAACTTGAAGATGTGATTGCTCGCGTAGCCGTCGGAGAGAAAAATGTCTCCGTTGGGAGCGACGGTGATCGCCGTCGGGCTGAACTTCTTTAGATCGAGGCCGGATTCCTTCGGAAAGGGAAGTCGCAACGCAATCTCGCCGGTGCGTGCGTCGAACTTTATTCCCTCGGCGCTACTGTTGCGAGCGCCGTAAATGAACTCGGCGTCCCCTTCGGCGCGGATCTCCATGTCGTGCAGCATCGTGTAATCGGGGCCGATGAACTCGCGAATGACCTTCCCGTCGGGCGAGAAGACGACGACGCCTTTATTGGCGCTCACGTAGATGCTGCCGTCTCGATCAATGACGACGGCGCCGTGGGTCGGGCCGAGCGCTGAGCGACCATCCGGGCGGAGTCCCCAACCGGGCACCGTATCGAACGTCATGAGTCCACAACCCATGCGAACCGGCGCCGTCTTTTCCGCGGCGACGACAGGCACGGCGCAAAGCGCGACGACGACGGCGAAAAGTCGCAAGCCGATGATCATTCTTTCGTTCCTATATAGGCATAATTCGGGAGTCCGCATTCTAACATGCCGGGGGCGCTGACACTCAGGCGACGAGTAAGATTCGTGCGCGTCGCACAAAAGCGAAGTCACGGTAGGCGAACGTCATGTATGGTCGGCCGCCGATGTGTCGTAGACTGCCGGCTCAGGCAACGAACATTTGCAAATCCGCCGGTTCAATCGCCCCTACGTGCGAGACTAGAATGTCGGCCTCGAACTTCCAGTGGAAATCTACGTAACCTCACTCCCGAACCGTCCCATGATCTGTCACTCATCGTAGGAACGAGAGGTAAGGTGGTCATGCGTAACGCATGTCGCTTGGTCGGAATGTTGCTGATCGTCGGTTTGTGTCGCACGCTCGCGTTTGCCGCGGCCGACCAGCCTCTGCGCGGGCATCAGTCGCGAGTATGCGTCGGCGGGCCGACACGGCTCGATTGGGTCTTCGCCTTGGCGAATCAGAGTCCCTCGCAACCCCCTGCGGAATGGCTGCCAGGATACGACTCGACGGCGCAGCGATACGAACTCTATGTGCCGCGCACGGTGAATCCGACGAAGCCGACCGGGCTGATCCTCTTTATCTCCGCGAGCGATGATCCGGCGGGCCTGGCGCAATGGCGCAACGTGTGCGACGCTGCGGGGATTCTGTTCGCATCGCCCTACGGCGCGGGCAACAATCGGCCGGGACCCGAACGGACGCGAATCGTGTTCGACGTGCTGGACGACTTGCGACGGAGGTTTGCGGTCGATCCGGATCGCACTTATCTGGGCGGGTTTTCGGGCGGCGCTCGGGTCGCCTGCCGGATCGCGTTCGCGTTGCCGGAATACTTCGGCGGTGTCGTGCCGGTGTGCGCTGCGGAAAATTTACGGGAAGAGTCATGGTTGCGACGGCGCGTGACCGATCGCTTGAGCGCCGCTCTCATCACGGGCGAGGCCGACTTCAACCGCGGCGAAATCGAACGCTTCCGCGGTCCGTTGCTCGCCGACGTCGGCGTGCGAACCAAAGTCTGGGTCGTACCGAAGCTGGGGCACGGCCTACCCACGGCGGCCGTATTGACCGAAACGCTTCGCTGGTTGGAAGAAGGACTTCCGCTGCGCCGCCGCCTAGCCGCTCAATGGCCGGCGATGCGTATGCCGACCGAGCCTGCGACGCGCGCAGCGTGGTCGCAGGCCTTGCTCGAAGAAGCCAAACTTCGGCTCGCTTCGCCGGCGACTCTCTACTCGGGCTTGATGCAATTGCAGGGCGTGGCCGTTCGTTGGCAAGACTTGCCGGCCGCTACGGAGGCAGCGGAAATTCTCGGCAAGTTCGAGGCCGAGCCCCAGCGCGCTTGGGAGGCCGATGACTTGGCCGAGCAACGGCGATTTCTTTTAGCCGAAGCGCGGGGACTCACGGCTTATGCAACCGGCTCGCTGGCGCCGCAGTATGAAAAGCAACGGGCCGATCTGGCCGGTGCAGCGCTGGAGCGCTGGCAAATATTGCTGGCGGACGACGCCGAGTCGCCGGCGGGCCGTGAGGCACAAAGGCAAATCCCCGAATTGCGGAAACTTCTGGACGCCGGCAAGTAGTTCACCGGGCGTTTTTGCAATGCGACCACCGGCACGCTTCATAATCGCCTGGGATTGATTCGTGAAAGGAGCCCAAGGCCACGGCCGCCGAACGCACCACCGCCGGGATCTCGCATATGATCCGGCTAAAGTTTCAGGCAGGATGCCGTCAGGTTCGCGTCGAAAGCTTCCCGCAAACCTTCCCGGCCTTTTGGTGCTGAGTCGCACGATCTGTGGGGCGAGATCGCACGTCCTGCCACATCTTGCTACGACTGCGTAAAGGAGCCATTGACGGGCCGGATCATGATCGAGACTGCGGCGAAGGCGCCTATGATCGAAGTGTCCGACGGACTTGCTGTCCGGCCGAACGTCCGTGGCGGAGGAGCCTGCCCCGGACGTCCGGGTGGAGCGCGGAGCGATGCGATTTCCCCGGTGCACGGCTAGGAAACGTCTCTTTGGCGATCGACGGCTTAGGTTAGAACTTAATCGCTATCGCGCCGTCCGCCCGGGGGGCTTGGAGCGAAGAAAGCGGGCCTGAACCGGCTCATGCTCTCCGGCGGCGATGCTACGCTACGCCATATCTCGAAGATGATCCCGCAAGCGAACCCGGCGGCTGAATCGTGATGCCGCCGAGCCAAGCGACTTCTTTTAAGAGAACATTGTTTATGAACTCAGCACCACGCGAATCACGAGGCGGCGAAGAAGATACCGTCGTCTTCGGACCACGCCCTCCGTTCACGATCAACGCTTACGGTCTTAGCGACAGAGGTCGGAAGCGAGATTCCAACGAGGATCATTTTGCCGTCGCGGAGTTGTCGCGTACGCTGCAGGTGCATCATACGAGTCTCCCGGACTTGGGAACGAGCCACAGCGTCCATCGGGGGTACGTCCTGCTGATCGCCGACGGCGTGGGGGGAAGCCAAGCGGGAGAAGTCGCCAGCGGCCTCATCGTGTCGACGATTGAAGACTTTATGCTGAACACCCTCAAGCGGTTCTCCAATTTGCAAGCCGGCGAGGAACAAGGGGCGTTGCGGGCCTTGCAAGAGGCGCTCTGCGAAGCCGATTCACGGATCTTCGAGGAGACGGACGACCATCCCGAATGGCGCGGCATGGGTAGTACGCTGACGATGGCGTTTGCCGTGAATTGGCGTCTGTTCGTAGCCCATGCGGGAGATAGCCGCTGCTATTTGTTTTCCGGCGGCCGGCTGCAGCAGCTCACGCAAGACCACACGTTGACCGCCGACATGGTGCGCCGGGGGCTTCTGCCGCCGGAGAAGATTGCCGGACACCCGTGGCGACACGTAGTCACCAATGTACTGGGCGGCTCCGAGCCGGGGGTGCAAGTGGAACTGCATCGTCTCGATCTGCATCCTCATGACGTGCTGCTGCTTTGTTCCGACGGCCTGACCGAAATGCTGTCCGACGAAGACGTCGCGGCCGTGTTGCAAGTGGAGCAAGATCCTCGGGCGGCCTGCGAGCGCCTCGTTGCTGAGGCCAACCGACGAGGCGGCAAAGACAATATCACCGTCATCGTGGCGCGTGTCGCGGTCCCGTGAAGCTGTGCCGTTTAACCGCCGCGTGAATTGAGTCGGCGCCGATGCGGAGGCGGCGACGATCGGGCGCCACGCCCCGGCGGCGTTCATCGGGGACCTCCCGGCGAACGCCGAAGACCAAATTGTCAAAGAACGATGCCGCGATCGCCGTCGACGCCAAGCGGCCGCCGCCGTCGCCGTTTCGTTACGGCCTGGGCCTGAACAAAGCCGACACGCCGGATTTTCCGCCGTGGACGTGGCTCCCGCCCCCCGGACGGATTGGGTATCAAATCGCGAATTCTTCGCTCGGCCGTCGACGGGCGGGTCTAGTTCGAGTTTTTCGCCGTCTTGATTTTGAGCGACAACTGCACGAACTGCCCGACCTGTTGGCTCAACTTCAGGAACGTATGCATCGCGGGCATGACCTCGGCGATCGCCGACAAGGAGTCCGGCGTTTCCTGCAGCGCTTCGTCGAGCGCCTGCCGCAGCCGGTACTGCATCAACATGAGGTCGCCGCCGGCGGCGCCGACCGTTGCTTCGAGAGCATCCGCCTGCTTCAGCGAATCATC
>JAFLCO010000463.1 GCA_017303535.1 Planctomycetota bacterium
TTCTTTCGTCATTCATGCTTTAGCATTCGTCATTGCCGCCCCGCCGGGTTGTGAACGTAAAACCGTACCACTATAATTCGTCCTCTCGCAATCGCCCGACGTTCGCTCTGCGAAATCCGGCGGTGAGCATCGAGCAAATGGCCATTCGGCCGGGTTCCACGCCCGCTCGATCGTACATCAAGATTCGCAATGCGGCAGTCGCCGTTCATATTGGCAAGGAGACGTTTCGTGTCTATTCGCGTCGGCATCAATGGTTTCGGTCGTATCGGTCGCTTGGTCTTCCGGGCCATTTGCGATCAGGGTTTGCTCGGCAAGGGAATCGACGTCGTCGCCGTGAACGACCTCGTGCCGGCCGACAACCTCGCCTACCTCGTGAAGTACGACTCGGTCCAAGGCCGCTTCAAGGGTGAAGTTCGCAGCGAAAAGAGCGGCCCGAACGTCGCGGAAGACGACACCTTGGTGGTCGACGGTCACAAGATCAAGTGCCTCGCCGTGAAAGAAGGCCCGGCTGCGCTGCCTTGGAAGGATCTCAACGTCGACCTCGTCATCGAATCGACCGGCCTCTTCACGGAAGCGGAAAAGGCCAAGGGGCACATCACCGCCGGCGCGAAGAAGGTGCTGATCTCCGCTCCGGCTAAGGGCGAAGACATTACCGTCGTCCACGGCGTTAACTGCGGCAAGTACGAAAAGGACAAGCACCACATCGTCTCGAACGCAAGCTGCACCACGAACTGCTTGGCTCCGGTGGCTTACGTGCTCTTGAAGGAAGGCTTCGGCGTCGAAGAAGCGCTGATGACGACCGTGCACAGCTACACCGCTACGCAGAAGACGGTCGACGGCCCATCGAAGAAAGATTGGAAGGGTGGTCGTTCTGCGGCGATCAACATCATTCCCTCGAGCACCGGCGCCGCTAAGGCCGTGGCCCTCGTATTGCCCGAACTCAAGGGGAAGATGACGGGCATGGCGTTCCGCGTGCCGACCCCGACGGTGAGCGTCGTCGACCTCACGGTGAAGACCACCAAGGAAACCAGCTACAAGGAAATCTGCGCCGCCATGAAGAAGGCGAGCGAGACGTACCTCAAAGGCATCCTCGCCTACACGGAAGACGAAGTTTGCTCCAGTGACTTCATCCACGACGCCCACTCAAGCATCTTCGACGCCGGCAGCGGCATCGAGCTGAACAGCAAGTTCTTCAAGCTCGTCAGCTGGTACGACAACGAATGGGGCTACTCGAACCGCTGCGTCGACATCGTCAAGGTAATGATGAAGTAGGCGCACGTCGTTCGTAGAATTTGATCGCTTCAGCGGGCCGGCGAGCATTTCGCCGGCCCGCTTTTTTTGTGCCGCACCGTAACCTCAGCCCTTGCCCCCTGTATCGTCGGCAGAACACGCCTTTTTGCGTTCTGTATTCGCAGCGGTTACCATATCCGCTCACTTTCGGTTCGTTCCCGCCTTCGAATTCCCGCCATTGAGGTTCGTCGCCATGTCGCGTCGCTTGTTAGTTGCGTTCGCCCTGCTCCTCACCGCATCGCTCGAAGCCCGTTCGGCCTTCGCCCAAGGAAAGGTCACGCTTGAAGCGCGCGACAAGAACATTCACGGCATCGCCGTCTTGATCGACGGTAAACTGTTCGCCGACTACGTCATCGGCAACGCGCCGAAGCCGTTCGTCTGGCCGATCGTCGGACCGACGGGCAAAGAAATGACCCGCGCGTATTCGTCGAAGTGGGTCGACGGCGAAAAGACCGACCACCCGCACCAGCGCTCGTTTTGGTTTACGCATGGCGACGTGAACGGCGTTGATTTCTGGTCGGAAGCCGCAGGCGACGGCTCGCCTCTGGAGAACGCCAAGCCCGGCCATCCGCGATTTTCCGGCCACGGCTCGATTGTGCACAAGGCCTACCTGAAGAACGAAGTCGTGGACGGCGCTGCCGTGATTTCGACGCAAAACGATTGGGTTTCTCCGTCCGGCAAGAAGATGCTCGAAGACGAACGTACTCTCACCTTCCGCGACGGCGGCGAGTGGCGCTCGATCGATTTCGATATCACGCTCAAGGCCACGGCCGGCGACGTCCACTTCGGCGAAACGAAAGAAGGCTCGTTCGGCGTGCGAGTGCCCACGACGATGGACGTCGACCACAAGCCCGAAGGGGGCAAGATTGTCACCAGCGAAGGCAAAACTGACAAAGACGCTTGGGGCACCCGGGCTCCGTGGGTCGATTACTCGGGCAAGGTCGGCGGGGAGTATCTCGGCATCGCCGTGTTGAACCATCCGTCGAGCTTCCGACATCCGACGCGTTGGCACGTACGGACGTACGGCCTGTTTGCCGCTAATCCGTTCGGCGCGACGAGTTTCGACAAAGAAACCAAGGATGAAAGCGGCGCCACGTTCAAGAACGGTGATTCGATCACGCTCCGCTATCGCGTCATCTTCCATAAGGGCGACGCCGAGTCGGCCGACATCGCCGGGGCTTACCAGGCCTACGCGGAAGCGAAGTAACGCTGCTGCCACGGGCTGCCACCATTGGCACCCCCAATACATTTTTGCGGGAAACTCCAATGTTGCGCACGTTGCTTTCCGTCGCCGTGATGTCGACGGCCGGTTCCACGTTTGCGGCGGAACCGGTGGCGGCGGAGACGGAAACTTTACCGGTATCAATCGCCCGTTACGTCGCGGTCGACAACGTCTGTGCCTGGCCGAACCTGACGAAACTCGCCGACGGTACGATCGTCGCCGTCATTCACAACCGTCCGGCCCACGGGCAGCTTGAGGGCGACGTCGATTGCTGGGCCAGCCGCGACGGCGAACTGTGGGAGCGGCGCGGCAAACCCGCGCCGAACGAACCGCACACGATCCGGATGAACGTCGCTGCAGGCCTCGCAAAAAACGGGGATTTGCTCGTGCTCTGCTCGGGCTGGACCGACGTGAAGCAACCCGAGCGACCGAAGCAACCGAAGTTTCGTGACGCCGTGCTCAGTAATTGGGTTTGCCGCTCGACCGATGGCGGAAAAACATGGACGCAGCATAAGTCGTTCGTCGAAGCGGAGAGCGGCTGGACGCCGTATATCCCCTTCGGCGACATCTGGGCGGGCGAAGACGGCGCGCTGCACGCTTCGTGCTACGGCGGCAAACTTCTGACGCCGGACAAAAACTACAAGACCGACGGCTATCGGGCCTGGCACTTTAGCAGCGACGACGACGGACAAACCTGGCGCAACGTCTCCGTGATCGGCGCGAAGCACAACGAGACGGACATCTTTCCGCTCGGCGGCAAACGCTGGTTAGCGGCCGCAAGAATCG
Organism: Planctomycetota bacterium; assembly: GCA_017303535.1. Classification (GTDB taxonomy): domain Bacteria; phylum Planctomycetota; class Planctomycetia; order Pirellulales; family PNKZ01; genus PNKZ01. The sequence goes on from JAFLCO010000463.1 coordinate 3,299, forward strand.
ACGCCATCGAACTCTTCCGCAGCGACGACGACGGCGCGACTTGGCAAGGTCCGCAGCGTGTGACGGGCCGCAACGAGATCAACGCCCACCTCATGCGACTGGCCGACGGCCGATTGCTCTTGAGCTACGGCTGCCGAGTGAAGGATCGCTACGGCGTGTTGGCCAAGCTCAGCTCGGACGACGGTCAAACCTGGGGCCCGCCGATTCGCCTCGTCCATTCGCTGGAGAGCGATTGCGGGTACCCCAGCAGCGTGCAACGCGCCGACGGCCGCATCGTCACGGCCTACTACGCCAAGCGCGTGCACAATCACGAGCGCTATCAGATGGGCACCGCCGTTTGGGAAGCGCCGAAGTAGCGGCGAGCTTCTCCGAATCTTATGAAGCGAGCGGGGGCCGTGAGGCCCCCGTTTTCGTTTGCATCGCTTTCTGACGAGGCAACCAAACGGCCGGCTCACGCCGGCCGCTCGCTTTAATTCGTGTGCCTTTTCAATGTTGCGTAACTGCGTTTCATCGAATCGCGACGCTCTTTAATACTTTTCCGCGCGCCTGCCTTGAGCGTCTATAAATTTCGCAGAGCAAGTAGATTGCCGAGTTTGCCGATAGCTCACATTATCAATGAGCTGATTGAACTACGCTGACACCCCACTCGATCCAATCAATTCATTCGGAAGGAGGTCCGGCGCATGACTCGAGGCGAGCATGTCCTAAACAACTTGGAAGACCTTCGTAGCTATGTCTACGAGACTTTGTGTGAGCGAGAGACGCTGGTCAGCGGGGCGTTTCGGATGTCGGAACAATTGCTGATTCGTGCCGGAAAGCCTTGCGGGATGCACTTTTGCGTCCACGGACCGCGGGCCGTGATGATCACTGCGATCTGGGAAACGCAGCAGAATTCAATACTGTTCTACGATTCGACCGGAGTTCGTTTTCTAACGACGCGACTTGTGGATGCCCCGCAATTGCAGGCCGTCGCCGCTTAGATTTGCCGCCCGAGAAAAGGATTGACTCGGCGGTGGAAAGTAACTATACAAATAGACACCAATAACCAACTGTACATGGAGGTCAGTTCCATGCTCGTGCTCTCGCGGAAAGAGAATGAACGGATTCGTTTGGGTGATTCGATCGTGCTGACGATCGTGCGGGTCAGCGGCGACAAAGTTCGCCTTGGTATCCAAGCGCCACCCGATGTCCTGGTGCT
>JAFLCO010000464.1 GCA_017303535.1 Planctomycetota bacterium
TTCGCTCGACACTGCGGCTGTAGCGGGACATCGCGAAACAAAGGCTCCAGAACAATAGGCCGGCTACGAAATAGCCTTCAGCCGCCAAACCGAGCCATTGGGGGTCAGACGCCCCGGCCGCGACGATGTTCAAGATTTCGAAAAGCCCGAGTGCCACGACAAGAGTCGTATTCTTTAGTAGCGCGATCGAGTTGTTGACCAACCCGGGGACGACGTTGCGCATGACCTGCGGCAAGATGACGTAGAGCGTCGTTCGCCAATATCCGAACCCGATCGCGGCGGCGGCTTCGTACTGACCTCTCGGCAGAGACTGCAAGCCTCCACGGAACACCTCGGCGAGATAAGCTGCTTCGAACATGACGATGCCGGCGACTGCGAGGCCGAGCGGATCGAGTTCCGAGCCCACCGGTAATGCGTAGGGCAGAAGGATTCGAGCCATGAACAGGACGGCGATCAGCGGTAAGCCACGGCAAATCTCGATGTAAAAGGTACAAGCGATTCGGATCGTCGGCAGATCCGAATGCCTGCCGAGAGCCAGAAAGATGGCCATCGGAAAAGAAAGCACGATGCCAGCAACACCAAGCACCAGAGTGAGGAACAACCCACCCCAACGATCTGTTGGCACGTTCGGCAGGCCGAAAGCCCCTCCTTTCAGCAAAATGACGGCAAGCATCGGGAAAACGGTGAGCAGCAGGATGCCAGCCAACCGCTTGCCCGGCAGATGGGGCACGATGAGCACGGCGATGCCGGAGATCAAAAGCAGGAAGGTGGCGTCGACCCTCCAGCGCTCGCCTGGCGGGTAGAAGCCGTAGGTGAACTGGCCGGCTCGGGCTGAGACGAAGGCCCAACAAGCCCCTTCGGGATTGCAGTCTGCGCGGCTGTTCCCCGACCACGTTGCCGAAAATACAGCCCAGTCGAGTATCGCGTATGCGATTCCAAGGATCGATCCAGCAACAACCGCCGTCAGCACGACATCGACCGGCCGCGCAAAGAGATTCCGCCTTGCCCAGTCGAGCGCGCCGGTCATCGCCCAACGATCCGCATGTGACGGTTATAGAGATTGCTGAGTCCAGTGATGCCAAGACTGAGGGCGAGGAATACAGCCATCGTCAGTCCCATGATCTCGATGGCACGTCCGGTCTGGTTCAACGTCGTGCCGACAAAGATGTTCACGATGTCCGGATATCCGATGACCGTCGCAAGCGACGATGCCTTGAGAAGATGGAGATACTGGTTGGTCAATGGCGGAACGAGCAGCCGGACGGCCTGCGGAATGACGACAAGTCGAAGCGTCTTCATCCGATCGAGTCCTAGCGATAGCGCTGCCTCGCGTTGGCCGCGGTCGACGGCCTCGATGGCGCCGCGGATCAGCTCCGCGATGAACGACGCGTTATAAGTCGCAAGCGCGATGACAAGTGCTGCAAGCTCCGGCGAAAGAGCGATCCCGCCACCGAAATTGAAGCCCCGCAGTTCCGGGATCTCGAAATGGATCGTTGCGTGGGCAACGACGAGGACACCTACGACAACCGCTCCGATCCAGATCGCGCAAAGGCGGATTGTCGGGAGGCCCTCTCCGCTTGCCTCCCGCCGAAGACGACTGCGGTGAAGGATGAAGCCCAAACCGGCGACGGTTAACAGCCCGATTGCGCAGAGCGTCCAAGCCCCGAGTCCGGTCGTAAGCCAAGGAAGAAAGATGCCACGATTGCTCAAGAACGCGACATTGCCGACCGAAATCGCCTGCCGGGCCGGCGGAAGGCTGCGAATGACGACATTGTACCAGATCAGGACGTGCAGCAGCAGCGGGAGGTTCCTGACGGCCTCGATGTAGACCAGTGCGGCGTTCGCGACCGCCCAGTTCGGGGAGAGCCGAGCGATGCCGATTGCAAAGCCGAGGACGGTCGCCGCGATTATGCCGAGAAAAGCGACCAGCATCGTGTTCGCGACACCGACGACAAAGACCCACCCGTAGCTGTCAGTCTCGCTGTAGGGAAGGACACTAAACGGAATGCCAAAGCCCGCTTCCTGGTTCAGAAAGGCGAAGCCAAGATTGAGGTTCCGGACCGCGATATTTGCTTGGACGTTCTCCCAAGCTGCCCAACCAAGAGCGCCAACGACCAGCACAAACCCGATTTGATAGGCAAAACGACGATACTGACGGATTGTCAGGGCACGCGAATTGGATTCCGTGGCCCCCGGCAATTCCGCAAGTCGTTGGGTACTCGCTTCATGCATCGTGATCAGTTACCGGAAATGCCATGCGGGGTATCGCCGCCCCGCATGGCCGTAACCGAGGATCAGCGGAAAGGTGGGCTGTAGAGCAAGCCGCCATTGCTCCAAAGGCTGTTCAATCCGCGTGCCAGCTTGATCGGACTGCCGCTGCCGAGATTGCGTTCGTAGAGCTCACCATAGTTGCCCGTCGTCCGGATCACCTTGACGGCCCAGTCCTGCGAAAGATCAAGCATCTTGCCGAACTCACCCGTCTTGCCAAGCATGCGCTGAACTTCGGGATTAGTCGAATTATGACTCATCTCGACGACGTTTGCCTGCGTGACACCAAATTCTTCAGCCGTGATGATCACATTGAGGACCCAGGAAACGATGTCCCTGAAGCGGGGGTCGTCTTGCCGGACAGTCGGCCCGAGCGGCTCTTTAGAGAAGACGTCCGGAAGTATCTCCCAGTCATCGGGATTTTTCATTGCCGTCCGACTTGCCGCAAGTCCGCCACGCTCGTTCGAGTAGACGTCGCAGCGTCCCGATTCGAGGTTCTGCTGGTTCTGCTCGCGCGTCGCGCCCGTGATGGCCGTGTAGGTCATCCGGTTCGCCCGGTAGTAATCCGCGAGGTTCAGCTCTGATGTCGTCCCGGCGGAAACGCAGACCGAAGCGCCGTTGAGGTCCCTCCCGCTCTTGGCTCCGAGCTTCTTGGCGACCATGAATCCCTGGCCGTCATACATGTACACGCCTGCCCAATCGAGATTGAGCGACGAGTCACGCGAGTAGCTCCAGGTCGCCGTTCTTGCGAGAATGTCGGCGGCACCCGACTGAAGTGTCGTGAAAGCCGCCCGGAACTCGAGCGGCACGAACTTTACCTTGGCCGGATCACCGAGGATTGCCGCGGCGACCCCACGACAGAACTCGACCTCCATGCCGCGCCAGTTGCCGGCATTGTCCAGTGTCGACATGCCCGTCGAAACACCAGTCGAGACACCGCAGTTCAGTTCGCCGCGCGCCCTGATCGCATTCACGGTGTCGCCCTGCGCAGCAAGAGCCGCGACCGGAACTGCCAACGCGATGGCAGCGGATATCGTCAGAATCTTGAGGCTTCGGGACATGCTTACCCTCTCTTGAATGAGTTTGTTTGTCGGTAAGGCCCGGCGGACAGTCCCTGTTCCGTCCGCCCGTGCTCAGGCGTTCTGGGCCGGGTAACCTGCGTCCTCGAGTGCCTTGGTGACCTCCGCGAGATTGCTGATGCCGTCGATGGTGACGCGCCGGCCATCGATGTCGATGTCGATCTTGGAATGCGGCGCCACGCCCATGATGGCGTTGGTCACACGCTTGGCGCAGCTTTGGCAGTGCATCTTTTCGACTTTCAGTACCGTAGCCATACGACTTCTCCTTAGGAGGTTCAGGCCTCGCTCACGCAGGTTTGAGCAAGGCAATCACGTTGCAAGTAGCCAACGTTGGAAGGTCAACGATTTTTCGTGGCCGGACCCGCCTGTTTTTCAGGCACTGTGTTTCGACATGACTCATGGCCACAGTCAGCCCGCGCCGAACGACGCCCGCGCATACCCTTAAGATTCACAAGGTTTCCAGGTCGCGCGATTGCCGTCGCCGTCACCTTTGGATTGGCAAGATCGGTGATGATCGGGCAATCGGGGCGGTGATCGCCGTGACAGTTCTCGGCGAGATGCCGCAGCGATTCGACCATGGCCCCCAATTCTCGGATCTTGGCTTCGAGAGTCGCGATCTTCTCAGTTGCGATCCTCTTGACGTCGGAACTTGCGCGGCTGCGGTCGTGCCACAGGGTCAAGAGGCTAGAGATCTCTTCAATCGAGAAACCGAGATCCCGTGCCCTTCCGATGAAGCGGAGCGTGTGGATATCCTCGGGCGAATAGACCCGGTAACCTGATTCCGTCCGCACGGGCGCTTTGATCAGGTCAATCGATTCGTAATAGCGGATCATCTTGGCCGAGACACCGGCCGCTTCCGCGGTTTCGCCGATATTCATCGTCGATCCCTCCTTGTTTCGCCTATACCGGCACGAAGCGACCCACGATTCCGTTCCGCACCACGCTGTACTTGCACGTCGGATGCTGGCAATCGTTGCAACCCATGGCCTTGATGCCTTCGAACGGCGGATTGTTGAAGCAGTTGGGGCAGAAGGGGAAGGCTTTGGCCATGGGGC
>JAFLCO010000465.1 GCA_017303535.1 Planctomycetota bacterium
CGAAGCCGAGGTCGATGCTTTGGCCGCGAGCATTCGCAGTCACGGGCTCATCCAACCGGTGGCGGTGCGGCGCGTCGGCGGCCGTTATCAACTCATCGCCGGCGAACGCCGCTTGCGGGCGGCGGCGAAGGCCGGCTGGTCGGAAGTTCCGGCACGGTTGATTGAGGCCGACGATCGACTCGCCGCCGAGTTGGCGATCGTCGAAAACTTGCAGCGTAAGGATCTCAATCCGTTGGAAAAGGCGTTGTCTTTTCGGCAGTACATCGAACGCTATGGCTGTACGCAGGAAGAATTGGCCGCCCGCTTGCAAGTTAACCGCTCGACGGTCGCCAACTTCATTCGGCTGCTCGAACTGCCCGCCGCGGTTCAGCAAGCCGTGCGCGATGAGAAGATCACCTACGGCCACGCTCGGGCCCTGCTGCCGCTCGGCGACGAGCGCGAACAGTGCGACTTCTGCCATCGCATTCAGACGGAAGGGCTCAGCGTTCGCGCGGTCGAAGACCTGGTGCAAGACGCAATCCATTCGGCCGACGCCGAACCGTTGGACGTCGTGAACATCGGCACCGCGACTCCTTCCGCCAAGCCGGGCCGTGCGCGGCCTACGAAGTCGAAACAAACCGCGGCTCTCGAACAGCAATTGCGTTTGGCGCTGGGCACGAAAGTCGACGTCCGCACGGGCTGCAAAGGCCGCGGCAAGATCGTCGTCCACTTCACGAACCACGACGAGTTCGAACGCCTCTTTAGTCACCTAGCCGGGCCGTATCAACAAGCTCAGGCCGGCTGATCGACCGTTCGGATTCACTAAACTCCGGGAATGTTCCTGATGAAGCTTTGTCGTTGTCGCAGCAACTATTTCTTCGCCGTATTGTTCGCAATTGGACTTGGTTCCTTTTCCGGATGTTCAATCGGCGAAAAGATTACTTCGTTCTGCGTCGACGAACTGTTTCACAAGGCCTTTCATCCGTCTGAATCGTCGAATCAACGAGTAGCCCGCTGGGATCGCGAAGAGAAGGAGAGGCTCGAGCAAGAAGAAAAGGAAAGGCGTGAGAGTGAGGAACGGAAGTACCAACTTCCGCCGCATTCTTCCGATCGCGACTTCTTGCATGAAAAGCGCTGACCAGCCGATGCCGCATCCCCGCAGCCAAATCTACTACTGGAAGTGTGATCGCCCAGCGGCGTTTCACGGCACCGAAGAGCAGCGGCGCAACATCGAGGAGATTTCCGCGGCTTTGCATGGCGCAATCCAACGGCGATTCGCGACGCCGTCGATTGAACTGCGATCAGGCGGCGGGCAAGGTAATCACGCCACGTTCTTCGCCGTTATTGACGGCGTCGAGCGGTTTGTCCGCGTCGACGATGGACCGGAGCACGACGACTATCTCGATGTCGAATCACATGTCCTCGGTCGCGTGCGGGAGCTGGGATTGCCGGCTCCGCTGGTATTGGCCGTCGATGCTACGCGCCGCGAAGTCCCGTTCGCGTGGCATGTCATCGAGAAGGTCGATTGGCCCGACCTAAACCAACATTGGAAGCGCGGCGTCTGGGATGCGGAGTCGATCGCGGGCGAGATCGGCCGTTCGATCGCGCGGTGGCAAACCATCGGTGTCACCGGATTCGGGCCGTTTGATCCGCAGCAGGTTCGCGACCACGGTCGCTTGGTCGGCTTCCATGCGAGCTACGAGGCCTACTTCCGGCAGCACCTCGCACGGCACCTCGAATTCCTCGTCACGCGAGGATTTCTTAGGGAAGGTCTCGCCGACGAAATGCGTCGCGAAATCGATCGCCACTCCGAGTTGCTTCGGCTTAAGCAGGGGTGCCTGGTTCACAAAGACTTGGCGCTGTGGAACATCCTCGGTTCGCCGAGTGAAATCCATGCCTTGATCGACTGGGACGACACGATCAGCGGCGACCCGACGGACGATATTTCGCTTTTGGCCTGTTTCCACGATGCCCCCTTCTTGCGAAATGTCGTCGCCGGTTACGAAGCGGTGCGACCATTGCCGAGCGACTGGCGACGCCGGTTCTGGCTCCACCTCTTACGCAACCTTTTGATGAAGTCGGTCATCCGCGTCGGCGCCGGGTACTTCGACCGAAGTGACGGCTTCTTCCTCATCGGCTCCGGCACCTCGGGTGCGGATTTGCAACGATTCACCTTGGCCCGGCTTTCAGCAGCATTAGAGGGACTGCGCGAAGACCGACCATTGGAATCGCTCGACCACGCGTAGAACGCCATACGTAATCAAGTGCGAGCCGCGCGAGATCAGACCTTTTCACGCGGGCGAATCCGCCGCATAATCACGACTTGCCCAAGCGGCAACCCTCGGGGCGTAGCTCAGCCTGGCTAGAGCGTCTGGTTTGGGACCAGAAGGTCGCATGTTCGAATCATGTCGCCCCGACATCGAAGGCCGTGCCGTCTAATACTGACTGCACGGCCTTTTTGTTTGCGCGTGAGAATTCGGAGTGGCGTGCCGATGCGTCGGACTGCCGACGCATACAAGACAACATTTCTCAGCGGGTTCGTAACTGACTCAACGTCACTCGTTGTTGCAGAACGACGCCGCCTTTTTCGTCGCGGACCTGCAAGCGAACGACGGGATCCGTCGCTTCCCAGTCGACGAGCACCGTGCCGAAGTTGACGTCGAAGAACGTCAAACCGACGCGATAGGAGTTGAGTTCGTTGCCGAAGCGTACGCCTGCCGCCGTGAAGTTGCGGCTTGGTGCGTTGAGGCTGCTGCTTGTGAGATCATAGAGCGGATAGCCGACGCCGTCGGGGTGATCGGCCGGCAGGCGAGCCAACTCCGCTAGATGACGATCGCCGCTGATGAACACGACGCCGTCGGCTCGCGCGTCGCGAATGAGTTGCAAGAGGCGGCGGCGTTCGTGCGGGAAATTGCCCCACATTTCCCATCCGTGCTCGTCGGCCAAGACCTGAAAACTTGACGCGATGATTCGCAGCTCCGCAGGCATCTTCAATTGCTCTTCGAGCCACTGCCACTGTGCGGCGCCGAGAATCGTCGACTCGGGATCCTCGTTGGGGCCATAAATGCCGCGATACCCTTCGCCGGGCTCGGCGGTGTTCGGCGTCTTCTTGAGCGGGCTGCGGAAGTAGCGCGTGTCGAGCAGAATGATCTGAGTGCGGCGTCCCGCCGGGCCGATGACCTGCGATGAATAGACGCCTTCACGTTTGCGCCGCGCGTCGTCGGCCGGCGCTTCGAAGAAGTCGAGAAACACTTCTTGCGATTCACGACGCTTGGCGTAATCGGCGCCGCCGTCGTTCTTGCCATAGTCGTGATCATCCCACGTGGCGAGCACCGGGCACGTCGCCTTGAGCCGCTGAAAGCCAGGCTGGGCACCGAGTAAGGCGTACTTGGTTCGGAGGACGTTCATGTCCTCGCTGTCGCCGTAAATGTTGTCGCCGATGAAGAGAAAACGTTGCGGTTGAAGGGCGACGACGGCGTCCCAGATCGGCTGTGGCTGGTCTTGCTTCGCACAAGACCCGAACGCGATCCGCTCCAACGCCGGCTCATCGGCCGCGGCCGGCGGCGCGACGGAAAAGATCGCTGAGAGCAATGCGGTACTGAATAGTGTCGTAGAAATGCACGCGAAGAAATCTTGCCGACGCATCTGCCGATCTCGCCAGGAAATTCATGTGGTTCGCTTCTCGCTTCGTCGAGTAACGCAATCGAAGCATGCGAAGTGAGCCGTAAAGTACCCCGGATCGATCCTGGACGCGAGTCTCGAATCTGCAACAAAGCGGATCGCGTTGAATACGCCGCGATGTCGCATTCTATGCAGTTTTCCGACGCTGATACTCATTTCAGCGAGGCTGTACTCCGTCGTTTGGCGACCTTAAACTCAGCCGCATCGAAACCGCGCGTTTTCGCGCGCAGAGTGCCGACCACGCTCCAGAGGTAACGCCATGCGACAGGCCGCTACATCGACTATTTGTTCTTGCCTGCTCGCGCTGTTGCCCGCCGACTTGTTCGGACAACAGCCGCCTTACGACGTCTTTCCCGAGGCAAACCCGCCTTATTACCGCGTGCGCTACGAAGCCTCCGCAGTTGCCGGCGAATTGCCATATCCGGTTAATTACACAATCTGGATTCCCGCCAAGGCCAAAACTTTGCGCGGTGTGATCGTGCATCAACATGGTTGCGGCGAAGGTTCCTGTAAGTCGGGCCTGACCGGAGCGTTCGATCTACATTGGCAGGCGCTGGCGAAGAAGCACGATTGTGCGCTGTTAGCGCCTGCCTATGAGCAGCCGGAAAAAGCGGATTGCCAGATGTGGTGCGATCCGCGCAACGGCTCCGCGGCGGCTTTTCAGAAGTGCCTGGCGGATCTCGGCGCCAAATCAGGGCATCCGGAGTTGGCCCGAGTGCCTTGGGCCTTG
>JAFLCO010000466.1 GCA_017303535.1 Planctomycetota bacterium
TGGCTATGCGCTCGGGAAATTCTCTTGGCGGGCATTCTGCCCCGGAGAACACTGCGGCACCGGTTGTCGACAAGTTATCCACCAAACCATCTGCCGGGAGCACGACTGCCGGCTCAACTCGCTCGAAGAAGGCTGCGCTTCCGATAGCCGGGCCGGACGAATACGTCTGGCCGATCGGCGTCGTCGCCGGCGAACCGCCCGCGCCGAGCGGTGAGACTGCCGCGCGCGAAGCCTGCGAAGTGTCGCAGGCCTGCGCCGGTGACCATCCGGCGATCCAACAGATGTTGTCGGCCGTGTTCCATGCTCCGTCGCGCGACGAGTTCTCGGCGTCGCTCGAAGACCCGACGTACGAACCTTGCGACCGTCTGATCATCAAGCGAGGTTCGCGATTGGTCGGCCATGCGCACCTGGCGCAACGCGTCATGCGGTTCCAAGGGGAAGGCCTGCCCGTGTCGGCCGTGCATCGGTTGGCGGTGTTGCCGGAGTTTCGCGGTCGCGGGTTCGGCAAGCGGCTGCTCGACCAGATCGACGAATCGCTCACGGCCGAAGGTTCGGCGCTCGGCGTGCTGACGACGCGGTCGCCGCATTTCTTTCGCAGTCATGGCTGGGCCGTGTGCATTCGCCACAGCCATTCCGAAGTCGGCGCGCGGGATTTGCTCGCCCAACTTTCGACCCGCGGATTTGCGCCGCACGACGCCTTCGACGCCGTGGCCATTCGTCCTTGGCGGCACGTCGAACTACCGTCGCTCGTGCGACTTTACGGCGAGCAAACGGCCCGCGCCTGCGGCCCTTACGAACGAACGGAAGCTTACTGGCGGTGGTTGGTCGGTCGCCAAGCGGCGGAGAACATCTTCGTGGCCTTGGCCGGCCCGAAGCGACACGATTTTGATTTTCACGACGATTCGATCGTCGGCTACGTCATACAACGCGACGATCGCATCTTGGAACTTGTCGCTTCACAGCGTCACCCGGGCGTGGCCGAACGTCTGCTGGCTCGGGCCTGCGGTGAAGCGATCGAGCGCGATCATCACATCGTGCGACTGCATCTGGCGGCCGACGATCGGCTGTGGAATATCGTGGAAGATTCGGCCGCCGAGTTGCATCGGAGCGAAGCGAGCCGCGGCGAAGTGACGATGGTGAAGATCGTCGATCCGGAAGCGTTCTTCGAACGATTGCTGCCGACGATCCATGCCCGCGCCGCGGCGGCGCAGCAGGCAGGCCGATTGCGGAAGCCGGTGGAAATCGGCATCGCGGCCGGCGAGCTACGCTGGAAACTCACGGTGACGGCGAGGAGCGCGGGTGTCGAACGTGTGACGAACGCCAAGGGCGCACTCGGCCGCAACGTAGTGAAGTTGGGCCCGGCCGATCTGACACGGATGTTCCTCGGCCATCTGGATCTCATGGAAGCGGCCTCCGCAGGGCGTTTGAAAGCGACCTCAGCGGCGGCGCTGCAAACGGCCGCCGCGCTGTTTCCGCAAGTTCCGCTCTGGCGTCCGCCGCTGGACGATTTGTTGGTGTGAACGGGGCACGACCAAGTCAAGCGCGGCGCCACGATGTGGTTTTACGCCGCTCCAGGCCGAGCGATCATCCTTTGCGGCCAAGTGTGCACCCCTGTCATATTGCCGGAATCCGGCGATCCGTCATACTTCGGACTGTTCACCGGCGATACCGCCGGGCCGGCCGCGGATTGTTGAACGGCGTCGACATGGCTCTGCTTGCTCCATGTCTACCGGAGCTTCTTACGAAGAGACGTTTTGGGACCGTACGTCACCGTTAATACGGTTCTCATCGGCTTCTTCGCCTTCGCCGCGCTCCACTACATGTTTGTGTGGTGGTTTTCGCACGGGCGGCGGGTGCTGCTGCTGATTGCGGCGACGTCGGGCGTCTGCGCCGTGCTGCTCTGGTACCTCGTGCAACTGAGCGTCGCGCAGACGGTTCCGGAGTACGTCGCGGCGCTCAATCAACGAACCAACTGGAGCCTCGCCGGCGTCACGCTCACGGCGTGGGTCTTGGCGGAGGCGGCGCGCATCGCGGCGCGGCCGTACCTGTGGTTCGTCACGGCGTTCTTTGGCGCGGCCCTCTTGGCGAACTTGTTTTGGTTTCCGCTGGCCGGGCCGATCGACGGACTCGATCCGCTGACGCTCCCCTGGGGCGAGCAGATTGCGTTGGCGAAGCGACCGCCGCCCGAGTGGTGGGGCGTGCCGCTCTATGCCGTGGCATTGTCCGTCGACGTGTTCGGATTATTTGCCGGCTATCGACTGTATCAGCGCGATCGCTTGGCGGGCTTGTTGGTGTTCGTCGCCACGTTTGGCGACGCCGCGGCGCTATCGACCGGCATCCTCGTCGACTTGCTGCATTGGCGGATTCCCTATGTCGGCGATTGGCCCTACGCGATTTGGATCGTGCTGATCGGCGTCATACTCGCCCGCGAGTATCGGCGTAATCGTGAAGAATTGGCCGAAAGCGAATCTCGCTACCGATTGATCGTCGCGAATCAGACGGAGTTCGTCGTTAAGTGGCGGCCCGACGGCACGCGGACTTTCGTGAACGACAGCTACTGCCGGTACTTCGGGCTGACGCGAAGCCAGTGCCTAGCGACGAACGCTATTTCGCTCGTGGCGCCGGAGCACCGCCGAAAGATGAGCGAGAAGGTCGCGGCCCTGACGCCGGAAGCGCCGGAAGCCGTCGACGAGCATCTCTGTTACGACGCCGCAGGAAAGTTACGCTGGCAAGAATGGCGCTGCCGCGGCCTGTTCGATAAGTCCGGCCGACTGGTGGAAATTGTTTCCACCGGACGCGACAGCACGGAGCGCCGCATCGCGGAAGAAACGATCCGTCGCAACGAGGAACGCTATCGACTGCTCACGGATCAGGCCCGGCTTGTGCTCTGGGAAGGGGATCCGGAGACGCTGCTGTTTACGTACGTCAGCGAGTCGGCGGAGGGGCTGCTCGGCGTTCCGGCGGCCCGTTGGTACGAACCCGGTTTTTGGCCGGCGCACATTTTCGCGGAAGACCGTGAAGAAGCGTTGACCTCGTGCCGGCTGTCGACGGCCCGCCGCGAGGACCATCGGTTCGAATACCGCATGGTGCGCGGCGACGGCCAAGTGATCTGGGTCGAAGACACGGTGAAGGTGATCGTGAGCGACGACGGCAAGGTTTCGCTGCGCGGGCTGCTCATCGACATCACCGCGCGCAAAGCGGCCGACGAAGAACTGCGAGCCAGCCGACAATTGTTCGGTAGCGCGTTCGATTTCGCGCCGGTCGGTATGGCCATCGTCGCGCTCGACGGCCGGCTGCTGCAGGTCAATCAAGCCTTCTGCCGAATGCTCGGATACACGGAAGACGAACTGCGCGCGATGGACGTACGACAGATCACGCATCCCGACGATTTCGCAGGCGACGAAGCGCTGGTGCGGCGGGCGATCGCCGGAGAGATACCGTTCTATGAACTCGAGAAACGCTATCTCCATCGCGACGGCCGCGTGATTTGGGGGCTGCTGTTCGTTTCGCTCGTCCGCAACGCCGCGGGCTTGCCGGTGTACGGCGTGGCTCAAGTGCAAGACATAACCGAGCGACGTCGGCTCGAAGAAGAACTCCGACATTCGCAAAAAATGGAAGCCATCGGTCGGCTGGCGGGCGGCATCGCGCACGACTTCAACAACATCATCACCGTGGTTTCCACGTACGGATCGCTGCTGCGCGAGCGGCTTCCGGCAAGCGACGCCAACCAAGAGGCGGTGCAGGCCGTGCTCAACGCGGCCGACCGCGCCTCGCGGCTGACGCGGCAGATTCTCGCGTTCAGCCGTAAGCAGCAATTGCAGCCGGCGATCGTCGACGTGAACCACGTCGCTCGTGAAATGCAGCCGCTGTTGGATCGGTTGCTGATGCGGGAAGCGGAACTCGTCTTGGAATTGGCGGAGGACGCCTGCCTCATCCGAGGAGATCGCCACCAGTTGGAACAAGTGGTGATGAATCTGGCCGTGAACGCGCGCGACGCGATGAGCCCCGGCGGCCGGCTGACGATCGGCGTGCGGCTACGCAGCGCGGCGGAAGTCGACGAAGCGATACGCGGCGATTCGACGGCGGACTCGTACGTCGAACTGTCCGTGACCGACACCGGCGCGGGCATCGACGAAGAGATCAAGCACCGCGTCTTTGAGCCGTTTTTCACGACGAAACCGCCGGGCAAGGGAACCGGGCTGGGGTTGGCCGTCGTCTACGGCATCGTGCGGCAAAGCGGCGGGCATGGGGAGATCGACAGCCGCGTCGGGGCCGGAACTACGATTTTTGTGCGGCTGCCCGGCGCCGGCGAGCCGGCGGAGCCCGCCCC
>JAFLCO010000467.1 GCA_017303535.1 Planctomycetota bacterium
GAACTCAACTGTCCGGTGTTGGAAAGCGATCGACTTAACGCCCGCAACACACTGTTCTTGAAGCGAATGTCAAGAACTTCCAGTTCGCAGGACAAGCCAGATACGTATATTTGGGATTTTCATGACGGCGATTTCACGCCTGCGAGCGACATTTTCCGACTGACGCCTGTGATTGTGCGACGTCCGGTCGAGAAACCGGAGTCGCTCGAATCGGCTCGTGCTGCGTGCGACGCGTTGCAGCGTGATCTAGCAGGCACTTACGACGTGGCGGGATACTTCGCATGAGCGACAACGCAGAAAGCCGGACAGCAGATCCGTCGCTCGCTCGCTACGCCCGCCAAATGAGCTACGCCCCGCTTGGCGAAGAAGGCCAGCGTCGTCTCTTGTCCAGCCGCGTTCTGATTTGCGGTGTCGGCGCGCTCGGCAGCGTCTTGGCCAATACGCTGGCGCGGGCCGGCGTCGGGAATTTGCGGATCGTCGATCGTGATTTCGTCGAGCTTAACAATCTGCAGCGGCAAGTGTTGTTCGACGAAGCCGACGTGGCCGGCAACTTGCCGAAGGCGATCGCCGCTGCGAATAAACTCTGTGCGATCAACTCCGAGATCGAGATCGAACCGATCGTCGCCGACGTCGGGCCCGACAACATCGCCGGCCTTTGCGCAGGCGTCGACCTGATGGTCGACGGCACCGACAACTTCGAGACTCGCTTTTTGCTCAACGACGCTGCGGTAAAGTTCGGCATTCCCTGGATCTACGGCGGTTGCATCGGCGCCGAAGGCCAGACGATGACGATTCTCCCGGGCGAAACGCCGTGCCTGCGTTGCGTGATGGCCGAGCCGCCGCCGCCGGGCACTTCGCCCACTTGCGATACGGCCGGCATTACGAGCCCGATCATCAGTGTGATCGCTTCGATCGAAGCGATGGAGGCGATGAAGATCCTGGCCGGCAAGCGCGAGGCGATACAGCGCGGGCTGCTGGTGTTTGACTTGTGGGATAATGCGATCCGTTCCGTCAAGCTCGACGGCCTGCGCGAGGCGGCCGATTGCCCGACTTGTAAACATCGCGACTTTGCCTGGCTCGAAGGCCGCCGCGGCAGCCGCACGGCCGTGCTTTGCGGACGTAACGCCGTGCAGATCAGCGGCACCGCCGGTCACGCCGTATCTCTCGAATCGTTGGCCGAAAAACTGGTCGCCGTCGGCAAAGTCTCGCGCAATCCGTTTCTGCTGCGAGCGCAAGTCGGCGAGTTCCTGCTCACGATCTTTCCCGACGGCCGGGCCATTATCGGCGGTACCGACGACGAATCCGTGGCCCGCTCGGTGTACGCGAAATACGTCGGCGCGTAACATCGCAAAACTGCTTGTGTCGCCCTCCGCCGGCGAATAATATAACAACCGAAAGAAATTCGCCGCCTCGGCGTTTTCTCGCTTCGCGTCGCCCCGCAAGCCGTTTCAATACCACGAGTTACCGCATGCGCTCCGCCCAAGCTCGGTTCGCCGTTTTGCTCCTCGTCGGCCTCGCCATCGTCGCCGGTTGCAAGAAGTCGGACGACGGCAAAATCAAGGTCGCCTTCGTCACCAACAACGCCCACGCGTTTTGGAATCGGGCCGAGCGCGGCTGCCAAAAGGCGGCCAAGGATTTCGACGTCGTCGTCGAGTTTCGTCGCCCGGCCGGCGGCAGCCCGAAGGAACAACAAGACATCTGCGAGAACCTGCTCGCTCAAGGCGTGCGCGGCATTGCCGTGAGCCCGAACGACGCCGCGAATCAGGTCGTGTTCTACAATAAGATCGCCGACCAGGTGCCGCTCGTCACTCAAGACAGCGACTTGCCGGCAGGAAGCAAGCGTCGCTGCTATCTCGGCACCGATAACGTCGGCGCGGGCAAAGCTGCCGGTCAAATGGTGAAGGAACTTCTGCCCGACGGCGGCCAGATCGTCGTGCTGGTCGGCAGCCTCGATCCGCAGAATGCCCAAGATCGCCGTCGCGGCGTGCTCGACGAACTTGCCGGCGTCGACAACGTGCAAGGCCCGAAGCTCGGCAAGTACGAACTGCTCGACACGATCACCGACGGCAGCAGTTCGTCGGAATGCAAGAAGAAGGTCGACGACTTCCTCGTGAAGTACAACGGCGACAAGTCGAAGCTTTGCTTTGTCGGCCTCTGGGCTTACAACCCGCACATGGCGCTGCAAGCCGTGAAGGCGGCCGGCTTGGCGAACACCGTGAAGATCGTCGGCTTCGACGACGACGCGGAAACGCTGCTGGCCATCAAGGAAGGAACCATTCACGGCACCGTCGCTCAGCAGCCGTTTGAGTTCGGCGTCGAAGCCGTGCGGATTCTCACGGGGCTCATCAAGAAAGACGACTCCGTCCTCCCGCCCGGCGGCATCAGGTACATTCCGCATCAGGTCATCAAGAAGGGTGACGTCGACGCGTACATCGAAAAGATGAAGCAGATCGACGCTCCGCCGGCCGCCGCATAACTCGCGCCTTCCAAATCGCACGACGAGACGAACGCCCGGAGCGCAATACCCGTGCTGGAAGCGATGGGAGTCGGCAAGAGTTTTCCCGGCGTTCAGGCCTTGGCAGGCGTCTCGCTGAGCGTTGCGCCCGGCGAGGTCGTCTCGGTCGTCGGCGAAAACGGTGCGGGCAAGTCGACGCTGATGAAAATCCTCGCCGGCGTGCAAACGCCCGACGAGGGAACGCTCCGGCTCAATGGGCACGACGTCCGCTTCCCGCACGTCGATGCCGCGCAGCAGGCCGGCATTTCGCTGATTCATCAAGAACTGAATCTGGCCGAATCGCTCGACGTCGCCGCCAATATCTACCTCGGTCGTGAGCCGAAAGTCGGCGGACCGCTGGGGTGGATCTCTTCACGTATCTATCGCGACGCCGAAGTTCTCATGCGCCGGCTTGGGCTCGACTGCGCACCGACGACCCTCGTGCGCAAGCTTTCGCTCGGTCAACGGCAACTCGTCGAAATCGCCCGCGCGCTGAGTCTTAAGTCGCGCTATATCATTTTCGACGAGCCGACCTCGAGCCTGACCGATCGCGAAACGGAGCGGCTGTTCGAAGTCATTCGCAGCCTGAAGGCCGACGGCGTCGGCGTGCTCTACATTTCGCATCGGTTGCACGAAGTACGCGTGCTGAGCGATCGGGTCGTCGTCCTGCGCGACGGCCGCAACGCCGGTGACTTGAAGCGTGAAGAAATCACGCACGAAGCGCTTGTGGCGCGAATGGTCGGGCGGGAATTGAAGCAGTTCTTCCATCGCACGCACCGAGTCGGCGCGGCGACCGGCGAACAACCGGCGGCCGTGCAGGTACGTGAAATGCGCTGGAGCCCGAAGCAGAAGCAGGGCATCTCGCTCGATATTCGTGCCGGAGAAATCGTCGGCATGGCCGGGCTGATGGGCTCGGGCCGCACCGAACTGGCCGAGACGCTTTTCGGGCTGCGAAGGATGATTTCGGGAAGCGTGCGAATCGCCGGGCGTGAAATCCGCCCGACCAGTCCGACGGCCGCGGCCCGCGACGGCATCGCACTGGTGCCGGAAGACCGGCGGCATCAAGGGCTCGTCATCAATTTCTCGATTCGCGAGAACATCGGCCTGCCGTCGCTCGCGCGGCTGCAAACGGCCGGCCTCGTGCGGCAAGGCGAAGAACGAATGCTGGCCGAAACCTCGTGCAAGCAACTCGCCGTGCGGACGACCGACGTCGACAAAACGGTCGGCCTTCTCAGCGGCGGCAACCAGCAAAAGGTCGTGCTCGCGAAATGGCTCGCTCGATCGCCGAAGCTCTTGATTCTCGACGAGCCGACCCGCGGCGTCGACGTCGGCGCGAAGGCCGACATTTACGGACTCATGGACCAACTGGCGGCCGGCGGCGCGGCGATTCTGATGATCTCCAGCGATCTCGAAGAAGTCCTCGGCGTGAGCGATCGCGTGGTCGTCATGCACGAACAACAACTCGCGGGTGAACTTCGCCGCGATCAACTCAGCGAACAAGCCGTGATGCTCTTGGCCACGGGCAAGGAACACTCATGAAGAAGCTCGTCGGGCTGATCGTCGTGCTTGTGATTCTCTACGGCGTGACGATCGCCAACATGATGCCGGAGCAAATCGGCAACAACAACGTCAACCTTGCCCGCAGCATCGGCCAGTACGGCATCATCAGCCTCGGCGTGGCCGCGGTGATTATCAGCGGCGGCATCGATCTCTCGATCGGTTCGTTCATGGGGCTCTGCACGACGGTGCTCGCCGTCGGACTTTCGGAATACGGGTGGTCGCCGCCGTTTGCCATCGCCGTCGTGCTGGGGCTAGGAGTCGTCGCCGGC
>JAFLCO010000468.1 GCA_017303535.1 Planctomycetota bacterium
CCGACCCGCGGTCGCGCCCGTCGCTTGCCCGCCGCTCGTCGCCGAACTCGACGCCGCCGTCTCCGCGGTCGTCATCGGTCGCTTTGCCTGGTTGCCGAAATGGTTTGCCGCCACGGTCGTCGGCCCGATCTGGGAACAGTTGCAGGTCGACGCCGATGAAACGACCTGCGCTTTGGTGGCCGAGCGCCTCGGTTTCGACTCCGGGCCGTTGCCGCCGCACGTCGGCTTGCGAATCATGGGGCTCTCGCGCACGCATCGCTTCGGCATCTTGTCCGAAGCGGCCGCGATGGTGCAGGCTCGCTGGCCGGCGGGCGAAGAATTGGTCGGCAAGCTGTTGGAGATCGCTCGGCGCCAGCCTGCGGAAAATGCGGCCGACGACCCGCTGGTCGCGACGACCGTGGCCCTCTTCTTTCCGGCCCTGAAAGATGCCGTGCCGGGCGTGCGACGCCGGCGCTCCCCGCAATCCTCGTCGGGCCTGTTAGCCGAACTCTCGGCGATCGCCCCGCCGCCGGTCACGTCGCGCTAACGATAGTTCAGGCTTCCATGAGGGGTGCCATTGGTGGCTTGTCCACCAGTGTTTCTGCGGCGTCGATTGGGCACTGGTGGGCAAGCCACCAGTGGCACCCTGTGCATCGGCGTCTACATCGGCGTCGCCGCATTTGACCTCGGCGGCGCGCCGTCGCAAGATGGAGCCCCGTAGCGCCGTACGCCCGTACCGCGCGGTCTCGATCTAGCGGAGCCTGTCATGTCGTTGCGTCCTTTCCTTGCCGCGCTGGCCTGTTGCTTATTGTCTGTCGTCGTCGGAAAACTTCAGCCGGCCGTAGCCGCCGAAGCGGCCGGCAAACCGAACATCGTGCTCATCGTGGCCGACGATCAGGCTTACGGCGATTTCGGCTTCATGGGCCATCAGCAGATCCAAACGCCCCGGCTCGACCGCTTGGCCGCCGAGTCGCTGGTGTTTACGCACGGCTACGTGCCGTCGAGCCTTTGCCGGCCAAGTTTGGCGACAATCCTCACCGGCCTCTATCCGCACGAGCACAAAATCTTCTCGAACGATCCGCCGGGTCCGAAAGGCGCGTCGAAGGGTAAGCCCGGCCGTGGTCCCGATTTCGTGCGGATGCGTGAACGACAAATCGCGCATATCGACGCCGCGCCGACGCTACCGCGCCTATTGGGAGCCGAAGGCTACGCGAGCTTCCAAACCGGCAAGTGGTGGGAAGGCAACTTCAAGCGCGGCGGCTTCACCGACGGCATGACCGAAGGGACACGCCACGGCGACGCCGGCCTGACGATCGGTCGCGAAACGATGCAACCGATTTACGATTTCGTCGACAAGAGCGTCGCCGCTCAGAAACCGTTTTTCGTTTGGTATGCGCCGTTTATGCCGCATACTCCGCACACGCCGCCGAAGCGGCTGCTCGACAAGTATCTCAAAAGTGCGCCGACCGAGAACATCGCCAAGTACTGGGCCATGTGCGAGTGGTGCGATGAGACCTGCGGTCAACTGCTCGACTTCCTCGACCAGCGGAAACTGGCCGACAACACGATCGTCGTGTTCGTCGTCGACAACGGTTGGATTCAAGAGCCCAACGGCAACGGCTACGCTCCGAAGTCGAAGCAATCGCAATACGACGGCGGACTTCGCACGCCGATCATGGTACGCTGGCCGGGCAAGGTCGCGCCGGCCCGCAGCGAGGCGCTCGCGTCGTCGGTCGATATCGCCCCGACCTTGCTGAAAGCGTGCGGCACGAAAACCGATGCGCTCATGACGGGCGTCAATCTGCTGGACACCGCGAAGGTCGCCGAGCGGAAGCAAATCTACGGCGAAATCTTTACGCACAACGCGGTCGACGTCGATGACCCGTCGTCGAGCGTTCGCTTCCGTTGGACACGTCGCGACAATTGGAAACTCATCGTTCCGACGGCGGCCAACGAACCGGACGCCGAGGTGGAACTGTATGACCTGGCGGCCGACCCGACGGAAACGATGAATCTCGCGAGCGCACAATCCGAGCGCGTCGCCGAACTCACCAAGCAACTCGACGCTTGGTGGAAACCGACGGCGGCGAAGTAGTCCGCCGACCGGAATCGAGCAAGCCGCGACGCGCCGTCCGACGTGAGAAGTCAAGTCACTTTTTGGCCGGCGCAGATTTCCGCGCGCGAATCAAGGGCGTTTTTGGCCGGCAAATAGGCCGCCGCTCCGCGGCGGCAGAGGGCTTTGCGCAGATTAGGAAGTCGTCGATTCACGCGGCGATGCGGGGCGCATTGCCGCCGCGGAGCGGCGGCCTATTCGCGGCCGGCCAAAAAGTGATTGGAATCGCCGGCCCGAATTTGGGAGATTACGCAATGCGCCGCTGCGCGCTTCGCGTCGACCTTAGCCCCCGGTTCTTCAAACCGGGGGCAATCGTCGCGGAATTACGCAATCGGTGCATGATCCGAATACTAGCCCCGCCGCGCGAGCGAGGGGGCATGCGGTTTTCCCATGCTGTTTTCCGCCGAAACAATAATTCGACCCGCGTTGCCCCCGGTTTGAAGAAGCGGGGGCTAAGGCTCGACTTTATGAATCACCGCAGCCAACCTTTGATCGACGTCACCCTCATCCGCTCTTCGGGCACCTTCTCCCGGTGGGAGAAGGTTTCGTCGTCGGCCGTCGGTCGGCGGTCCATTTCTGTTCGGAACAGAGTTGCAATTGCAACCGATGTGCAATTGCAACTGCGCTACCGTAAGTGCGTACATTTGGGAGGGGGTGCGTACATCGAGGTCGAAAAAGTACGCACGACATCACTTAGAACTAAGGGTGCGTACATCCTGGGCTTCGATGTACGCACTTGCCGTTTTCCCGTAATTGCAAATCTGTTGCAATTAGGATTAGTCGACGGGCCGGTGGAACCCTTTGGTCAGACCAATTACACTATCCCGGCCCGCCCCGAACCTTCCTTCCGAGTCGCCAGGAGACTGAGCGTGATCCGCCGTTGCCTCATCCCCCTTTTCGTTCTGCAGGTCGCCGCCGCCTGGGCCGGCGAAAGCCGGGCCGCCGACAAAATTGAAGCCGCCGCCGAGCCGCACTGGATCTGGCTCGAAAAGGCCGCCGGGCCGGCTGCGCCCGAGCGGGTTTACTTTCGCAAAGAGTTCACGCTCGACCGCGAGATCGCCTCGGCCAAGCTCTACGCCACGGGCGACGACGGGCTGACGGTCTTCATCGACGGCCGTGAAGCGATCAGGCACGACCAGTGGCAATCGCCGCAATTCAAGGAAGTCGGCACGCTGCTCGCGAAGGTCAACGGCTCCGCGGCCGGCAAGCATGTGGTCGCCGTCGAAGGTCGCAACGATGGCCGATCGGCGGGCGCAATCCTTGTGAAGCTGGTCATCGAAGCCGGTCGCAAGGAAACGACCATCGCCACCGACGGCACTTGGCTGGGCGCGCGCAAGCTTGCCGACGTGTGGAATGCCGCCGAATTCGCCAGGACCGACGACTGGCAGCCGGCGAAAGTTCTTGCCCCGCTCGGCGGCGGACCTTGGAAAAGCATCACGGCTCAGCGGCTCGCCTCGGCCTCGAACTTGAAAGACCCGACGGCGACGCGGCCTGAGGCGATGAAAGTGGCCAAGGGCTTCAAAGCCGAGTTGCTCTATACGGTCCCGAAAGACGTCGAAGGCTCCTGGGTCAGCATGTGCGTCGATCCGCAGGGGCGGCTCATCGTGTGCGATCAATACGGCGGGCTGTTCCGCGTGGTCGTGCCCGCGACCGGAACGACGGACAAACCACAAGTCGAAAAGATTGAAGTCGACCTCGGCGAGGCTCAAGGATTGCTTTGGGCTTTCGACGCGCTGTACGTCGTCGTGAATCGCGGCGGCAAGTACGAGAGCGGTCTGTACCGCGTGACCGACACGAACAAAGACGACAAGCTCGACAAGGTCGAACAACTCCGCAAGATCAACGGCGGCGGCGAACATGGTCCGCACGCCGTGTTGCTCAGCCCCGACGGCAAATCACTCCACGTCGTTTGCGGCAACGCCACGAAAATGATGGAGCCGCTTGATGATTCCCGCGTGCCGAAGCTCTGGGGCGAGGATCATCTTCTGCCGCGAATGCCCGACGGTCGCGGCTTCATGCGCGGCGTGATGGGCCCGGGCGGTTGCATTTACAAGATCGATCCGGAGGGGAAGCGGTGGGAACTCGTCGCCACCGGGTTCCGCAACCAATACGACGCGGCCTTCAACCGCGACGGCGAACTCTTTTCGTACGACGCCGACATGGAATGGGACTTGAACACCCCGTGGTACCG
>JAFLCO010000469.1 GCA_017303535.1 Planctomycetota bacterium
CACCCTCGGATCCAGCGAGATGTAGCTGAACGTCGTGTCCGGTCTGCTATCTCGACCGCGCATCGCGCCTCCTCCCGGTACTTCAAACTCACTCAACGAGGCCGATCAGATCCCACCTCTTCGACTAAGTTCCGGGTTTTTCACCAAGCTGTTATCCAACGGCGGGCTCTCCAGCGACGGGCGACAACGATCGCCGCCGCCAAGGGCACCCGCCAAAGCAACAGGAGAAAGATGGGCGAGATCAGCCCGGCGGTTGCCAGGGCATATCTAATGGGCTGTTGAGCAGCGCCGGAGCACGCAGCCCGAAGGCGGCCAATCCAATCGCTGATCAGAGTACCGGCTACGGGCGGTACTCTTCCCATCCACACTGCTGACAGGTCGCGATTGAGAATTCTCCCGATTCGCTCGCGACGTCTTGAATCGCCACGTCCTCTCCGCAAATAGGGCATCCATGCTTTTCGGCGACGAAGAAATTGAAGGTCTCAATTGTCGCATCCTTAAGTGCCCACACACCGTCGAGGCCATATACATCGCCTGAAAAGGCGGGCGCCTCGGACAGGACGAGCGGCCGCCTAAACGCGTAACGAAGGCTTCTGAGTAACTTTACAACTGTGCTGTCAACAGTCCGTGCGTCATAGTATTCCTTTCCCAGGCAGACGATGTACGGCAGGGAATCATTGACGTCAGCGGCGACCTGGATCGTTTGAACCAGCGCGACTACCTCTTCTTTAGAAATTTGGCCGGACTCGATGTGTAGCGTGAGCTTCGCTAGGACGTCATCCCGCGCGGCCGCCTTTTCGAAAGCAGCGAGCGCATCCACGATTGCGTTTTGCTTTTCGCCCCCAATTGCTAGGTAGTAGGCGATAGTTCCAACATCGAGTAGGGCGCCCCGCTTCTTCCGATTACAGTCGAGATGAGACGGGGCAAGATTTCGGAGGCTAGACAAATTGAAGTCTTCTGAAACTACTAGCTTCTGCCTTATGTCAGCGAACGCGTCCTGTTTAGTTGACTCAGGAGTGATGTGATCTATTTCGAGGTCTCGAAATTGGACCGGGTGTCCGCAGTAGAGGCAGCGATCACCATTTGCCTTCGAGATTGCGATGCGAACTGAAGTTTTCAACTAACCTACCAGCACTCTAATTAGCGGTCCAGCAGCGCGGAGGCGTCCGCTCCAATTGCTGGTGAGGCGACACCCGCAGCTGCGCTTCAATTGCTAGACGGCACAAGGCTAGCGAAGGTCCGTAAAGCGCGGGCGGCGAAGTTTCGTCTTTAATACTGCGTCCGAGTAGGCCGCGAGCCAGAGCGCCTTTTCTTTCACGGACGGTTCTTCGCGATTTGCAAGACGTCCGACAATTTTCCCAACTGCTCCGCGGAGCTTTTTAGGGCGCTTTCGTTGCGTGTGACCAATGTAATCTACAAAGACAAGGCCGTCGTCTTCTCGCATAAGTGCCCTCGGTAATCTCGTTCTCGATGTCTTCGGCAGTACTAGCTCAAGCACATCTTGCGAAATCACCACACGCGGGTATCGGGCTAGCCGGCTTTCGACCTGATACGCGGCTATTAGTCCCGCGCTAAAAGTGAAGGAGCCGTTCGAAAAATGTTTGTTAACCGATATGCCACCGCGACACAGGAGTTCCTCGTCCAATAGTAACCGCTGATACTCGGCCACACGCTTTACGAACCATTCAAAGTTTTTAGCGTCGTACGGTTGGGCAACGACGATTGAATCAGAAAACTGTGTGATTGTGCAGTTCGGGTCGTCTCGAAATATGTTCGCCGCACTTTGGTGACAGCGAAACAGCTTTCCAAGGAAATATTGTTTATCGTCGCCGATGTCTGCCGCGACCATCTCTGAAAAGCCAAGGACGTCGAGAAACGCTACAAAGTGATGCCGCAATTCGGTGGCCACGGCATGGCCCTCTATTTGTCGAAGTCGCGAATTATCTTGGCCAAAGTTGCGAAGCACTCTTTGTAGTCCTGCATTCGATCCTTCGCCTGAGTCCAATTATTCCCTACCCACGGCTTCCCAGTTGGAGTGATTCGAGCGGTGTCCTTTTGTGAAAGGTTAAACACAGCTTTTCCAGCTTCCTGCATAAGTGGGGCAAGCTGATTAAAGTCGGGAATCTCGATGGCGATCGTCTTAGACGATGCAGGCAGATACAACGAATCCTTCTTTTCATGCCGTTGCATCATGGGCTTTAGGCGCGCCAGTATTTCCTTAGGGAGTCTGTCCATCCAAAGCTTATATCCAGGCTTCGGGGCACCTGCATATAGCTTAAACGCCTGCACGATTGCACCGAGAAACGCAGGACGGCCCGGGCGGATAGGCAGCCCCAAATCCTGATACTGCTGGAGGACAATTGTGTGGTCCGAGATCCATTTGTCGATTATTGTCGACAGAGTGGAGATTGCTTGAACGTTAAATCGCCAAGTTACCGCCGAAAAGTGGACACCCAGATATAGCGCGCTAGAGTGCGCTGAGAGGTGTCGAGATGACGAAGAAGAAGCAGGCTTATACGGAGACATTCCGTCGAGAGGCAGTTCGCCTGGCCGATGAGCCGGGGCGGACGGCGACCGATGTTGCACGTGAGCTCGGTATTCACCCCAATCAGATCTACAACTGGCGAACGCAGTTCAACAAGCTGTCGAAGGGCCAGTTCACCGTCGCGGACGGCACGAACTACTCGAAGGCCGAAGCGGAGGAGATCCGACGCTTGAAGCGGCGTGTGGCGGAGCTTGAACAAGAGCGGGACTTCCTAAAAAAAGCAACGGCGTACTTCGCGAGAGCCGACAAGTGAAGTACGCCTTCATGGCGAGCTGTCGGGGGGAGTTCTCGGTGGATTTGATGAGCAGGGTGCTGGCGGTGTCCCGCTCGGGCTTTTACGCCTGGCGCAAGCGACCGCCGAGTGCGCAGGCTGAGCGTCGAGCTAGTGTCGGTGCGGCGCTGGAAGCGACCTATCATCGCTTCAAGCGGCGCTACGGCGCGCCGCGCCTGGCCAAGGAACTGAGCGAGTCAGGGATGCCGTGCAGCCGCCATTTCGCGGCCAAACTGCTGCGAGAGCGCGCCTTGATGGCGTTGAATGGCAAAGGGTTTAGGTACATCCAGGCGTCGTCATCGAACGCACGCGTGGAAGAGAATCACTTGGCTCGGAACTTCACTAGCGATGCCCCGAACCGCAAATGGGTCTCTGACATCACGTACATCAAGGTGGGCCGGCGCTGGGCGTACCTGGCGGTCGTGCTCGACTTGTACTCGCGCCAGGTCGTAGGCTGGGCGTTGGCATCGCATATGCGCGAAACCCTAATCATCGAGGCGCTCGAGGCGGCAGTGGGTCGGCGGGACGTCGAGGGTGGGCTATTGCTGCATTCCGACCGCGGGGTCCAGTATCGCGGGAACGAGTACCGGCAGGCATTAATCGACCTGCACATCAAGCAGAGCATGAGCCGCAAAGGGAACTGCTGGGATAACGCCGTGATGGAATCGTTCTTTGCTCGATTGAAAGTCGAACTTATCTATCCTGAGGATTATCGGACCATGGACGCGCTGAGAGCCGGCTTGTTTGAATACATCGAGATCTTCTACAACCGCCAACGCCGACATTCAGCCCTCGACTATGTGAGCCCGGCAGCCTACGAGAGCAGACCTAATCGAAACAACGTGTCCACGATTCGTTGGTAGCACCAATCGGTCTGGCGCGACTGGCATGAAGAACGCGTCGCATGCAAGGAAGAATCCGCGGGTAAGGGCTCCAGAGCTCGGCCCGACGTCAATAAAGATGTAATCGAACGACTCTTTGGCTGCTAGCCGAGTCAAGAAGTCACCGATTGAAACGTAAGTCCTCATTAGATTGGTTCGCATCGCAAGTCTCTGTAGATGAGACTCTGCGAGATCGTCCTCAATGGAGCTCAGTGCGACCGACCCGCGAAGAAGATGCAAGTTGGTTCTGATAGGTACGGTTTTAACCTTGGCGACGTCGATGAAGGCGACGTCTCCTCGGATTCTCTGATTCAATGCGTCTAAGATACTTGTGCCGGGCAGTTCAGGGATTGCGGCCGCCTTCTTTACGGCCGCAGTAGCATCCATCTCCGCAATCGTTTGCGCGAGCGCAATCTCAGTAAGATTGCACTGAGGGTCGCCATCTACTATGAGAACGCGACTCCCACTATCGGCGAGATACGTTGCCAGATTGAAGGTCGAAGTCGTCTTGGACACGCCGCCCTTATGGTTGTAAAGCGTCAGAATTTTCATCGAACGTTTTGCGCCGATTAGATGGCGTGACCGTACCCCCAGAAGGATTTGTCCGCAAGCACT
>JAFLCO010000047.1 GCA_017303535.1 Planctomycetota bacterium
ATATCACGGCGTGCGGTGTACGAAATACGCGGTTTGGCGTCAGCAGGAAAAGGCATGAAGCTGTGATACTTGACTATGTTTACCATTATTGTCGTCATTGTGCGGCGTGGTCAACCGAGTATATCCATCTGGTCGCCAAACTCGCCACAGGTTTCCCGGATTACGGTTTTACGCTATTTCACTATGCCCGTCTTAATGCAGAAAGTCGCGGTTTGGACGGCTGTCGGCTTCGGCAGCGGCTGGGCTCCTAAAGCTCCTGGGACATTTGGAACGGTCGTCGGCCTGGCGGTCGCCTGGCTCGTGGGCCGGATCTCAAGTCCATCGGTCGAAGCCGCCGCGGTGCTGGCAATTTGCGTGGCGTCAGTTCCCCTCGTCAATACAGCATTGCCGCTCCTCGGTCGCGGCAAAGACCCCGGCTGTATCGTGCTCGACGAAATCGCGGCGATGCCGATCGTGTTTTTTCTGATTCCGCTGACAAGCTGGTTCGTCGTTGTCGCCGGCTTCGTGTTGTTTCGCGTTTTCGATATTTCCAAGCTGCCGCCGGCGAAGCAACTGGAACGATTGCCCGGCGGATTGGGGGTGATGGCCGACGATTGGGCCGCCGCCGTCTATTCCCATCTCGCACTTCGTGCGCTACTCTGGGCGATTCCCTCAAACTGGATTGCCTGAGTATGGATGACGACGCCCCCTTGCAACCCGACGCCGCCGCGCCCGCCGACTCGAGCGCTTCGCCCGCGTTTGCCGAATACCCGAACGACATGCTGGCCGCAGCATTGGAGCGGCGACAGATTATGCTGCCGCCCGAACAACTCGCACGGCTTGAGCAGTATTGCGCGCTACTGTGGGAATGGAACGAAAAACTTAACCTCACGCGTCACACCACGTTTGAAAAGTTCGTGGCCCGAGACGTCGTCGACTCGATGGCGCTCGTGCCGCATATCGGCCTCGGTGATCGCGTGATCGACATCGGCACCGGCGGCGGCGTGCCGGGCGTGATCCTCAAGATCGTCCGGCCCGATCTTCAGATGGTGCTCACGGATACCGTCGGCAAGAAGGTTAAGGCGGTCGACGACATCGTCCGCCGCATTCCGCTCGACGTGCAAGTGCATCACGGCCGGGCTGAAGACATGCTCTCGACCCGCAAGGCGCAGACGCTGGTCTGTCGGGCCGTTGCGCCGCTGGAGAAATTATGCACTTGGTTCCAACCGCTACGGCACGCCTTCGACCACATGCTCGTCATCAAAGGACCGAGTTGGGTCGACGAGCGCTATGAAGCCCGGCAAAAGCATCTACTCGATGCGTGGCAACTCCGCAAACTGGAAGAATGGCCGCTGCCGGGTACCGAGAGCCACAGCGTGCTTTTGGAACTGAAGCGGAAGGAGAATCGCTAGTATGCCGAGCGATCGAGCGATGCCGCATGTCCCCGTCGTGATCGACCACATCGCTCTGCAAACGGCCGATCTCGACAAGGCCATCGATTTCTACACGCGCATCCTCGGGTTTGAATTGCTGGAGCGAAAACCATTTAAGCGCCGCGAAATGGCTTGGCTTCGGCTGGGCGACGTAAAATTCGAACTGTTCGGTCGGCGCGAAGGTGAGGCGCTCCAAGAATGGAGCGATCTCCAAGTTGGTCCCGTGCATCTGGCGCTGCGCGTGCCGAACGTCGAGGGCTTCGTCGAAGCGGCGCTAGCGAAAGGCGCCAGTTTCCATTATTCGCATCCCGGGCTCTTCACGCCGCCGGTCAAAGGTGCTCGGCCGATCGCTTACTTGCTCGGGCCCGACGGTGAAGAAGTCGAGATTCGCGACGAGTGATTACTGACTCCCGTCGCGATCTTGCCTCGTTTGTTGCCCCCGGCGACAAGACGTATTTGGACTCGAATCTCATGGAAGTTCGCGAATGCGCACGTTCTTAAATTCGACCGGCGCGCCTTCTGATTCTAAGCAAAGATATCCTTCCGCCGGCACGCAGTCGCGACCGCCGGAGACTTCCTCGCCGTTCACCCAGAGGCGAATCTCGCCGTTGATGCCGCGCACGTAGTAGTGGTTCCACTCGTTCACGCCTCGGCTGAGCTTCTTGCGAGGAAAGCTGCGTTGGCCGTTGGGCGAGGTGGGTTCAAACGGCGTCATCTTGCTCTTGCCAACGGGAAATACGTCGCCGTTGGTGGAGAAGAATTCGGCCTTCTTTCCCGTGCGCTTCTCGTAGAGTTCGGTATAGCCGTGATCGAGCACCTGCACTTCAATGCCGCCGGGCGGGAGTTTGCCGTTCGGCAGGTCTTTCAACGCTTCGGGGCTTGCCCAAACAAAGACACCGCTGTTGCCGCCCGATTGCAGATGCCGCCACTCGGCGACCAGTTCGAAATTCTTGTACTGCTTTTGCGTACGCATCACGCCGACCGGTTGACCGGTGCACTGAATAAGTCCGTCGGCGAACTTCCACGTCGTCGGCTCGCCGTTAACGACGTGAAAATCGGGTTCGTACAGCTCGACCCAGCCGGGCCCTGTGCCGTCGATCGTCGCCTTCGGCAAGTTGGCCGGTTCGGCGGCTCGCGATGTCGCGCACGCGACGAACAATCCAAGTTGCACCGCGATGAAGCCAGTGCTAAGAGCGAACATCCAATTCGGACGACGGTACGAGCTACTCATGGATGCGACCTCACAAAAGCTGCGAACGTGGGGCAACGACGGGGGCATTATAATTGCCGAGACGTCGCGTCGCCGGCGGCCTGCGTTACGCCTAAAGCAGCGCGATCAGCCGCTCTCGGGCCGGGGCAAGGATTTTATATTCCGCGGCCTCCTGCGACATCGTCTTTAAAGCGCGGGCCAATCGTCGGGCTGCTTCCGCATCCTGGCGAATTTCTACGAGCGGCACGAGTTCGATGCGAATGCCGAACAGCACCCCGCTGCTCGGCCGTAAGCGGAGCAGCAATTGATGTTCGAGCCGAATCCAAACATCGTCAGCCGTGATTGAATCGTCAAATGGAAGACGTGGCCGCGAAGTGTGCTGGTTTCGCTCGTCGCTACGACTCAAGCTCCAGTTCTCACGCGTCCAGGCGGCGCCAGGTTCAAGCTTTGCGAGAAACGTGTCGATTTGCCGGCCGAGCGCTGAATTGAGGCCCGGCACCGGGGCATGAACGTCGCCGATCGGTAGGCCGACCTTGTCCGTCAAAGCCCAAGAACTTGGAAAACACACGATGCCGCCGACCACGTGATAGGTACCACCGTCGTCGGGTAGCAGCCAGACGAAGTCGCTCTCCCATGCGCACCCTAAGACCATGGCACGGGTCGGCAGATCCTTAAGGTCGGAATTCGGCAGCGCGAACCCTAGCGATTTAGCCACGGCCAGCGAATCATCAACGCACGATTCACACTCCGGCGTCGCGACGACGTACTTCTCCGGTTCGTCCGCGAGCCAGCGCCGTCGCTCTCGCAGCACTTCTCCGGTGGCATCGCGAGGTCGAAAAAACTCAGCGGCGTCGCCCGGGCGCAACCCCATCGTCCAGCGATGATCGGCGTCGGGAAGGATCCGCGACCAGTCGGGCATTTGCCGCCAGGAGATGTTTTTAGATTATGGAAGCAGCGCTTGGTGCTTCGCTTGCCGGCGTTTGGAGTAGGCGTGCGTCAGCTCGGCGCCGAAGAACAGAATCTGCGACGAATAGTATATCCAAACCACGAGTACAACCAGCGATCCCGCGGCGCCGTACGCCGACGCATAGCTGCTCCGCCCGAGATAGAGGCCGATTATCCACTTGCCGATGCTGAACAGCAACGCCGTCAACACGGCACCGAACCAAACGTCGCGCCACGGCACGCGCGTCTCTGGGAGCACTTTGAACATCATCGCGAAGAGAAATGTGACAATTGCAAACAAAGCCAAGTGCGTCGGCATGTTTCCCAGCGGTTCTAGCCTGGGCCACCGCTCGGTCAAGTATTCGCCTGCGCCCGACACAAACGCGCTGAGAGCCAACGAGGTCAGTAGCAAGAAGCCTGTGCCGAGCACCAAGAGAAACGAGAAGAACCGCTTCTTAATGAGAGCGATCCAGCTTTCGTTTTCGGGCACTTTCACTCCCCAAATCTTGTTCATGGCAAACTGTAGTTCGCCAAACACTCCCGATGCCCCGAAGAGTAACGTCGCCAGGCCGAGAACCGTTGCCCGGGTTCCTCCCGTCGATCGCCACGAAGTAAGCATATCGGCCAAGGCTTCCGAACCTTGTCGACCGACGGTCTGCTGCATCTGCGAAATGAGTTGTTCGCGAACCTCGGCCTCATCCAAAAATGTCTTGCCGACCGCAAGCGTGAGCACCAGCAGAGGAGCAATCGACAAGACGCTGTAAAACGCCAACGAGGCCCCTAGCCGCGATGCGTCGTGCCGCAGAAAGTCCAGAGCCGCCGATGTCACGACCTGCCAGACCGCTCGCAGCATGTTTGACGCCCTAATTAACCGTAATCGTCGCCCGTCATTGCGCCGCTAAGTAGCACGCCCCGTGCCGATTTCGAGCCGTCCGACAAGAATACTCGCGGACGTTCCGTCGCCACTGGGGAGCGCGGCGGCGTCATGGTACAGTTTTTCTCTCACTTCAGACGACCCCGCGTTTATCAACTCTTCCCGGCTCTGATGGGTTATTCCTCGCTGCGACAGACCGTCGATGATCTGGCCGCCACCAAGCAATTGGTGCGGATCGATGCCGAAATTGACCCGCATTTGGAGGCGGCCGAGATTCAACGCCGCGTTTATGCGGCCGGCGGCCCGGCGCTCTACTTTGCGCGGCTCAAAGGGTGCCGCTTTCCGGCCGTGAGCAACCTCTTCGGCACGATCCAGCGAACGCGTTATCTGTTTCGCGATACGCTGGCCGCCGTGGAAAAGTTGATTGCTCTGAAAATCGATCCGGGCCGTTACGCCAAGCAACCTTGGAAATATTTGGGGGCCTTACCGGCGGCTTGGCGGATGTTGCCGCGTCGAGTGAGCGGCGGGCCCGTCATGGCCCACGAAACCACAATTGACCAACTTCCTCAGATCACCAGTTGGCCCGACGACGGCGGCCCGTTCATCACATTGCCTCAGGTCTATACGGAACATCCCGATGCGCCAGGTTGGAAGCGTTCGAATCTGGGGATGTATCGAATTCAACTGGCGGGAAATCAATATGCGACGAACCGCGAAATCGGCCTGCACTATCAGATTCATCGCGGCATCGGCGTCCATCACTCCGCGGCACGGCGGCGCGGCGAACCACTGCGTGCCGCCATCTTTGTCGGTGGGCCTCCGGCGATGACGGTTTCGGCCGTGATGCCCCTGCCGGAGACGGTGCCGGAGCTTTCGTTCGCGGGTGCGCTCGGCGGGCGTCGCATTCCGCTGATTCCGCAGCCGGCCGGCCCTCCGATCCATGCCGCGGCGGACTTCGTCATCACTAGCACGATCGATCCAAGCCGCACGCTTCCTGAAGGTCCGTTCGGTGATCACCTCGGCTACTACGCGCGGGTTCACGACTTCCCGGTGCTCAACGTCGACAAGGTCTACCATCGGACCGACGCGATCTGGCCGTTCACGGTCGTCGGCCGTCCACCGCAGGAAGACACGAGCTTCGGCGCGTTTATTCATGAGCTGACCGGACCCATAATTCCGACGGTCATTCCCGGCGTTCACGAGGTACATGCCGTCGATGCGGCCGGCGTTCATCCGCTACTGCTGGCGATCGGCAGTGAGCGCTATACGCCTTACGCGGAATCGCGTCGGCCGCAAGAGTTGCTGACGCAGGCCAATGCGATACTAGGCCAAGGCCAAATGTCGCTGGCCAAGTATTTGATCATCGCGGCGAAAGTCGACGCTCCGACGCTCGATTTGCATGACATCGCGAAGTTTCTACGACATGTTCTGGAACGTGTCGACTGGTGCCGCGACCTCCACTTCCAAACGCAAACCACGATCGACACGCTCGACTACACGGGTACCGGCCTTAACGAAGGCTCGAAACTCGTCGTTGCCGCCGTTGGCGTGAAACAGCGCGAGTTGCCAACGGAGCTATTCGGCGAAGAAGCCGAGTTGCGATTACCAACGGGCTTCGAGAATCCTCGCGTTGCCTTACCCGGCGTGCTCGTGATTCGCGGGCCGGCTTACTCTCCCGATTCCGCAGGCCGCGACAGCGCAGTCCGCCGGTTTTGCGAGAACTTCACGATGGCGGATTCAATCAACCGCTGGCCTCTAGTGGTTATCGTTGACGATTCGGAGTATGTAGCTCGCTCGCTGAACAACTTTCTTTGGACGACATTCACCCGCAGTAATCCTGCGGCCGACGTCCATGGAATTGGCGAATTCTGCGAGGATAAACATTGGGGTTGCCGCGGCAGCCTCGTAATCGACGCCCGACGCAAACCGCATCACGCGCCTGCGCTCATCGAAGATCCGCAAGTGACCGCCGGCGTCAACAAGCTTGCAGAACGCGGCGGCCCGCTCCACGGGATCATCTAAGCGGACGTTTCACAACTAAGGGATGCAGACGTGTCTACTCACATCTTCGTCGTTACGACCTTTTCCACTCGCGATGAAGCCGAGTCTGCCGCGGCCGATCTCGTCGATCGCCGCTTGGTGGCTTGCGCGCAAGTCGCCGGCCCGGTACTCAGCGTCTACCGCTGGCAAGGCGAAACGGAGCGCAACGACGAATACACGCTCACTCTCAAGACGCGAGCCGATTGCTATCCGGCCGTCGAGGCGGCGCTTTACGAGCTGCATTCGTACGACGTGCCCGAAATCGTCGCGCTGCCGCTGGTCGCCGGTCACACCGACTACCTGAAGTGGATAGACGAGAACGTCGCCGGCTGAAATTACTCGGCCAAGCTCCGCTCCATCATGCGCAGGGCCGTCAGCAAGTTGCCCTGCGTCCACAAAAGGGGCGTTTGATCAACCGGCACATAGCGGCCGTTTTCTAGGTAATACGATTCCGGGCAGCGCAAACCTCCGAAGCGAGAATCGTCGCTCGTGAGATGTCCGAGCGATCGATTGAGAAACTCAGTCTGCCGTCGCAAGTCGTCGATGGCTCCAGTTTGTTGATAACGCCGGCCGTATGCCGCCGAAAGAATCGGATCGAAGATGCACCACTGGGCCTCTTCTCCCTCGCGCAAAAGGGCGTCGCGGCCTGAGAGGTCGTCGCTATAGTCGGCCGATCGTGCGTCGGCGGCGAGCTTAGTCTTGTAGTCGGCGCACCAATAGGAATCGCCTCGATAACGGCGAATGCCCACGTCGCCGACGAGATCACGCAACACGACTTCGATGATCGCATCCGCCGTGGCACCATCGACGATCTCCAGCGGATAAATCAAGAACAACAACGCGGCATCGGCCTCGCGCCGCTTCTTCGGATCCGGATCGAGGCATTCGTGGGGCAGGTGTTCCAGAAGTGTTTCGCGTCCGTGAGTCACGAGCTTCTGCAACTGGGCGCGTGTCAAGGTGCGACCGCCGAACTTGAGTTCCCCTTTCACAAGCGGCGAGTCGTAGAGGCGATCCAGTTCGGTTAAGCCCGCTAACGCCGTTCCGATGCTCGACGCGCTACGTTTACGGGTTTCTTCCCAGTGGCCGCTATCTTCGTCGCGCCAGTATTCGATCTTTTCCAAGAACAGCGCCGTGCCTGCCAGCGTCGATCGAAGTGAATCGTCGAGCGGCATGGCTCCTTCGGAGACGAGTCGAGAAGCAATCCACAGGTAATAGCCCAGAGCGTCGTTTTGCGCATGAGCCCAGCGTTCGTCGATTTCGGCGACCTTGCGGCCGTCAAAACGGATGTGCGGCCGGTTCATCGGATCGGTCGCGTCGCTCGCGCCTTCCAATACGGCCGTAATCCTAGCGGCCTGCGTGGCGAGGAACTTCGTCAGCCCGCCAACGACCGCCGCCGCCTCTTTCGGCCTGCCGTCGACGGCGTGGGCGTGAGCGACATGGGCATTATCGCGAATCCAAATACTGGCGTAGCCCGAAGGATCGTCGTGGGAGACATGTGCGGCGGGGTGCAGGCCGCTTTCGAGAGCGGGAAAATGAAACGTGCCCGCTTCACGTAAAAATGCCGTCAGCCGACGAACGTCCTCGACGGAATATCGGAAGCGAAGAAAATCGAGCAATCGCGGATTATGGAGACGGAGCATCGTTGCGGCCTGATGGAATTGCAATACGAAGAAACCGGCGGGAAAAGTAGCAATTGTATGGCCCGCCGGCAATCCGGCACGGGGTGAGCAAAATTTCGGCGAATCCGTCTGGGATGGGGGGCCATCCGCGGCGTCTTATTTACGGAATCCGAATCGGGGAAGACTAGCCCCGCACCGCGAGCAAGGGGACATTCAATCCGGTCCGCGCTTGGGATTTCATGATGAATGTTGCGCGGCCGGGCAGTTGGTAAGTCCTTATGTCGATCGAACCGGAGCAGCTATCGTCGCTAGTCGCCCGATACGCGGGCCCGTTGACGCTTTATGCCCGGCAATGGTGCGACGGCGCGGCGGGGCACAGTCCCGATGACGTCGTTCAGGAGGCATTCATGCAACTCGCACGACAGTCGACGGTGCCCAACGACCCGCCGGCGTGGCTTTATCGCACCGTTCGCAACGGCGCTCTTTCCGCACGCCGGTCATGGTGGCGACGCCGCAAGCGCGAGCATTTTACGGCCGCCGCTCGACCGGATTGGTTTCAACCAACCGACGACGCGCGCCTCGACGCCGTCACGGCCGTCGAGGCATTGAAGAGCATCGGCGCGGAATGCCGCGAGGTGGTCACGGCCCACCTCTGGGGCGAACTCACCTTTCAACAAATTGCCGAACTGACTGGCCTCACCGTGAGCACGGCTCATCGCCGTTATCGCGAGGGGCTCGAACAACTTCGCACAAGGCTCGAACACCCATGCACGAACAAGAACTAACCCCGCAACTCGAGGCGTTCGCCGCGCAATTGGCGGCGCTGCGGCCCGCGACCGGCTTATGTCGGGAGCGTTTGCTTTTCGAGGCCGGACGAGCCTCCACCGAGGAGCGACGAGCATCGAAGCTGCGCCGCGTGGCGTGGCCGACTTTGACGCTTGCCGTCGGCGCCGTGGCGCTGCTGCTTGGTCGCGTTACGGCGCCGGCAACGTATCGGCCGATTTACACGTTCAACAATCTTGGAACTCCTGCCACATCGATTGAAACCTCGCCTTCCGACGGGGAGGCCATCGCAGCCGCCGACGACTCGTATCTGCGATTGCGTGACGAACTCGCGGAAGTCCGGCCGCAGCCGCCCCGGCATGTCGACCACGGCCCATTGCCGTCGCCTACGGTTTTGCGACACGAGCTATTGAACGAACTACTGAACTAATCCATTACCGCTTTTATCGAGTTCTTCGCATGTCGATTCGCATCTTGATTGTGCTCGCGGCCGCGCCGATGACTTTCATCGAAGTTTCGACCGCCGCATCGCCGGATGAGGCATCAGCGCCGCGGAAGCTATTGATTACTCCGGCGGTCGAACTACGTCCCGCGTTGAAGTATCAACTGCTGCCGAAATTCATTGACCGCCGACCCGGAAACGCCGCGCCACGTTATGCGAAGGCGATGATAGGCCGGCCGGCGAATTCCGAGTTCGATACAAAAATGGCGGCTTGGCTCGAACTTAGTCCGGCGGAATTCGCCAAACCTGAGATTCTGAAAGAGATCAAAGCAGCCCAATTTGGAGCGATCATCGACGAACTCCGCAGCGCCGCGAATACGGAGCACTGCGATTGGGATCTGCCGTTGCGAGAACAGATGGTGTTTTCCATTCGCCTGCCGGAGGTGCAGGAGATGCGCCGGATGGGCAATTATGTGGCTTTACACGCTCGCGTGCTTTTGGTTGAAGGAGAGTTTGACGAATCTGCCGCGACGCTCGCCGCCGGTTATGCCATGGCTCGCCATATCGCCCAGGGGCCTACGCTCATTAATGCCTTGGTCGGCTATGCCATTGCCGCGCGCATGGACAAAGTCGTACTCGATTGGTCGCAAACGCCCGCTGCTCCTAGTTTGTTCTGGGCGGCGACGTTTCTACCGAAGCCGATTGTCGACTTACGTCCGGGGCTGGAGGGCGAGATGTACTCCTTGCTGCTCAGCTTTCCGTCCCTGCGGCTTTCGGCCAAATCGGATGCCCAGTGGAAGGCCGACGCCGATCAACTCCTACGTGATTTCTACGGCGTCCACGGACAATTGACGGCCGACGGCGAACCTGCCGGTTGGATCAAGGTGTTCAGTAATGCCGCCGTCTCGGCGAACGTCGTCATGCGTCGCGATGCGATGCGCGAGTTTCTCGTGGTGTGCGGCCGTAGTCGTCAATCCGTCGTCGCTATGGACGATTCGCAACTTTTTCTGGAATACAGCGTGCTGAAATTTGAGGACCTGCGTGACGACATGTTCCGCTGGACGACGCTTCCCTACCCCGAAGCGCGAGCCGGAATTGAAGCGGCGGAGCAGCGACTCAAAGCGTCGAAAGATCCAAATTCACCAGATCATGAGATCGTGCCGTTCGCCGCACTCTTGCTCCCGGCCGTAGCCCAGGTGTCGAAGATGTCGGCCCGCCACGAGCGGCGCGCCGACGTGTTGCGAATCGTCGAAGGTCTCCGCGTCTACGCAGGCCGGCACGACGGGAAGTTGCCGAAGACGCTCAAAGAGTTGGAACTGCCGATCTCCGAGGTTGACGCGGTAACCGGCTCACCGCTGGACTACAAACTGCGCGACAACACGGCAATCATAACGTTGCCGAGCGAGCGCAACGATTCCGGCAACTCGACTTTGATCTACGAAATCGATGTCGCGCGGCCCAAATCGCCCTAAAACAACGCTCGGACTGGTTGTCGTCGACGAAAAATCGAAATCGCAAAATAATTTCGGAATTCCGAGGCCGGCGGCCGGTTCGTCGTCGTCACTCTCTTTGTAGGAACGATCTTTCACGACCGCCGCTTAGCCGATGACCGACGAAACTTTCGACGCCGCCGATTGCGTGGCGCGAATTCTCGCGGGAGATGACGGGGCTTTCCGGCGGCTCTTGGATCAAACCTATCCGCTGGTGGCTCGCATCGTCGGTTCGCATCTCTCGCTGGCTCATGACCGCGCGGCGTGCGAGCAGGAGACGTACCTGAGGGCCTTCCAGCGGCTCGATCAGTATCGTGGCGACGCCCCGTTGGAACATTGGCTTGCGCGTATTGCCGTTAATTGTTGCCTCGATGCGTTGCGGACCGGCAAGCGCAAGCACGAACTTCACTATTCGGATCTTGGCGAACGAGAATCGGCGGCCCTAAACGCGGCGCTCGCCGACGACTCCGCGACTCGATCCATCGAAGCCGCGGCGGCTGCGGAACTTGTAACGCAGGTCTTGGAGACGTTGGAACCGGAAGAGGCCATGCTTGTTCGTCTGCACGATCTGGAAGAACAGACGCTCGCGGAAACGGCAGCGACGTTGGGTTGGAGCCTGAGTTGGACGAAAACCAAACTTGCTCGAGCGCGAGGTCGGGTGAGAGGTTTGCTGGAACGCTTGTTAGGAGAACGTGACCGATGACTGTGCCCGATTCCGATCTCTTTCGTGACGCCGGCGATGCGGATGCCGCTTGGCGTCGCATTGTCGCCGTGGTGCGAACGTCGCCGCCGTCATTGGCGGAGAGTCCTCCGGATGGCTTCGCTGACTTCGTGTTGGCGCTCGCGCGACGAGAGAGGCTCGCTGCTAGCCCGGCCGAGGAGGAACGTCGCATCTTGTCTTGGGGGGCAATCTTGGCCATCGCGGCTTCGTTGCTCGTCGCCGTTTCAAGTTGGAGCGACTTATCGTCGCTGGTCGCATCGCATTCGAACGTTCTGTTTGAAGAGTTGACTCGTTGGGAGCCGCTGCCGTGAGCCTGTTTCGTCATTGGAAAACGATACTACTGGTGCTGGTCGTGTTCGCCGCCGGCATGTTCTGCGGCGCCGTCGGCACGATTCGCGCCGTGCAACGAGACATTCGCAACAAGCTTGATGAAACGACCTGGATGCCGCGCACGCTCGATTGGCTACGTGGAGCCGCGAATCTGACGCCGGCTCAAGAAGACAAGGCGAAACCGATCGTGGAGTCTGCCGTCGCTCGGCTTAAGGAACTGCGCCGCGAGAGCGAAGCGGAGCGAAAGAGCGTCGTCAAAGACCTGCTCATTTCCGTCGCTCTGCAGCTTCCCGAAGACCAACAGCACCAACTCAAACAGGCTGCCGAAGCAGCTGCCGCGAAGCAAGCTTCAGGAGGATTGCAACGATGAGCCGGCCGATCATTCCGCTCTTATTGGCATTCGCGAACTTCGCCGTTTTAGTCCGTGCGGAAGCACCGGCTGTTACGGCGGTCGTCGATTCTCACTTTCGCACGGCATGGAAGCGACACGGCATCACGCCGGCGCCGACTGTCGACGACGAAGGCTTTCTGCGTCGGGTCACGCTCGACCTCACAGGACGGCTGCCGACGCCGCAAGCCATTCGCGATTTCGTTGTGAGTTCCTCGCCTAACAAGCGGGCGGATGTTGTCGACGCTCTGCTGGCTTCGCCGGAATACGCCGAGCATTGGGCGACCTACTGGGATAATCTCCTGATGGGGCGTCTGACGCGCGAGGGGTTTCTCGATCGAGCGGCATTTCAAGGCTGGTTGCGCGAACGTTTTGCCGCGAACAAGCCGTGGAACGAGATCGTTCACGCACTCATCACCGCCGAAGGATACAACACCAACAAT
Organism: Planctomycetota bacterium; assembly: GCA_017303535.1. GTDB lineage: Bacteria > Planctomycetota > Planctomycetia > Pirellulales > PNKZ01 > PNKZ01. The sequence goes on from JAFLCO010000047.1 coordinate 12,698, forward strand.
CGACCGATCCGCGGCGGCGGTCCGGACCCTCGCGATTTCGACGCGCGCTATAATCCGGCGGCCAACTGGTTTCTCCGCTACTCGCGGGCCCTGCCGGATTTGGCTTCTGCCACGTCGAAGCTGTTTCTCGGTGTTCAGATTCAGTGCGCTCAGTGTCACGACCACAAGACCGAGAAGTGGAAGCAGGACGATTTTAAGCAGTTCGCCGCCTGCTTCTCAAAAACGTGGCCGACCTACGTCGAACGTCCGGCCATGCTCACGACGATGGTCGGCATCTTTCGCATGGATGTTAAAGATCGACTCATCACTCCGCCGGTGGAGAAGTACGAGATTGCCTTCGGCTCCTACAAAGACTACGTCGAGGTGCAGCCCAAGCTGCTCGACGGACCGGAAGTGCGTACCTGGGGAAGCCGCCGAAAGGTGGTCGCCGATTGGGTCACGGCCGAAGACAATCCCTGGTTCGCGAAAGCGATCGTCAATCGGATATGGGGGCGCCTATTGGGCCGAGGATTTGTCGACCCGCTCGACGATTTTCGGTCGGGCAATCCGCCGACGTTGCCCGAAGCGCTCGATGCGTTGGCGGCAGATTTTCGCGAGCATCACAACGACTTGCGGCATTTGCTGCGGGCAATCTGCGCGACGGAGGCGTACCAGCGCGATTGCGTGAATCTTCAGTTGCCGGCGGGAAAGCACGCCTACTGGGCCGCATATCCGGTGAAAGCTTTGGAAGTCGAAGAGCTATTTGATGCGGTTGCTCAAGCGACCGACGCCAAGACGGGAATCGACCGGATGAGCAAGAACAACTACGAACTAATCCGCAACTCGTTTATTCAAGAACTCGTCGTACAGATGGGAACCGACGACATGGCTGAGGTCGCAGAGCCGGAAGAAACGATTCCACGGTCGTTGATGATGCTCAACGGAGCGCTCGTTTGCGGCACCACACGGCACACGACCGGGTTCGGTTTGTCGACGGTGCTTAAGGACGCGGACGACGCGGCGGCAATTGAAGAACTTTATCTCCGCACATTGTCGCGACACCCCACGCACGAAGAAGCGAAATACTGGCAGTCGTTTGTCGCCAAACCTCGCCAAGTCGTGAAAACTGCGGGATCTGCGGCGGAGTTACCCCTCGGCGCCGCTGCGCAGGGCTTAAGTCCGGAAATGGCGAAGGCCGGAGCCGATGCGGATTTTACGGAGTTGCTGAAGCATGCCCGCACGGCGGCCGATTTCGGCATGCTCCGCGGCAAGATGGAAAACAACGCCGATGCCGGACTCTACGCCAAGGCATTTCGCGAATATGTCGCAACCGTGCCGTTTCAGTACGTGGCGGCGATGGGCGGAGGCTCGACTCCGCGCGAGCAGGCCTTTGAAGACCTGTTTTGGGCACTGTTGAACTCGTCGGAATTCTTGAGCAATCACTAACCGGAACCTCCAGTATGTCGCACGATTCACATTTGCAAACTCATTCTTGTGCGGGGCCGAGGAGCGGGTTCAACCGTCGCGCATTTTTGGCCGGCGGAATGGGCGGGCTGCTTAGTCTGGCGATTCCGCAATGGCAGGCTCGCGCCGCTTTAGCTGATGCGGCAAGCGGCAGTAAAAGCACGCGGCAGAAGTCGTGCATCTTGCTCTGGATGAACGGCGGACCGAGCCACATCGACACGTTCGACCCGAAGCTCGGCACCAAGACCGGCGGCTCCTTCAAAGCGATCAAGACTAGTGCCGCCGGTGTGCGGATTTGCGAGCATCTGCCGCAAGTCGCCGCGCAAGCGAAGCATCTGGCGATCATTCGCTCGATGACCAGCAAAGAAGGGAATCACGACCGTGGCCAATACTTGATGCACACCGGCTATTCACCTTCCGGCACGCTCAAACACCCGAGCTTGGGTTCCTGGGTCAGCCGGGAATTGGGGGCCCCGAACTTTGAGCTGCCGAATTTCGTCAGCATCCGCGGACCATCGGTCGGTTCCGGATTTCTCGGCGTGCAGCATGATCCGTTCGGCGTACAGCATCCAGGACGCGGCGTGCGCAATCTAGCTCCCGCGAAAGACGTCGATGCCGGACGATTCGCCCTAAGGATGGAAGCCCTGCAGATGTTGCAGAATGATTTTCAAGCGGCAACACGCTCACCTGCACCGGCCAACCACGACGCGGTAAACCGCAAGGCCGTGCAGTTGATGCGCTCGCCGTTGGCAAAGGCCTTCGATATTTCCGTAGAACCGGAAGCCGTGCGGCACGCGTACGGCGACAACGACTTCGGCCGCGGTTGTCTCATGGCTCGACGTTTGATCGAGACCGGCGTTAAGTTTGTAGAAGTCACGCTCGACGGCTGGGATACGCACATCGACAACTTCACGAAGACTTCTCTCTTGATGCGTGATCTTGACCCGGCGATGGCAACGCTTATCAAGGAACTTCACCAGCGCGATCTGCTCGACGATACTTTGGTCGTCTGGATGGGTGAATTCGGCCGCACGCCGACGATCAGCGCGGTCGACGGACGCGACCATTACCCGACGGCTTGGAGCACCGTACTCGCCGGCGGCGGCGTTCGCGCGGGCCAAGCCTACGGCGCAACGGATGAAAACGGTGCGAAGGTCGTTAAAGACGCCGTTACGGTGCCGAATTACTTCGCGACGCTCGCAACGTTGCTCGGCTTAGACCCGGCGAAAGAGGCGATGAGTCCCGTCGGCCGGCCGATCGCGATCTCCGACGCCGGTGAACCGATCGCAAGTTTGATCGGTTAACAGCGCCGCTTGAGACTAAACTGTCACGCCCGCCGGGCGATCGACCTTCGGATTCGGCTTCGTATCCGGCATGTCGCACAGGCCGCCGCCGAGGTACATGTGGTGCCACAACTGGGTCGAGAGCACGCTGATCAGGCCCATCTCCAAGAAGAAGCGAGCCTTCGACGCTTTGCCGCTGACGTACTTCTCAAACTGTTTGCGGACGCCGGCCACGTCGAAGTAGCCGGTTTTCTTGAGCGACTCTTCGCTCATCAGTTGCCGTACAAACGACGGGGCGTGCACGAAGAAGCTATCGGCGAACGGGGCCCGGAACATGGCTTTGGGACGCATCGCGATGTCGTCCGGCAGGTAACGCTGGGCCGTACGGCGAAGCAGGTACTTGTCGTAACGGGCCCGTCGCAGTTTCCAGCGCGGATGGACGCGCGAGCAGAGTTTGATGACGTCGTCGTCGAGGAACGGGTAGCGTGTTTCGACGCTGTTGGCCATCGCGACGCGGTCCCCCTTGTGATTGAGCAACATGCCGCAGAGCATCGTCTTGTAGCCGATGTAGAGCGAACGATTGAGCGGATGCCAACGTTTCATCCGTTCCGTATCGAGCGGCAGATCTTCATACGCGACATGATCGCCAAGCCGCTCTTTCATCGCGCTACTGTAGAAACGATGCCGCGAGAGGGAGACGAAGTTGTACATCTCCGACTGCGCGTGCGGTCCTCCGATCATGCGATCGATGCGGCGCATCTGTCCCAGCGAAACCTGCGGGGCGCTCAACTTGCGAAACACGCGGCTGAAGCCGACGCTCGGGCGGAAGCCGGCGAAATCGAACCAGCGCTGAATCTTATACGCTTTGAACCACACGTAGCCGGCCATCGCTTCGTCGGAACCTTCGCCGGTCAGTGCGACCTTGTACCCTTGCTTGTGAACTTCACCGGCGAGGCAATACAGCGATGCGCAGGCTGTATCGACGACCGGGCAATCCGCGGCGCTGATGAGCTTCGGATAGGCGTCGGAGATGACGTGCTCGTCGCAGTGTACGATTGTCTGCGGGGAGTCGACGTGCTTCGAGGCGTCGGTCGCTTTGGAAGATTCATCTAGTTTGGGGATGCGAATCGTAAAGCTCGGTACCCCTTTGCCGCGAATCTTCGACGCGTTCGCCAGCACCATCGCCGAATCGATGCCGCCGCTTAGGTACCCGACCACGGGCACATCGGCTCGTAGGCGAACTTCGACGGCGCGGCGGAAGGTGGCGTCGAACTCGTTGATCAAGTCCTCCGAGTTTTCTGGGTCATACTCTTCGCCCAATTCGGGGAAATCAAGATCCCAATAGCGCCGTTCGACAATCTCGGCCGGTTGTCCGTCTTCGCGCAGTTGTATCTTCAGGTAATGTCCCGGCAGAACCGACGATACGCCGGCGAACATCGTCCGCCGCGTTCCCATCGCGAAGAACGTAAAGATGTGGTCGAGCCCACGCTCATCGCAAGCCGGCGGAACCATACCCGACGCGAGAATCGCCTTGATCTCAGAGCCGAAGAGGAACCAATCACCCTGCCGCGACCAATGCAGCGGACAAATGCCGACACGGTCCCGAGCCAGCAGAATCGTCCGCTTCTTCAGATCAACGATCGCGAACGCGAATTGCCCGTGCAGATGCTCGAACATTCCTTCGCCGAAATCTTCGTAGAGGTGCACGAGAAGTTCGGTGTCGCTGTGCGTGCGAAACTTATGGCCGCGCGACTCAAGGGCCGCTTTCTGTTCGGGATAGTCGAACAGTTCGCCGTTGTACATGACCGCGACCGTGCGATCTTCGTTGTAGATCGGCTGTTGACCGTCGGCCAAACCGACAATGCTCAAGCGGCGTTGGCCGATCGAGATGCCGGGCGCCGCAAGGAAGCCGTCTTCATCGGGCCCGCGATGAAAGATGCTCTGCGTCATCTTTTCTAAGGCGCCGCGGTCCGGTTCGCGCTGCCCGCGTAGATCGATGATTCCGGCAATTCCGCACATGCAAACAACCTCGGTGTCGATTAGGTGACCGTCCGCGACGAGACCGTCGAACAACTTCAGTACCGAATTATCCTTACATCGGCCCGAAGGTTAAGGGCGGTGCGCGAGAATTGACGTGAAAGCCGCGATTTCTCCGGAATTCGACCTCCTTGCGGTCGCGTTAGCCGACGCGGATGATAAATCGCCGACCGGCGCGAGCCGGCATCGGCTACTAATTCCTCCCGCTTTAAGGTGTCGTGCATGCCGTGGCTTGCGTCCTTTCACCGCGGGTTGTTCTCGGCAATCGGCCTTTTGGCAATGGTGACGAACGTCATGGGTAAGGATTCCGCCGATTTGTTGGTCGTCGGAGCGACCGTTGTCACCATGGGTGCCGATCGACAGGTGATCGACGACGGGGGGATTGCCGTTCGCGACGGCAAGATCATCGCCGTCGGGAATTCGGCCGAGCTGAAAGACAAGTTCGACGCGACCCGTACGTTGCAGGGCGATGGGGCCGTACTCATGCCAGGCCTCGTCAACGCGCACGGCCATGCGGCGATGACGCTCTTCCGCGGTCTCGCCGACGACAAAGCCTTGATGGATTGGCTCCGCAACTACATCTTCCCGGCGGAAGCGAAGTTCGTCGATGAAGCTTTTGTTCGGGCCGGTACGAGGCTCGGCGTTCTCGAAATGCTGCTCGGCGGCACGACGACTTACGTCGACATGTACTACTTTGAAGACGCCGTGGCCGACGAAACGGCGAAAGCCGGAATGCGCGGCGTCATTGGGCAGGCGATGATCGATTTTCCGGCTCCCGATTACAAGACTTGGGACGCCACGCTGGCCGGCACCGAAGCGTTTCTCAAAAAGTGGAAAGGCCATCGCCTCATCACGGCCGCACCCGCGCCGCATGCGCCGTACACCGTGTCGTCCGAGCATCTTCAAGCGGCCAAGGAACTTGCCGCGAAATACTCGGCGCCGCTCATCATTCACTTAGCGGAAACTCAGGACGAAGTCGAGAATTCGAAGAAGCAGTTCCAAGCGACTCCGACCGTGCATCTCGATCGGCTCGGGTTTCTCGGACCCAACGTTATTGCCAAACATGTTGTTTGGGCCACTGACGAAGAGATGCTGATTCTCAAAAAGCACGGCGTCGGGATCGCGCATTGCCCGCAATCGAATATGAAGCTCGCTTCCGGCATCGCGCCGGTTCCACAGATGCTCAAGCTTGGGCTCGGCGTGGGCTTGGGAACTGACGGAGCGGCCTCGAACAACGACCTCGACATGTGGGGCGAAATCGGCACGGTGGCGATGCTGCACAAGGTCAATCTTCGCGATCCGACGGTCATCGCGGCCCGCGAAGCTGTGGCGATGGCCACGATCGACGGAGCTCGGGCCGTGCATTTGGAAGACAAGATCGGCTCGCTCGAAATCGGTAAAGAGGCCGATTTCATCCTCGTTGATGTGACGGCGCCGCACGTGGTGCCGATGTACGACGTCTATTCGCATCTAGCGTACGCCGTCAAAGCGAGCGACGTCCGCACGGTGGCGGTCGCCGGCAAATTAGTCGTCGATGATCGCAAGCCGACGACGTTGGATCCTGTGAAGATTGTGGCCGAAGCCCGAGAGTATCGCGATCGCATTCGCACCTTGCTGGCGAAGTGACGCGGCGGCGTTTATGCTTGGGGGAATTACATTCGTTCCTTCCTGATACAGGGCCTCGGATATTCATCCAAGGCTATCGAACAGAGTTTTCGTAAAGAGCATGCCCATGACTCGCCCCATCTGCATCGTAGCGATTGCGCTGTCGCTTATTACTACTGTCACGGCCGAAGAGATCAGCTTCAAGAAGACACACATCGACCCGAAGTTCCGGGCCGAAGGCGTGGCCGTCGGCGACTTTAACCACGACGGCAAGCTCGACATCGCCAACGGCGAGGCCTACTACGCGGCTCCCGATTGGAAGATGCAGCCGATTCGCGAACAGGCTCGCGACTTTGATCCGCTCAAGTACAGCCAATGCTTCCAGGCTTGGTCGGAAGACTTCAATAAGGATGGTTGGGACGATTTGCTCGTCGTTGAGTTTCCCGGACAGGCGACCGTGTGGTTAGAGAACCCGAAAGGTGCTCAGCGGCCGTGGTCTCGATATGTCGTTACAGACGTAACGAACAACGAGAGTCCCGAGTATCTCGATCTCGACGGCGATAAGAAGCGTGAGTTCCTTTTAGGAACCGCGCCGGAACCAAAGGAAGCCGATGGCCCGAACAAGTACGTCGCCGTCGCGCGGCCTACATCCGATCCGCAATCAAAATGGTCGCTCACGGCCGTTTCAGAGAAGGGGGTCGACATGGCCCGCAAGTTCTATCACGGCATCGGTCGGGGCGACATCAACGGCGACGGCCGGGCCGACATCGTCACGCCGAGCGGCTGGTGGGAGGCTCCCGCCGCGCAGAATGAAAACACGCCGTGGGCGTTTCATGCGGTCACGCTCGGTGGGCCTGCGGCTCAGATGTACGTCTACGACTTCGACGGCGACGGCGATGCCGACATTCTTTCGAGCGCCGCCCATCTAATCGGTATCTGGTGGCACGAGCAAACCGAGCCGGGAAAGTTCGCGACGCACGAGATCGACAAAACCTTCTCGCAAACTCACGCCATGTGCTTCATCGACATGAACGGCGACGGGTTGATGGATTTCGTCACTGGCAAACGCTACTGGGCGCATGGTCCCAAAGGCGACATCAATCCCGGCGATCCGGCCGTGCTGTATTGGTTTGAACTCACGAGACAAGGTGGCAAGCCGATGTGGAAGGCTCACCAAATCGACGACGACAGCGGCGTCGGTACCCAGTTCGAAGTCCGCGACATCAGCGGCGACGGCCTGCTCGACATCGCCGTGTCGAACAAGAAGGGGACGTTCTACTTCGAGCAGGTGCGGAAGTAGCAGTCGGCTTGGCGATCAATTACCAGCGCAGAAGCGCAAGCGAGGGGGCCTTGTTGCGACTTCATGCCCCCTCGCTTGCGCTTCAGGGCTAGTGTGTGATTGTGAACCCTTTGAATAGTTCGACAATCGCCGCAGGCGTCGATATCGGCGGGACGAAAATCGCCGTCGGGCTCGTTGACGCGCACGGCGAGATTCTTGCTCAGCGGAGCTTTCCGACGGAAGCCTCACTCGGGTTCGAGCGTGGCGTTGAGCGGATTGTGAGAGCGATTGACGAATGTCTTGCCGAAGTCGGAAGTTCGTGCGAATTTCTAGAAGGCGTCGGTGTTGGCTGTGCTGGTCCGGTGCATCCGAAGCACGGAACGATCGACAACCCGTACACGCTGCCTACGTGGGACGGAGTCGATATCGTCTCGCCGCTGCGAGCGACGTTCGATCGGCCCGCCGTTTTGGAAAACGACGCTGACGCCGCGGCCGTCGGCGAGGCGTACTTCGGCGCCGGGCGTGGGGCGCGTTCCGTCGTCATGCTCACGTTCGGCACCGGCGTCGGCTCCGGTGTTTTGATCGACGGCCGCATCTATCGCGGTGCTACGGACACGCATCCGGAATTAGGCCATCTGCCGTTCGATCCGGCGGGCCCGGAATGTTACTGCGGCGTGCGCGGATGTTTGGAATCGCTTGCCTCGGGCACGGCGATCTCCGCCGCCGGCAAAACTGCCGGATTTGGCGACGCGCGCGGCGTGTTCGCCGCACTGAAAGCCGGCGATAAGCAGGCTCGGGCCATCGTCGACCGTGCCATTAGCGCCGTTAATACGGCGGCTTGGACCATACAGCATTCGCTGCTTCCCGAGCGCATCATTCTCGGGGGAGGCATAATCGACGAGCACTACAATCTCTTTGCCGACGCGGTACGGAAAGCGGTCGAAAATGCGACCTTGAACCCGCGCGGCTGCACCGACGTTCAGCAAGCCCGGCTGGGCAATCTTGCCGGTATCGTCGGTGCTGCCCAATGCCTACGAATCGCGCAATAGTACAGCCGGTTTCAAGTTGTAGCAGAGCGAGCCGTCGAGTTTGCCTCCAGCGCATAGCATGGTCATCCCGGGGTAGGACTACCATCGCACTTGGATCTCAGGGTCAGAGGCCGCGGGCGATGGTCTCCGCGGCTAGAGCGATTCCTCGTTCGTTCCACTCCGGAGAGTTCGTGCGATACACGATTTCTCGCGACGCCTTCATCGTGGGCAGCAGATCGACCACCTCGACTCCGAGATGTTCGCCGAACGCACGCCAGCGTCGCTGGGGAAGTTCTAAATCAAGCGACGTAGCATCAATCTCGCGACGTCGCGCGAAAGACGTCGTCAGTTGCGTGCTGAGTTGATACTCGCCGGGGATCAGGACAAGTTTCAGAGGAATGCGTTGTCGCTCGCACATTTGGGCCAACTGCGCTATCGAATTCTGCGCTGAGCGCAGTTCCGAGTCATCGATATCGGACCGGGAGGCGTCGATCGTCGATGCACGGCGGCGAACAAATTCGTCATAATCCACGGCTTGCGTCCGGTCGACGTTAAACGGATCGCCTTCGGCATGGGCCGTGTTCGGGCCGACGATCGCTTGAAGAAAGTGCAAGGTGTGCCACTGCGAAAGCCCCGCCGACTGCGGTTGATCTATGGCGGGCGGAGCCATTGCGAGGCAAACGATTAGTTGTTGCGGGTTGCGGCGAATGACGTCGGCATGAAACTGCGCGACGAACTCCCGAGGACCTCCCTCGACAACCGCGAAATGATCGACTTCGGTGTTAGCGAGCGTATCTTCAAGCATTGAGGCAACGTTAGAATTCGGGCCGCCGGCCAAGAGCGAAGAATCGCCGAGAAGTGCAACACGGCGAATGCCGCTAGGCGCCGCGCCCACCTGAAACTCCTGATCCCAATAGCCCCAGCTATTCACATAGCGACCGCGTAACCAAACGCCTGGCTGCAACTTCGCCACCGTCAAACGTTGTGAGTCGGAGAGCGTCGCGCCCGAGCCAAGTTCGACGACGCGTACGATCGCCTCAACAGCGACGACAAGCAAACCTGCCCAGGAAAGCAGTTTCAATCGGGGATGCGGTCGAAAGAAATACCGCGAGAGAAACTCGACGCCTGAGAACGGGCGTCGTGGAGTCCGCGTGCGAGTCTTTCGGGACGCCGCCGAATCTGCCGAGAACAGCGAGACCGATGCCATGACCGCCTCCTGTCGGTACCGCGAACCGGCCGACTAGGTCGGTTCGTTTGCGACCGAAACTTCAGAGGCGTGCGTCGCTGGTGTGCTGCGGCCGCAATGCTTAGCGCCAATCCTTGGCGCTCGAATCGGCGGCGATCATTGCTGAAAGCCGACGATAGGTCAATGCGGCCTCTCGCGATGCCGCGCCCCTTACCTCTCGCACCATCAACAATTATCGTGCCAATGCGCGGCGGACGATCAGCGTCGATCAAAAAATCGATCGAAATTGCGGGATAAGTTTTAGAAAGGGTCTAGGCGCGGCCTAGACGTTAGGCAGAGCGCGGCGAGAAAACGAACACGCTTATTCAAGTCCGTTCGGTTTGCGCGGAGTGCGACTGGATTCAACGGCCGTCCGGCGCCGCAAGGTTACCAAGAATGTCCATCACGATTCTGCGCATTTTCGGTTCCGCAAGTTTTCCCGCCTGAACCACTTCGTGACCGTCCGCTTTTTCCAGCGAATCTGGGAGACAGACGTTCGTCACGGCCGAGATCGCCAGCACCGGCATGTTCATGTGCGCGGCCACGATCACCTCGGGCACAGTCGACATGCCGACCACGTCGCCACCGATCGTTCGCAGGAAACGGTACTCGGCCCTCGTTTCAAAATTCGGGCCTTTGAGGCCGACATACACGCCCCGATGAGCCACGAAGTTGGCCTGCCGCGAGATTTCCAAGGCTCGATCGATTAGCTTCCGGTCGTAAACCTCGCTCATGTCGGGAAACCGTGGGCCGAGCCGCTCGTCGTTGTAGCCGATCAGCGGGTTGTCCCCCATCAGGTTGATGTGGTCCTCGATGACCATGACATCGCCAACTTTGAAGTGCGGATTCATGCCGCCGGCGGCGTTGGAAACGATGAGTAGTTCGATTCCCAACTGCCGCATCACACGGACCGGCAACGTCACGAGATTAAGCGGATAGCCTTCATAGCAGTGAAAGCGTCCTTCCATCGTGGCGACCGGCACGCCGTTGCAGAGGCCGCACACGAGTTGGCCCTTATGGCCCAAAGCCGTTGACTTCGGAAAGTGCGGAATCTCGGTATACGGGAACACCGCCTCGGCTTGCACCTCGCGAGCAAAGCCGCCGAGGCCGGTGCCGAGAATGATGCCGACCTTCGGCCGACGGGCCCACTTGGACGTGATGTAAGCCGCGGCTTCGGTCATCTTGTCGTGAAGGTCGAGCATGGGGCTGGGAATGTCCGGAAATTGAAATGAGACTCCGGTCGCACACGCTCCCGGCTCGCCGTCGGCGTCAAACTAACCGCGGCGCATGGCACGTTGAATGTCGCGGTTCATCGTTTCTTTCTTCAGCTTCTCGCGCTTGTCGTGCAATTGCCGGCCTTTGCAGATGCCAAGCAGAATTTTGGCTTTACCACGTTTGAAATACAGTTTGAGCGGAACAAGCGTAAGGCCTTTTTCAAAGGCCCGGGAGGCGAACTTTTGAATCTCGCGGCGGTGTAGTAAAAGCTTCCGCTTCCGCTTCGGTTCGTGATTGAATTGATTGGCCTGCACGTACTCCGGAATCTCACAGCCGACTAGCCACACTTCCCCTTTGTTAACGTTGGCATAGGCGTCATCGAGCATGACCTTGCCGCTGCGTAACGTCTTCACTTCGCTGCCGACGAGCACGATGCCGCATTCGACGGTATCGAGCACTTCGTACTCATGGCGCGCGCGGCGGTTCTGCGCGACGAGCCGTTCGTTGGCCTCGTCCTTCTTCTCTTTCTCTTTATCTTTCGCGGACTTCGCGCTCACCTGTTACCCACGACTGCGGCGTGATAGATTCGGAATTGGTCCGTTGTCAGTAGTCCGTGGTCCGTTGATGGAGTGATTCTTCAACAACGGACAACGGACAAGGATTTATCGTATCCGCTGGCTACCTCGTTCTCTAGCCGATGCCTGCATGTTTCGCGAAACGTATGCCGCCGCCGACGGAGCGCCGACCGCGCAGGTTCACCTGCTTGGTTCGACGCCGCTCGACGATCTGCTGGCATTGCAGCAGCGGTTGGTTTACGAAACGTCCGGCCGCAATGATCGTACGGCGACGATTTTGCTCTGCGAACATCCGCCGGAGATTACGATCGGCCGCCAAGGTTCGCGGTGCGACGTTCGACTGAGCGACGCGACCTTGGAACGCGAGCAGATTCGTGTGCGTTGGCTTAATCGAGGCGGCGGCACATTGCTGCATTGCCCCGGCCAGTTGGCCGCCTATGTGATTCTTCCGCTTGCGCGTTTCGGCTACTCCGTGGGCGATTTTCTGACGCGGCTACAGGCCGGCCTCGAGGCAGTTGCCGACGAACTTCATTTGCCGCGGGCCGCACGGTCGGGGCGTCGCGGAGTTTGGACACGTGGTGGTCAGGCGATGTTCATGGCGGCCGCCGTCAAAAGTTGGGTCAGCTACTTTGGGGCGTACATCCAAGTCGATCCTGAAGATCGTTGGCTACACGGCGCCGCGAGCGATCCAATCGACGGCAGCGAGGCCGTTTCGCCGGCAGCGGTGCTGCGTAGGCCGGTCCGCATGCAAATGGTGCGGCCGGCGGCGGCGGCGGCCCTGTCGACGGCCCTGGGGTGCGAGCGGTATCATTTACTGACCGGCCACCCGCTCTTGGCGCGTACTTTGGTGAGGCCGGACGACGACTCTCGTTCGCCGAAGGATCAAGCTAGTGCCGGATAGTTTTCCGATCGTGTTGCCGATGTTGCCCGTCGCAGGTGGGACCGCGGGTGCCTGCAGTTCCGGTTCTTGCGGTACGCAGCCGGGTAGCGCCGGCGACTCCTGCTCGAGCGGCGGTGGTTGCTGCGGCGGAAGTTCGAATGCCGTCGAGATCGAGGGCTTCCTGCCGACCGGTCATCAGCGCCTGCCGCGTTGGCTCAAACGCAACGTGCCGAAGGGGAACGCCGACCACTTCACCGATCGTTTGCTGCAGGAATTGCGACTGACCACGGTCTGCGAAGAAGCGAAGTGCCCCAACCGCATGGAGTGCTACTCGCAGAAGACGGCGACGTTTATGATTTTGGGCGATGTTTGCACTCGCCCTTGCGGTTTTTGTTCGGTGAGCAAAGGCAAGACGTCGACCTTGGAAGCCGATGAGCCGGACCGCGTTGCCGAAGCTGCGGCGCGCTTGGGGCTGAAGCACGTCGTCATCACGAGTGTTACGCGCGACGACCTGCCCGACGGCGGGGCGGAACATTTCTATCGTTCGGTCTTGGCGGTACGCGAGCGGTGCGGGGCGGCGGTCGAAGTGCTGACGCCCGATTTTTTGGGCAAGCCCGGCGCGCTGGAACGGGTCGTCGAGGCATCGCCCGAAGTGTTCAATCACAACACGGAAACAGTACCGCGGCTTTATCGCGAGGTTCGCGGTCGTAAGAGCCAGTATTCCTGGACGCTCGGGTTGCTGAAGCGAGTGAAAGAGTTGAACCCAAGCATCAAGACCAAGAGCGGCCTGATGCTCGGGCTCGGTGAAACCCGCGATGAGCTATTGGATACGCTGGCCGACTTGGTCGACGTGAACTGCGATATGCTCACGCTCGGCCAATACCTGCAACCGACGCTCGAGCATTTGCCGGTGAAAAGGTTTGTCCCGCCGGAAGAGTTCGACGAATACGGTCGCTTGGCACGCGCGATGGGCTTCAGCCAAGTCTCAAGCGGACCGCTTGTCCGCTCGAGTTATCACGCCCGCGAGATGGCGGAGCAGTCGTAGCCAAATTTAGCCGCGGAGTTCGTCTCCGCGGTTCGGCGTCGGGCGAAGAGATATTATCCCGTCAACGTCGGAACGATCTCGCCGAAGAAGTACACCATGCCGACGAAGGCAAACGCCTTCAAGAAAAGATTCTGCAAACGCATGTCGAACCTCAATGCTGCGGGTCTTCGATGTGTGTGGCGAACGCGAGCGGCGAACTGCGAACCGAGGCGAGAAGTGGGTGCGACCTTGGGAGTCGGTCGCGGTGGGACGTAGCAGGTGGGTGTGCGAAAAGCCGATCAGCCGCGACGTCTCACGTCCGATAGGCGTTTTGGACACATCGCAAACATAGGTCGAAAACCGGGAGTCGGCCAGAAATCACGGTAGATTTATCTGCGAGCACTAGTAAGGGCCGGTCGTAACGATCGCCACGGATAATCCAATGCGGCACCAGCCCCAAAAGTCGTGGCGTACAGGGCGGCCTAAAACGAGATAGTGGTGACGGGGAGAGGCAAGTGGGACGGATGCTCATCTGCTCCCGTCGTCCGCCTCCGCGTAACAGCCTTTCTACGCACAATTAGTCGCAGACTCACATCGCTTGTCGCAACGAGCGTAGGGGACTAATCGGTAAGTATTTCGCGGTGCCACCACTCTTCCAAATCGTCGTCGTCAAAATCATGGTCGTCGTCCGACTCCCCATCATGATGCTCGTCCGGTGATTCGAGCGACTCGCCGATGTTCAAGCCACGCACCTCCAAAATTTCCTCGGCCGCGTAATAGCGTGAGATCACGCCGTACTGCGGAATGAGGCCGCCGAGCAAAATCAGCGCCGCGAGCGAGAGGGTGGAAACGCGTTCTCGCGGAACGATCCCCAGTGCGATAGTTGATTGATAGCGAGTGCCCGTGAAGATCAGAAAGTAGGCCCGCACCAGGGCAATTCCGTTTAGCGCTGCCGCCAAGACGACGGCTAAGCCGATTGAAGGGTAGGTTTCCACGGCCCCGTCAACCAGCAGTTCGCCGCCGATAAAGCCGAT
>JAFLCO010000470.1 GCA_017303535.1 Planctomycetota bacterium
AAACCTCAACGCGCAGCTACGCACCCTCAAGCTGCTCCAGGCCAATCTCGAAGCGGGCACGATCGACATCGCGCAGGTCGATCAGTTCCGCCAAAACATCGAAACCTCCCGAGCCACGATTCTGCAGAGCCGCATCGGCCTGGAGAACACGTTCGAAACGTACAAGCGCCAGCAGATCGGGTTGCCGCCCGACCTGCCGATGTCGCTCGACGATCAGATGATCCGACAGTTCCAGTTCATCGATCCCGAAACGAACGATCTCTACGAGCGGCTCGAAGACTTCGTCGACGAACTCGGCAACCTGCCGGAGCAGCCCGAGGTCGATGTCCTGCAAATGGCGATCGACCGGCTGGACGCCTTCCGCGACGAAACGGCCGACAACCTCGCGACGATTCGCCGCGATTTGGAATTGCTCGCCGAGCGGATTCCGGCCCGTAAGCAGACGCTCGCCGCCGAAGAAGCGGCCCTGCTCGATGCCGATCTGGTTCGGCTCACGGAAGGCTTCAACGAACTGGAGAAAGTCTTCCAGGCCGGCGAAGCGCAGCTCGAAGCCTTGCGCAAGCAGCTCGGCCCGACAACCCGCAAGCGTACGATCGACGATCTGGTCGTGCTGGCCAAGTCGCAAGCGTCGCTCGTGCAGGAAGCGTCGCTCGTGCAAGTGCGGGCGCGGTTGGAAAGCATCACGCTCGACCCAATCGTGCTCGATCCGGTGCTGGCGCTGAACGTCGCTCGGGCCAACCGTTACGACTGGATGAACAACCGCGCGGCACTGGTCGATTCGTGGCGGCTCATCGCCTTCAATGCCCGCTCGTTGTTATCGACGCTCGACGTGACGATCGACGGCAGCATCGGCACGGTCGGCGACAACGGCGTGAAGTTTCAATCGGAGACCGGTACGCTGCGAGCCGGCTTGCAGTTCGACGCACCGTTCACACGGCTGGTCGAGCGCAATAATTACCGCTCGGCGCTGATCGAATACCAGCGCGACCGCCGACAGTTGATTCAATACGAAGACGGCGTGAACCAGACATTGCGGCAACAGCTGCGAACGCTGGCTCAATTGGAAACGAACCTTGAAATTCAGCGGCGAGCCGTCACCATTGCAACGCGCCGCGTCGACCAGACGCGCGAAGTGTTGAGCAAGCCGCCGGAGCCGTCGGTCCCCGGCCAAGCGGCGGCGGGGCTCGGCCCGACTTCTGCGCTCAATCTGCTTACCGCCTTGAACGACTTGCAGGCCTCGCAGAACAACTTCATGAGCGTGTGGTTGAACCATTACGCAGGCCGGATGCTCTTGATGCGCGAACTCGGCCTGATGCAGCTCGACGACCGCGGCATCTGGATCGACGTCCCGCTCGACCAAGCGCTGGCCACGGCCGCGCAATGCGGCGCGGAAGACCTGCCGCCGGACGTGCCGCAATCGTGGTACGATGCGCTCGACCAACTTCCGCCGACGGCCGAGGGTGAACAACTCCCGCGAGCCGACATTCAGCAAGAGTTGAACGACCTGCCCGCGCCGCTCGCGCCCGATGCCAAGGTAACGCCCGAAGAGCGGGAACTGGACACCGAAGTGCAGCCGAACCCTGCGGCCATGCCGAATTTGCGACAGCCTTCGCCGCCGCAATTGCAGCCGGTACAGAATGACGTCTTGCCGACGCCCGTTCCGATGCCGCCGGCGGCGCCGCGGATGCAACAGCCGAACAATGTTCCTCGCGGTGGCGCCGGCCCGTCGTTGCCGGTTCCGCAAGGCGCTCGGCGTCGCAAGCCTGCGGGCAACCGCACGGCCGGTATCGACCCGAACCGGCCGTCGTATTCGAACACGATGCGGTCACAAGAGCCGCCGCATCCGGTTCGCCAGGCTTCGCACAACGACGCGGCTACCGACGCTGCGATTCCGCCGGCGGCCGAAGGTCCCGCACCGCCGCGGCTGCTGCCGACGGAGCCTAGCTTGCAGCCGCCGGCGCCGAACCAGGGTCGGAAGCCCGGCGAATTGTTCAGCGCCCCGCCGGTGCCGTAATCCGCTATAAGCGACACGTTCGGTACGTCGGACCGTCGCGAAATGGTTACCGGCGACGGAAATTGCGGCCGTCCCCCCTCGGCAGAATTGCCATTTGCCCGGCGGCTGCCGAGAATAGAGGCGACGCGCTCGCTGCTCCCTCGCACGGCGCAACCCCGCTCGCGGCCAAGAACTTTCGGCCGGCCGCGGGGTTGAGGAGTTTGGGGACGACCCCTGCCTGCCGGCCTCCCTCGCACGCCTACCGAAAGTCTCGCCATGTCCATCCTCGGGCCCACGGATTCGGCCTCGATCCTGCGCACCGATACCGCGCCCGGCGGCGAGACCTCGCGCGCGGCCGGAAACCCCTTCCGCTCCGACGGCAGCGAAACCGACGTGCATAGCCGCACGAAGCGCCCCGGCGCGATGCGGAAGCTTTTCGGTCGGCTGGTGGCGCTGGCGATCGCCGTGGTGTTGATCGGCGGCGGCGGTTGGGCGGTTGCCAAGTACACGGGCCTGTTCGAAGCGAAGCAAGCGGCGACCGTGCTCACGCACAAAGTCACGCGCGGCGACCTGGTCATCACCGTCACCACGAAAGGCAACGTCGAAAGCGCGAGCAACATCGACATTCGCTGCCTCGTTGCCGGCGGTGGGCTGATCAAGAGCATCGTGGCCGACGGCACGATCGTGAAAGAAGGGGACCAACTCGTCGAACTCGATTCGGCCGCCATTGACGAGCAAATCTTGCAACAACGTATCGGCTATGAGAAGGCCCGGGCCATTCGAGACCAAGCGAAGAACGACCTAGAGGCGGCCAAGATCTCGCTGCGGGAATACGTCGAAGGGACGTTCAAGAAAGAGCAGCAGCTCGTCGACTCGCAGATCACGATCGCGGAAGAAAACTTGCGCAGCGCTCAGAACACGCTGATGTACACCGAGCGGATGTTTCGCAAGGCGTACGTGACGCCGCTGCAATTGGAGTCGCAGCAGTTCGCCGTGAAGCGTTCGCAGCTCGAATTGGAAACGGCGAAGACCGCCAAACGCGTGCTGGAAGAGTTTACGTTTCTCAAGATGAAGAACGACCTGGAGACGCTCGTCGCCACCAGCGAAGCCAAGGCCAAGAGCGAGCAGACGGCGTTTGAACTTGAAGAGTCGAAGTTGAAGCGGCTGGAAACGCAAAAGGAAAACTGCCTCATCGCCGCTCCGCAAAGTGGCATGGTCGTCTACGCCAACGAAAGCAGCAGCAGCCGCTCGAGCAGCGATCGGCCCAAAATCGAAGAAGGCGCGACGGTACGCGAAGGCCAGGTCATTCTGCGAGTGCCCGACCTTTCGCAAATGCAGGTCAAGACGACGGTCCACGAATCGAAAGTCGAAAGCCTTCGCTCCGGCATGCCCGCCTCGGTGCGGATTCAAAATCGCAAGCTCACCGGCTACGTGACGTTCATCGCCAATCAACCGGAGCCGGGCGGCTTCTTCTCGTCCAACGGCGTCAAGGAATATGCCACGTTCGTACGCATCGACGGCAGCCAGAGCGAACTCAAGCCGGGCATGACGGCCGACGTCGAGATTCTCATCGACGACAAGAAGGGGGTGCTGGCCGTGCCGGTGCAATGCATCGTCGAGCAAGCGGGCAAGCTGTATTGCTGGAAGCAGGTGGGCGCGGAGTACGTGAAGACGGAAGTGAAGCTCGGCGCGGGGGACGATCGGAGCGTCGAAGTGAAGTCGGGCCTGACCGACGGCGACGTCGTGCTGCAGAATCCGCCCGAACGTTCGGAGAGCAGCTTCTCCTGGGCGCCGGCGCTGCCGGCAAGCCCGAAGGCGCAGGCCAGAGCGAGGATGGTGGCGAGTTTGAGCGGGCTTTTCATGATGCTTCCCTCCTGTTGTCGTTTCGTTGAATGCCTTGTGTGAAGCGGTGCGAGAAACCGAACACCGACTTGCCGCAGACGTCGATGCAGCGGCCGCAATTGGTGCAGTCGGAGGCCGTGATGACGGCAGTGCCGCTGCCTTTCAATGCCGGGCGGATGACCTGCGGCTCGGGGCAGACGGCGAAGCAGTCCATGCAGTCGTCGCAGGCCGCGCGGCGCGGCGTCGCGACGCGGACCACGGCAGCCTTGCCGATCAGGTTGTAGCAGGCGCCCATCGGACAGACGTAGCCGCACCAGCCGCGCGGCGCGACGACGAGGTCGTAGAGGAAGACGGCGGCGACGACCAGCCAGGGCAGGGTGCCGCCGAAGATCAGGGCGCGCTGGGTCAGCGTCACCGGATTGACCCATTCCCAGACCATCGTGCCGGAGACGGCGGCGGCCAGCA
>JAFLCO010000471.1 GCA_017303535.1 Planctomycetota bacterium
CGGCGGCATGGCTTGTGCGTTACTCCCAGGCCTGCAAGAGCATGGCGATCCAGGGAATGCCGCCGATGATGAACGCCGCGGCGACGAACGCCGGCGGCGGGTTCGAACGCTTACGCTTCACGACGACCGGCGTCAGCAGAATCAAAAAGAACCCGATGATCGCCGCCGTCAGCAGCAAGTAGGCCGAGAACATGTGCATGAGCTTGGCCTGCGGGTCGGCGAACCGCACATAGAGCCGTGCCCCGGCGGCGCTGACTTCGCACAACAACACCGTTGCGATGGTCGTCACCCAGATGACGGTGAGCGTATCGGGCGTTGGAGCGGCGGCCCGATGTTTCGAGCGCGCGGTACGGCGGTGCTTTTCGCGGGGCATTGTCGGCGGGTGGAGCGGACTTTGGCGAGTTGAGCGTGGCGGTTGCATGCGAACCGCGGATATTCTAGCCGAAGTCCCGAGCGTCGGCGAACGACAAAGCGAGCGGCGGGGTTCATCCCCGCCGTCCGAACTCGGCCGTGTATCGCGCCGTAAACGAAGACGGCGGGCGTAAAGCCCGCCGCTCGCTCGACTCTCGTTAATCGCGCCTATACACCGCGATAGGTCACAAGCACGTCGCCGCACTTGTCGAACCGCACGGTGACGGAAACGCCGCAGCACCAGTCGTAGGTCACGACGCCGTCGCCGAGCACCGCCTTGCGGCAGGTCATTTTCGGTTCGCCGCAGCAGCAAGACGGCAGGCAAACCGGCACGTCGACCGGGCAACAAGTGCAGGGGTTTTTGACGCAGAGCACCGCCTTGATCATCGGCTTGCACGGGTCGCAACAACGGGCCTTCTTCAAGCTCAGCACGGCGTGGCGATACTTGATGCACGGCGTCGGGCAGCAGGCGCAAGGCGCCGGAACTGGCGCGGCACACCCTAGCGGGACCGGGGACAAAGCGTCCGGCGTCGGCAGGGCTTCCGGCTGCGCGACGAGCGAAGCAAACAATCCGCGGGCTTCGGCAACTTCGGCCGTGCCGCAAAGGAACAAGGCCGCGGCAACGAGCAGTAACTTTCGCATGGGTCAAATCTCCGTATTTCTAAACCAACCAATAAACGGGCCTCCTGACAACCTGCCAACATCCCGATTTCTGCCCGGCCGGCAAGGAGGGCATTTCCTTAAGGCTGTTTGCAATGCAAGAAAACTGGTCCGACGCTTCGAGTTACGTCGTGCGGATTTTTCCGGCGATTCCGTCTGGACCCGGCCGTGATCCGCCGGCAGCGAAAGCAATTTGATTCTCGCCGTTTTCGACCTACGTTTGCGATGGCGGTTGAATTGTCCGGTGCCCGCCGGACTCGCGGTGCCTTCGCACCTTGGCCGCCTCCCACATCGGCACACCCCCTTGATTTCCACCATGACGGCCGACGCCCAGACCGAAAGCCGGTCGGTGTTGCGCGAGATCGACTCCGCACTGGAGCCGATGCGCCGCAAACAGCGCGATTTGCAGACCTTCATGGCCTCGCAACTCGAGCGGCTCGAGCTTTTGGCCGGCAGGCTCGACGAACGCGAACGCGAACTTCTGGAGCGCACCGAGGCCCTGACCAAAGAGCGGGCAGCGCTCGAAGAAGAGTGGGGCCATCTCGATTCGCTCGTCGAAGCGGCGCAGGCCAACGCCCTGGAGATCCGCCAAGAGAAGCAGCGGCTCGAACATGCCGTTCGCGAACAGCACGACGGTCCGCAAGCTCGCGAAGTGCGCCGCTTGCGCGACGAAGTCGACCAACTGGTGCAAGAGCGTCGCATCTTGGAGTGCGAACTGGAATCGGCCCAGCGTAAGGTCGGACAACTGGCCGATGTGGCCGTCGAGCTTTCGGAAACCCGGGCCGAACTGGCCGCGGCGCACTCGGAAATCGAGCGGATGCGGCGGGAGCCGTCGCGTATCGACGCCGCCGGTTTGGCCGAACTGCAACATCGTATCGCCACGGCCCAAGAAGATCGGGACCGCCTGGCGGCGGAAGTACGTCGCTTGAAACAGCGGGAAATGGACAATGCCAAGCAGCGCGATGAAGACAATCGCCGTTATACCGACGAGCGACTCGAATGGCTGACCGAACTGCGGTCGCTGCGCAAATCGTTCCAGCAGAAGCCGGGGAGCGATTCACAAGAGGCGCACTCGCCCGCGGCGGCCCACGTTTCGCAACCGACTCCCCCTCCGCCGGCGCCGCCTCCCGCGGAAGACCGGCAAATCGACGACGTGCTCACGCAGTTCGAAGCCGTGAAACGAGACTTGGCCCGACATCGCCCGCGCAAGAACACCGACAAACCCTAGAGATTGCCGATGAAGAACTCGCGCGGGCCGCGCCGTCGGAAGACGGCGGCCGACGGAAAATCCACAAACTTGTTGCGCAGCGACGGTGCGCACCGCGAGCAGCCGACGGCGAAGAACCCGACCGACGCTCGGGCCGACCTATTGCGTGACGCGCCGAGCGACGTCCTGCAACTCGGCGACCCGCGGCTCATGGAGCGGCTCGGCGAACTCGACGACGTCGTGTTTGAAGCGATCGCCGGTAAGTCCTCGGCCATCGCCCGGCTGCGAACGCTTTGGCCGGAGATCATCGCCCCGCTTTCCCATTCACTCGCCGAAGAGTCGCGCGAAGCTTACTGCCGGCACGCCCTGCAGAAGTGGCTCGACTGCACGGAGAACGGGGCCTCGCGCAACCCGAAGCTCGCCGTGACGCTGATGGACGTGCTCAGCGTGCTCTTGGGCGATATTCGCCGCAACGCAAGAGCGTAACGCCCTTGATTGTATTGGGCGAGCGGGGGCCGTAAGGCCCCCGTTAAGTTCGCAACGTCATGGAACGTGAAGTTCAGAAACGAAAACGGCCGGCTTACGCCGGCCGCTCGCCTTCGATTCAACTTCACATCGCGAGATTTCGAGCTTCTTACTTCCCGATCAGCTCGCGGAACTTGTCGAACAAGTAGCTGCTGTCGTGCGGACCGGCCGACGCTTCCGGGTGGTACTGCACGCAGAACGCCGGCAGCTTCTTATGCCGCACGCCTTCGATGGTGTTGTCGTTCAGATTTCGGTGCGTCACTTCCAGATCGCTCGGCAGCGATGCTTCATCGACCGCGAACCCGTGATTCTGCGACGTGATTTCCACGACGCCGGTTTCGTAGTTCATCACCGGCTGGTTTGCGCCGCGATGCCCGAACTTCAGCTTGAACGTGCCGGCACCGCAGGCGAGTGAAAGCAACTGGTGGCCCAGGCAGATGCCGAACACCGGCTTCTTGCCGAGCACGCCGCGAATGGTTTCGATCGCATAGTTGAGCGGCTCAGGATCGCCGGGGCCATTGGAAAGGAACACGCCGTCGGGATTGGCCGCCAGCACGTCGGAGGCCTTGGCCGTGCCGGGAAGAATCGAAACGCGGAAACCGCGATCGCGCAGATAGCGAGGAATGTTCCACTTCATGCCGTAGTCGAGCGCGACGACGTGCGGCTTGCCGGCATCATCGGCCGAGGCCTGCGTCGTCTCAAGCTTCATCCACGGACTGAGGTTTTCGCTCCACTCACGCGGCTGATCGGGCATGACTTCCCGCACGAGATCGCGACCGACGAGGCCCGGCGAAGCTTTCGCCTTCGCGACGAGGCTGCGATCGTCGAGGTCGACGGTCGAAAGGACCCCCTTCATGGCACCGGTCATGCGCAGCTTCCGCACCAGCGCGCGGGTGTCGATTCCTTGAATGCCCGGGATGTTGTAGCGGCGGAGGTATTCGGAAAGATCTCCTTCCGCGCGGAAGTTGCTGACGCGGCCGCTGAGTTCGCGTACGACGAAGCCGGCCAAGTGCGGTTTCGGGCTTTCGAGATCTTCGGCGTTGACGCCGTAGTTGCCGATTTGCGGATACGTCATCGTCACGATCTGGCCGCGATAGCTCGGATCGGTGAGGATTTCCTGGTATCCGGTCATCGACGTGTTGAAGCAAACTTCGCCGTCGACTTCTCCTTCGGCGCCGATGGAAGTGCCGGTGAACACGGTGCCGTCTTCCAACGCCAACTTGGCCGCTTGGGGCATTTCCTAAAGTTTCCTTATGCTGAAGGTCGTGATCGTTTCGTCGTCAACTTGCGCGTGCTATTTCCAAATCCGCGCGCCGCGCATGCCGGGCGGTCCGTTTATTCCGTGCGAGATGCGAACTTCGTTCCAGTAATCATTCGCCGGACATCGGTTGCCTAAAGTCGGCTAGAGCCCGCGCCGATAGCAAATGTACGGCTGTGGGTCTCCGGACGCAGGGAAACCTGTATTCGGGCAGCCTTGGA
>JAFLCO010000472.1 GCA_017303535.1 Planctomycetota bacterium
CATGTCGAAGCCCAAGAACCGTGTGTCGCGTCGAACGTTTCTGCAAGCCGGGCTCGCGGGCACGGCGGCGATCGCCGGAGGCGCAAGCCTGCTGCGAGCCGCGGCCGATGCGCCGCGCAAGAAGGTGTTGCTCCGCTCTTCTTGGCAAACGGTAAACATCGGCGACATCGCCCACACGCCGGGCGTGCTTCGTTTGCTCGAGGAGCATGTGCCCGAGGCCGACGTTGCGCTCTGGCCTTCGAGCGTCGACAACGGCGTGCGCGAGATGCTCTTGGCCCGGTTCCCGAGGTTGCAGATCGTGAAAGCCGAAGGGGAGGTGAAACGAGCGCTCGCCGAAAGCGATTTCTTTTTGCACGGCTCCGGGCCGAGCGTCGTCGGTGCGAAAGAGATGGCTCGCTGGGCGCGCGAGACGAAGAAGCCGTACGGGGTGTACGGCGTGACGATTGGCGGCAGTTCCCCGGAGCTGAACGAACTGCTCACCGGCGCTAATTTCGTCTACTGCCGCGACTCGAAGTCGCTGGAACTCATCAAGCGCGAAGGCGTGAAGAGCCCGATCATGGAGTTCGGGCCCGACGGAGCTTTCGCAACCGATCTTCGCAACGACGCCGCGGCCGATGCGTTTCTAACGAGCAACGGTCTGGAACGCGGGAAGTTTCTCTGCGTCATCCCGCGTTACCGCTACACGCCGTATTGGCTCATTCCTTCCAAGAAGCGGGCCCTCGACGAAAAGAAGCATGCCCGCAACATGGAAATGCGCGAGCACGACTGCGCGCCGCTGCGAGCCGCGATCGAGAAGATCGTGCGTGAGACCGACCACAAAGTGCTGATCTGCCCAGAAGATCAAACGCAGATGGCGATCGGCCGGGAGATGCTTTACGACAAGCTGCCGGCCGACGTTAAGCCGCGCGTCGTGTGGCGCGAAAACTATTGGCTCACCGACGAAGCGCTGAGCACCTACGTGCGTAGCGCGGGCATGTTCGGCCTGGAGATGCATACGCCGATCATGTGCATCGGCAACGGCGTCCCGGCGATCGTCGGCCGCTTCGCCGAGCAAACCACCAAAGGTTTCATGTGGCAAGACATCGGCCTAGCCGACTGGCTCTTCGACATGGACCAAGCGGAGCAAGCGGCGAAGTACCCGACGACGGTGTTGTCGCTCGTGAAAGACCGCGAGCAAACGATGGCGATGACGAAGAAAGCCGGCGACTTCGTAAAAGAGCGCCAACGCGCAACGATGAACGAAGTACGGCGTGGTCTACGCCTCCCGGTGAACGCTTAGATTCGCTGGCTGGGAAAAGCGGGGGGGGGTCTGATTCGCATCGCTGAATAAGTCCCCCGCAGACCGCAAGGGAAATGCAGTCGCTGCAAATCCGCCTTTGAGTAGGTGCATCCGATTATTGACGAAGCACCAGACATTCGTACACTCGCGTAGGGTAGAATCGAGACTTCGATTGCGAGAATGGATTCATGAATTCAATTGAACTTTTTGCCGGAGCCGGCGGTCTGGCAATCGGCACTTGCAATGCCGGGTTCAAGCACGAAGCGGTACTCGAATGGGACGCCGATGCGTGCCGGACTCTTCGCCATAATATGTCGGCTCGACGCACTCCGTGGGATATTGTCGAAGGGGACGTTTGCGAATTCGACTTCAAGCGACACGCTGATCGAGTTTCCTTCGTATTCGGTGGGCCGCCTTGTCAGCCTTTTTCTTTAGGCGGCAAGCATCTTGGCAGCGAAGATCGCCGCAACATGTTTCCGCAGGCGGTGAGAGCGGTTCGTGAGATTCAACCCAAAGCCTTCATCTTTGAAAACGTCAAGGGCCTACTTCGACAAAGCTTTGCCAATTACTACAGCTACATCATCCACCGGTTTCGATTTCCAGACGTTCCCTTACGTGGAGATGAGGACTGGGTTAGCCATTTGGCGCGGCTTGAGAAGCTCCATACCTCGGGACGTCACAAGGGGCTCTCATACAACGTTGTCTTCCAACTGCTGAACGCTGCGGACTACGGCGTACCTCAGTGTCGAGAACGAGTCTTCATCGTCGGGATTCGTTCCGATTTGCAGGCTAGCTTCAGTTTCCCGACGCCGACGCATACCGAAGACGCGTTGCTCTATTCAAAGTGGGTGGCAGGCGATTACTGGAGTAGGCATCGCATAAGCAAGAGCAAGCGTCCACTTCCGCCCGCGATAAAGATTTCCAGAATTCGAAGATTGAGGGCGAGCATTCCGGAAATGCTAGGACAACCCTGGACGACCGTTCGTGATGCAATCGCCGACCTTCCAAAAATTGCGTCCGGGCAGACGTCGTCACAAGTCAAGAACCACTTTCTCAATCCTGGCGCGCGTAGCTATCCAGGCCACACTGGTAGCCCCTATGACGAACCCGCCAAGACACTGAAAGCCGGTGACCATGGTGTGCCCGGTGGTGAGAATACGCTTCGATTCGACGACGGGAGCGTACGGTACTTCTCTGTTCGGGAATGTGCGAGAATCCAGACCTTTCCGGATGATTGGGAGATTCTTGGCTCATGGACTGAGTCGATGCGCCAACTGGGCAATGCGGTTCCTGTGAAACTCGCGGAAGTTGTTGCAAATAGACTTCGTGAAGTTATCGAAGCTAATGCTTCGGACGATATCGCGAGAAATGCTCGGAGACTTGTTCGAGAAGTTGGTCGATAGTTTGAGTTTGCGGCTTATTTCCCGCTTTGGTGGCCCAGGGGCGACCTGGGTGCAGCGTATCCCACGGCGAACGCGTATTGCTCCGCGTCGACGGATCATCGCCGTGTTTACCGAAGCCGTAACAGACCTTTGAATTCCATATCGGTCTGAATACGTTGAGCAAGTAGTCCTCCGCGGACCGCTGCCACCCGCTCTGCACGACCAAATATCGACAGTCAAAGTCGTTAATGTTCAGCGTCGAAGTCGCGCTTCGAATGCTTTTGGCGTGTTCAAGAAGACGAATCGCGAGCTTGGGCCCTTGCTCCAAGTACGTCTTCGCGTCCGGCGTCGGAGGATCCGCTTTCCCAACGTAAATCGGCGTCTCGCTTCCGCGAATCGGTCGATAGGCGGCAAACTTGCCGCGGTAGTAGAGGGCATACACTCCGGATCCATAAAACTTCGACAGTTCCGCCAGCGGCAGTTTAGGTTGCTCCAACAGTGACTGCCCGATCAGTCTTCCGATGGTCTCAGGATTCGAGACATCGAAAACAAAGCTTGGTCGCCGGACGGGGTCCAGTTCCTCCGCCAGCTTTGCCAAAGCGGCTGCCGACTCTTCCGCGAGTTTACGAAGCTTTTTCGACGACCTACCACGTCGATCAACGTCTCTCATGCCGTCGGGCGGTAGAATGTCGAGGAGTTCCTCAATCTTCTCGGAGATCTTTGCGATTCGCTCGGCCATCAATGGACAATCTCTCGAAACTGGAGCGAAGTCGCGTCATGTCTAACGTGCGAGGCAAGGACACTCGCCCGGAAATCGCAATTCGCTCGTTGATACATTCACTAGGTTATCGATATCGTCTTCACGACAAGTCACTGCCGGGGTGCCCCGACCTCGTGTTTTCGGCTCGCAGGTGCGTCATCTTAGTTCACGGATGCTTTTGGCACCAACACACTTGCGCGGCAGGCAATCGACGCCCCAAATCGCGCCAGGTGTTTTGGAACGCAAAGTTGGAATCAAACGTCACTCGCGATCGTCGACATTTGCGCAAGTTGCGGCGCCTCGGCTGGCGAGTGCTCGTGATCTGGGAATGCCAAGTCAAGCCTAAGAATCTTCTTAAGATAGAGAAAACGATAAGGCGCTTCTTGCGTTGATTCACGCGGGCGGAGTAGCCGTAGCCGCGGCGAGATATGTGGTTTTTAATGCCGGGTCGGTTTGAGTATGTGCGCCGCGATACACGAGCAGCAGGCCGAGCCGTGAGTGCGGCGTCGTGTTCGGGGCCGAGTGGTGGATGGTTTCGCACTGATGAATCGTGGCGTCGCCCGGCTCGAGCAGCCCGCAGAGCTGTTGGTCGAGCGGCACGGCCGGCGCTTCGGCGAGGCCGATGCTGTTGCCGCGGACGCCGCTGGGCGTTGTCGGCAGTAGGCCGGTGCGGTGCGAGCCGGGGATGAAGTACACCGGCCCGTTGGCCTCGGTCACGGCGTCGATCGCAATCCACACCGTGAGCATGTCGGGCGGCGTTTGGCAGAAGTAGGCGTTGTCCTGGTGGTACGGCACGCCCGAGCCGACGCGGGCCGGCTTGTTGAACGTCTCCACGGCCGCCAGCACCGGTTCCCCCTTCA
>JAFLCO010000473.1 GCA_017303535.1 Planctomycetota bacterium
GCCACGCCAGGTAAAACAGGCTCATGCCCGCCGCCACGCATTGCAGGACCATCTTGACCTTGCCCGACCAAGCGGCGGAAAAATCTTTGCCGCGCTGCTCCAGGAAGCTGCGCAGCCCGGTGACGAGCATTTCACGCCCCATCACGACGACGGCCATCCAAGGCGTGATGCCGCTCGCGGGAATCGCAGCGAGGTAAATGAACGTGCCACAGATGATGAGCTTGTCGGCGAACGGGTCGAGAATGCGCCCGAGTTGTGTGACCAAGCCCCAGCGGCGGGCGAAGTAGCCGTCGAGCCAGTCGGTCGAAGCTGCAACGACGAACAGCACGAACGCCGTGCCGAACCAGCCGAAGCTCATGGCGACGAACAGGATGATCGAAAGCCCGAGCCGAGATGCCGTCAATTGGTTCGGCAGCGTCCAGACGCGGGGAGGCGTCGTCTGCGTCGGCCCGTCGATGGCGTCGGTGGTCATCGGAAGTTGTCGACTTGTCCAGGTTGTCGTTCTCGGCCCGGCGTACGGCTTACCGCGCAAACTACCGGCCTTTGCCGGCCGCAGCCCCGATCAAATCGTAACCTCGGGCCGCCACGATTTCCGTCTTCACGAACTGCCCGGCCTTCAATTTCTTTCCCGTCACGTAAACCACGCCGTCAACGTCGGGCGCGTCGGCATAAGTCCGGCCGATCCAAACGTCGCGCTCCCCTTCGACAGGCATGTCGAGCAGGACGTCCAGCTTCTTGCCGATCAGCGATTCATTATACGCCCAAGCCACCTCTTGTTGCGCTGCCATTACCCGTTCGCGCCGAGCCTCTTTAACCGCGTCGTCGATATGGTCCGGCAATTTGGCACTGGGCGTATCGCCTTCGTACGAATATGTGAACACGCCGACGTGCTGGAAGCGGTGCTTCTGCACAAACTGGACCATTTCATCGACATGCTCCTCGGTTTCGCCGGGGAAGCCGGTGATGAAGGTCGACCGCATGACCAAGTTCGGCATCGCCCCGCGCAGCTTGTCGAGCAACTCTTCGGTGTGAGCCCGATTGACGCGGCGTTGCATGCGGCGGAGCATCGTGTCGTTCACGTGCTGCAGCGGCATGTCGATGTATGGCACGATCCGCTTGGCCTGAGAGAGCGTCTTGATCAGCGGCTCGTCGATGTACATCGGGTAGAAGTACATCAGGCGAATCCATTCCAGCCCTTCGACTTGGTCGAGCTGTTCCAGCAATTGGGCGAGGCGCGGCTCGCCGAAAAGGTCCATGCCGTAATAGGTCGTGTCCTGAGCGACGACGATCAGCTCGCGCACGCCGTCAGCGGCGAGTTCTTTGGCCTCGCGGATGATCTCTTCCATCGGCTTCGAAACGTGCTTGCCGCGCATCTTCGGGATGGCGCAAAACGTACAGAGCCGGTCGCACCCTTCGCTAATTTTCAGATACGCGAAGTGACGGGGCGTGATCCGCAGGCGTTGCCGATCGACGAGCGGCACAGCCGACGCCGGCTCGAAAACGGTCCGCTGTTCGTGCAAGCCACCGACCAAGCGATCGGCCACCTTCGTCACTTGCTCACGCCCGAAGACGCCTACCAAATGGTCAATCTCAGGACACGTTTCGAGCAACTGCTCCTTTTCGCGCTCCGCTAAACAACCGGAAACGATCAGCCCCTTCAGATCGCCGTTTCTCTTGAGATCGATCATCTCTTGAATCGTGGCGAACGATTCATCGCGGGCCCGTTCGATGAAGCCGCAGGTGTTGACGACGACAAAATCGGCCCCCTGCGGTTCGCGGACAAGTTGATAGCCGTCGAGCTGCAGCAAGCCGAGCATCCGCTCGCTGTCGACCAAGTTTTTTGGGCAACCAAGGCTAACGAAGGCGTAAGTACCTTTGTTTTCCTGCGGCGCGGGGGGCTTCGGCGATTCGATCTGGATCGACACGGGGACATTCTCAATGCTTCAAGGGGCCAAACATTGCATGGTACCGGGCCGCGATTGTTTTGGCCATGCGCGGATGGGGCGTTCATTGCGGTGGAAAGCCGTTTGCCCACAACGACTTCGGACAATTCATCGGTGCTGCCGAAATCTGCTGGAATGCACTGTGTTCACATGTACACTGATCCACGGTTATTCTTCCCATGCGCTTACCAAGTTCCCGACATGTGCGCAGAACAGCTCGACGATTTCGTCCGCTCATTGCTCGATCAACTAGCTGTTGAGCGGCCACCCGTCGATGCCGTCGGCATTGCGCGGCTTTTGGGAATCGTCGTGGCCGTCGATTCGCGGATGACGGGCCGTGCGCGACGGGTGCGGTTGGCCGTCGGCCCGGCGGAAACGCGACCGGCAATTTATGTGCGACCGGAACCTCGGGCGGAGCGGCGGCAATGGGCCGTGGCTCACGAACTCGGCGAGCATTTCGCGGCGGACCTCTTCGAGGTGACTGGCCTGCACGAATCGGAAGCCACAGCAGAAGATCGCGAGCGGATGGCCAACGCCTTCGCCGAAGCCTTGCTCTTGCCACGAGATCAGTTTCTTGCCGAAGGCGCGTCGTGCGACTGGGACCTCGCCGCGCTGAAGGAGCGCTTCGCCACGGCCAGCCATGAACTGATCGCCCGGCGGATGGTCGCGTTCGTGCCGGGCCTGCATGTGACGATCGTCGACAATGGCCTGCTGCACGCGCGCTACGCGGCCTTCGGACGCCGGGCCCCGCTAGAACCCGGCGAGCGCGAGGTGCTGCGCCGTTGCGCCGAAAGCGGACTGCCGCAAGAGTGGGGTTTAGAGCATGTCCGGCTGCGGGCATGGCCGATCCACGAGCCGGACCACCGCCGTGAGATTTTGATCACGCAATGGACCGATGCGGATTTCTAAACGACCGCGGTTCAACGAGCGGCGAAAAAGCCGTTCGCTTCCAGCCATCGCAGCAAACAAAGGCCGGCCAAAGCGGCCAGCGCCGTCGTGCAGGCGCGATACTCGTGGTTCTTCCGCCATTGACAGAGCGACCATGTACCGCGAGCGAAAAGCTGCGGCGACCATGGAAGTATTCGCGGCGTGCGGTTGCGATAAGCGGGCCAATCTGCCGCGTATTTTTCGCTGAGAAATCGTTCTTCCCGGAGCATGGTGTTGGTGTACACGGCCGCCATTACGGCGACGAGGGGGAAGTAATGCAGCGGGCTGCAGGTCAGTTGGCAAAATCCGAGCAGCATTAAACCGGAGCCGAAATACAGCGGGTGCCGGACCAGTGAATACGGTCCGAGCGTCGCGAGCCGTTGCCCTTTTCTTAAGGTGCCCGCCGCCCAACTTCGCCATATCACCCCGCACAGCACCACCACAACGCCGCACAACGGCGAAGCCGGAATCCACGACACAGTGGCCGGCTGCAAACGCCCGTCCGCAGCCTCAACGGCCAGAATTGTAGATACGGCGACGAACGAAATTGGCACGCGAAAATCGGCCACGAACAGGCTGGCGGTTTCGCGAAGCGGCGTCGCTCGCACTGCGGCATCCATGCGCGGCTCGTCAAGTTGGTGAACTAGGGTGGTTGCGAAACGGCGCGAAGGATAAGAACACGCGTCGATCCGGTCAACGCCGGTCGATCAATCGATCGACCGCATGTGCCGAGCGGGCAGCACGCGAACCAGCGCGGCCTGCAGAAGATCCAAGTCGACGGGCAGCGACAGTACCTCGCACACGCCCCGGTGAAGCCAGTCCTGAGCTTGTTGCGGGCGGGGAAAGTTCAGCAAGGCGACGATCGGCTTGCCGCCACGAAGTCGGGCGATTTCACTTCGCTCGCATTGGGCCGCTATGGGATCGGCCGACGGCGCCCACAGCACGGCGTTGACCTCAATGCCAAGCTCCTCGTCGGCTGCGGCGATTCGCATGTCGTGCGCGTGCCCGCCGAGCGACGTTTTTTTGCAAGCGTCGACCAGCCACGCCGCGAGCTGCGCATCGGCCGCGAAGACGCCGACATGTGCGTTGTTCATGATTTCATTGGGCCGGCAGCCGCGTCGGGCTGCGGCGAGTTGCGGCATCGGGACAGTCGCCCGTTCCTCTTCCGTGAGCAGTTCGCCATGGCCCCAGGTCGGGCATTTGCCGTATTTGAGCAGGCCGAGTTGCGCGTCTAACTGCGCGGCGGCATGAGTCCACGGAATGCGCATCGCCGACGGATGCGGTCGACCCGTGCGCTGCTCGCCTTCAAGCCAATTGCCGACCAGGATCACCGGCGGAACGCCGGGAAATCGCCGCCGCAACGACAATAAACTT
>JAFLCO010000474.1 GCA_017303535.1 Planctomycetota bacterium
TGCGATAGAGCCCTTGTCCGCATACAGCTTGCCAAATGTCAATGGTGCTTGAAACCCGCGTAAACCTGGCTGCGATGCGCAAAGGGGTCTCCCCGTTGGGATTTGCTGAGGCAGGATTGAATCGGGTCGCGGCCGTCGCCAATCAGTTGTTCCTCAAAATGCTGCGGCGGGTCGAGTCGGGCATTCACCCCGAGATTGAAATGACGTCGACCTTGGAACCGCAGGCCGACAAACTCCCCTGCCCTCACTTGCGCGGGCACTGGGAACATCGCCAAGCCGACGGCACCCGCACGGCGCTGGGAATCATTTACGACTTCATCGCCTACGAGCGATCCCTGGCCGATTGGTGCCGCGAAGACTTGCGACGAGCGCTCGAAAGCGCCAGCGCCGGCGCCTCGCAACGGGCCGCCGACCCCGAGGCCGGCCCGACGACGGCCGACACCTCGGCGCCGCCGCTGGCTTCGGCACAACGCACCTTCGCGCTCTTGGGGAAACGCTTGGCCGAGGTTCACAATGCTCTCGCCGATTTGGAAACGCCAGCGTCGTTTGCACCCGAGGTCGTTTCGACGCATTACCGACGGAGCCTCCACCTCGGCTTTAGCAGCCGCGCCCAGCGCGCGGTGGAGCAACTCCGTGAATGGGTCCGCCGCGGCGGTGGAGACGATACCGACGCCGCCAAACGATTGCTGGCCCGAGCCGACCGCATCGACGGTCGTTTCGCACCCCTCATGCAAGCGCGAACGCTGCTCTGGCGGATCCGCGTGCATGGCGCGCTGGGGCTGGACGAAGTGCTGCTGCAGGGAGACGACTTGCAACTCGTCGACTGGGGAGGTGACCCGCGACGCCCGTTCTCCGAGCGGCGAATCAAACGTTCCGCGATGGTCGATCTCGCACGGCTGGCGTCG
Organism: Planctomycetota bacterium; assembly: GCA_017303535.1. Taxonomy (GTDB): domain Bacteria; phylum Planctomycetota; class Planctomycetia; order Pirellulales; family PNKZ01; genus PNKZ01. The sequence continues at coordinate 906 of JAFLCO010000474.1, forward strand.
TCGTTGCACGGCTTGGCTTTCGGCGTCCGCGAAGATTGGGTTCGCCAGATGCAACTGACGGGCGATGCCGCCGACAACCTGCGGGCTGCCGAAGCCGCTTGGCGTAGCGCTTGCTGGCAAGCATTCTTAACGCCGTACCGGGCGGCGGTCGTCGGTCAGTTGCTGGTGCCCGACGACGACACGGAGTTCGCCGATATGTTCGACGCCTTCCGCTTATCGGCGGCCATGGAAACGTTGCTGCAAGCCATCGAACTCAAACGGACCGATCGTCTGGCCGGCGCGCTCGACGACTGTTTGGAACAAGTTCCCGCTACGTAATCGCCGCCGCTTGACCGTGGGCTCGGCTCGCTCGATATTGGCCGGCGTCTCGCTCGCCGCCGCCATGCCTGAGGAGCCCGCCATGCACCGGACTGTCTTTGCCGTTTTATTGCTGGTTGTCGGGACAAGCAGGGTCGCCGAAACGAGGGCCGCCGAAATGACGGCCGTCCGCGATTTGGCGTATGCCGAACCGCGCAACGAGCGGCACCTGCTCGACGTCTATACGAACGACAAGAGTGCGAACCGGCCGGTGATCTTTTGGATTCACGGCGGCGGTTGGCGGCGCGGCGACAAAGCCGGCGTGCAAATTAAACCGCAGGTCTTCACCGACCGCGGCTACGTCTTCGTCTCCACGAACTACCGGTTCGTGCCGGACGTCAACATCGCCGGCATGATGGCCGACGTCGCCAAGGCGATCCGCTGGACTCACGATCACGCCAAGGAATACGGCGGCGACGGCAAGCAAATCGTCGTCATGGGCCACTCGGCCGGGGCTCACTTGGCCGCGCTGGTTTGCACGGACGCCGGCTACCTAAAGGCGGAAGGTTTGTCGCTCGAGATCATCAAGGGGTGCGTGCCGCTCGATGTCTCGGTCTACGACATTCCCGCTCGGCGCAAAGCGGCGACCGAGCAGCGGTTGATCGACGCCTATAAACTCGCGTTCGGCGAAGACGAAGCCGACGCCCGCAAGTATTCACCGGCCTTGCACGTAGCCAAGGGGAAGCATATTCCGCCGTTTCTAATTCTTTATGTGGCCGATCGACCGGATACCAAGGAACAATCGGCGCTCTTCGCCGACGCCCTGAACAAGGCGGGCATCAAGGCCGCGACGTTCGGCGGCGAGAACAAGACGCATACTTCGATCAGCGTCGACCTCGGCAAGCCCGACGATCCGCCGACCGAAGCCGTTTACAAGTTCCTCGACGACGTCGCTCCGGCGCGGAAGTGAATCGTGACCGACTTTCACAAGCTGTCGCGTCGTGCGTGGCTCGGTGCCGCTGCGCTATTCGGCGGTTTCGCACGGTTCGGGCGTGCCGCGGAGCCGAAGCCGACGATGGAGTCGGCCCGTGCGCTGCTGCGGCCGTATGACGGGCCGGCGCTTGCCGAACGGGTCGACGTCTCGACGCTCGTCGGTAAAGTCATGACCGGCTACCAGGGCTGGTTCAACGCCGACGGCGACGGCTCCGGTCGTGGTTGGCGGCATTACGGCAAAGGCGGTAAGTTCGAGCCGGGCCATGCGGCAATCGACCTCTGGCCCGAAGTCTCCGAGCTTTCCGACGATGAGCGGTACCCGACGGCGTTCCGTCATGCCGACGGCCGAGTCGCCGAGGTTTTCAGTTCTCGCAACGCGCTGACCGTGCGGCGGCACTTTCGTTGGATGCGGGAGTACGGCATCGACGGGGCCTTCGTCCAACGGTTCGCCGTCGAGACGACCTCGCCCGTACCGCTGGAGCATTGCAACCTTGTGCTTTCGCACAGTCGAGCCGCGGCGAACGCCGAAGGTCGGGCTTATGCCGTGATGTACGACCTCAGCGGCTTGCAAGCCGGCGGCGTACAACACGTGATTGACGATTGGAAGTCGCTCGTCGACCGGATGCGGCTCGGTCGCGACGACGCTGACCAAGCCTACCTGAAGCATCGCGGCAAACCGGTGGTCGCCGTGTGGGGCGTCGGGTTCAACGACGACCGGAAGTACACGCTCGCCGAGTGCGCCGAACTCGTGAAGTTTCTGAAGGTCGACCCGACGTACGGCGGCAACACCGTGATGCTCGGCGTGCCGACCGGTTGGCGAACGCTCACGCGCGACAGCCTCCGCGAACCGGCGCTACACGACGTCGTCAAACTTGCGGACGTCGTCAGCCCTTGGACGGTCGGCCGCTTCGGCACGCCCGCCGACGCCGCACGCCACGGCCGCGACGTCATGGCGGCCGACGTCGCCTGGTGCCGCGAGCATAAGCTCGACTACCTGCCCGTGGCGTTCCCCGGCTTCAGTTGGCACAACTTGCGACCGGAGTCGCCGCCGAACCAAATTCCGCGGCTCAAAGGCCAGTTCCTGTGGAGCCAGTATCTCGCCGCGCGGGAAGCCGGTGCGACGATGCTCTACCAAGCGATGTTCGACGAGGTCGACGAAGGAACCGCGATCTTCAAATGCACCAACGATCCGCCGATCGGCGCGAGCACGTTCGTCGACTATGAAGGCCTGCCGAGCGATTATTATCTGCGGCTCACCGGACTCGGCGGCAAGCTGATTCGCGGCGAGGTCGAAGCGACGCCGAACGTGCCGATCACTCGTTGATAGGCTTCGGGCCGGCTTTGAGCATGGCCGCGAGCTTCCTCACGTCCGCGGCATACGAAGACTCGCCGGCTACGCTCTTCGCTTCCTTCGGGTCGGTGCGGTGGTCGTAGAGTTCCACGCCGCCGCTCACGCCCTTGGGGTTGGTCCACTCCGTGTAACGGAAGTCGGCGGTGCGAATGCTGCGGCCCAAGAATCCTTCCGGCCCGCGGCGAAGATACTCGCTGAACGCCGCCTCTTTCCATTTGGCCGACGGATCATCCAACAGCGGCACAAAGCTCTTCCCTTCGAGCTGTTCGCCGACGGGCAACTTGCACAACTCGGCCAGCGTCGGATAGAGGTCGACGAGTTCCACCAGCGCCATCGACGCTTTTCCGTTCCCTTTGCGGCCCGGCGCGCGAACCAAAAGCGGCACGCGCGTACCCAGTTCGAAGTTGGTCATCTTGGTGAAGTACCCTTGCTCGCCGAGATGATAACCGTGGTCGCCCCAAAAGACGACGACCGTCGACTCGGTCAGCCCCAAGCGATCGAGTTCGTCGAGCACCCGGCCGACTTGCGTATCCAAGTGACTTACACAAGCTCGATAACCTCGGATCAGGTTTCGCGCCAGCGCTTCGTCGATGGGTCCGCTCTTGGGAACCGTGCCGTACGTGCGCAGTTCGTAGATGTCGTCGAGCGCGGGCTTCGGTGCGTCCTTGGCAAGCTGCTTCGGCTCGGGCAGCG
>JAFLCO010000475.1:0-2253 GCA_017303535.1 Planctomycetota bacterium
GTCGAGCGAGAAAAAGTTCGACGAGGCACGGGGATTCGGAGCTCACCATGTGGTGTCGAGTCGCGACTCTTCGGCGATTGCGAAGCTGACGGGGATGATCGACTTGCTCGTGGTCACCGTGAACGTGCCGCTCGATTGGGACGCTCTGGTGAAGACGCTCGCGCCTTACGGTCGGATGCACGTCGTCGGCGCGGTTCTGGAGCCGATTCCTGTGAGCGCGATCTCGCTGATTTGGGGTCAGAAAAGCGTGTCGGGCTCTCCGACCGGTTCGCCGACCGACATCGCAACGATGCTCGAATTCGCGGCCCGGCACGGCGTGGCTCCGCAGACGGAGCATTTTCCAATGAGCCGGATCAACGAAGCGTTCGAGAGACTGGAAGCGGGCCAAGCTCGCTACCGCATCGTGCTCGACGCCGATTTCTGATCGGATCGGGTGGTATCGAAGTGTCGACTGAGATTTCTAAGCAGCGAGGTTCTGATATGTCGCAGGCCGTAAAAGTCGCAACATTGGCGCTAATCCTCACCGCATGCAGGCTTGTCGATGCGGCGATCGCCGCCGAACCTGAGCGAGCCGCCGGTCGAACGGTCGCCAAGCCGAACATCGTCTTCATCCTTGCGGATGATCTCGGTTACGGCGATCTCGGTTGCTACGGACAGAGGATTATTCGCACGCCGAATCTCGATCGGATGGCCGCCGAAGGATTGAGATTTACGCAGTTTTACGCCGGAAGCACCGTGTGCGCTCCTTCACGGAGCGTACTGATGACGGGACGGCATGTGGGGCGAACTCGCGTGCGCGGAAATGCCGGAGCGGCAAATCCCGAGGCGCAGATGCTGCGCGATGAAGACGTCACGGTCGCCGAAGTCTTGAAGGGCGCCGGGTATCGCACGTCGCTCGTCGGCAAGTGGGGCTTAGGAATGCCGGGGGACGAAGGGGTGCCCAATCGCCAAGGGTTCGATGAATTCTACGGCTACCTGAGCCAAACGCATGCCCATAACCATTTTCCGGACTACCTATGGCGCAACGGCGCGCGCGAAACGTTAGAGAACGTCGTCACGCCGCTTGGCACGGGAGGCGGCGGTTACGCGACCGTGCGCAAGCAGTACTCGACGGATTTTTTCACGGACGAAGCGATCAAGTTCGTCGAGAAGAATCGCGAGAGGCCGTTCTTCTTGTACCTGTCTCTCGTGGTGCCGCACGCCAACAACGAACGCACGCGCGAATTGAAGGACGGAGCCGAAGTGCCCGACTACGGGCCGTACGCAAATGAGCCGTGGCCGAATCCGGACAAAGGGCAAGCGGCCATGATTACTAGGATGGACGCGCATGTCGGTCGGTTGCTCGCCAAGCTGAAAGAGTTAGGTCTCGACGAGCGCACGCTGGTGATGTTTTCCAGTGACAACGGTCCACACAAAGAAGCAGGGCACGATCCCGAACGATTCGACCCCAACGGCCCGCTCTCCGGCTTCAAGCGAAGCATGACCGACGGCGGCATTCGGGTGCCAATGATCGCGCGTTGGCCGGGAACGATTGCCCCGGGAGGAACGACGGACCATATCGGCTACTTCGGCGACTTGATGGCTACGTGCGCCGAACTATCAGGCGCCGCGATTCCGCCGGGCTGCGACAGCATCAGCTTTGTACCGACGCTTGAAGGTTCGGCGGCCGGGCATAAACAGCAAACGCACGAATATCTGTACTGGGAGTTTCATGAAGGAGGGGCGTCGAAGCAAGCCTTGCGCATGGGGCCTTGGAAAGGCATTCGCACGTACGGCGGACCGCTGGAGCTATTCGACGTCGAAACCGACGTCGGTGAAACGACGAACGTCGCCGCGAATCATCCGGAAATCGTGCGAAAGATCGAAGGCGTTTTGGCGACGGCTCGCGAAGACAACGAGCATTGGCCGCTGAAACAGGGCGGAGGCGGCAAGAATAAACGATCGTAAACAGCGGCCTTGGTATCGAAATAAGTGATCGCGAACGAACTTCTCGCTGCCCTCGCATCGAAGGCTAACGAAAGACGCCAGAATAGGGGGCGTCACGAAAACGCCGGAGGCTGAATTCGGCGGCGTTGTTTACGGCGGTCGAACATCAAGGCCCTTTCTCGCCGAGGTTGAGAGTTGCGTTCCGTCGCCGTTTCTCAAGCGCGAAGGCCTGGGTCGGACGCCAAACGTAAGCCCGCAATTAATGCGGCGGCGAAAGCGCATCGGGTGCAATGCGAATGGTCGCGCCGCCGACGAAGTTGGGCGTCA
>JAFLCO010000475.1:2263-4225 GCA_017303535.1 Planctomycetota bacterium
GTTGGGCCGTTGCCGGACTGCTGACGTTTCACCTGCTGCTCGGCAACCTGGCGGCGAGCAATTGGAGCGTAACGTTCGACGAGACGCTGCACCTTGCTTCGGGCTATGCCTACTGGGAGTTTGGCGACTTCCGCGTGCAGCCGACCAACGGCAACCTTCCGCAGCGTTGGGGAACGCTACCGCTGTGGCTCGCCGGTGTGCAGTACCCCTCGCGCGATCAAGCGGAGTGGCACAAACCGACGTTTCTCGGCATGGAGCTGGGCCGAGAAATGCTCTACCGACTAGACAATGATCCGGAAACGCTCTTAGCCGTTTCGCGGTTCATGACTTCGTTGTGGGGCGCCGGGCTTGGGCTGGTGATTTACTGCTGGTCTCGTGCGCTATTCGGAACGCGGGGTGGATTGTTCTCACTGTGGCTCTTTGCCGTGAGCCCGATCTTTTTGGCTAACGGGTTCGTTTTTACTTCCGACACGGCTTCGGCCTTGTGGTTTTTGGCGGCGACGGGAACCGTGTGGCGGGCTCTGCACGTATTGACGCCTGCCGGCTTGTTTTGGGCGGGCGCAAGTACGGGCGCTCTGGCGGTGGCGAAAATGTCGGCCCCGCTCTTCGCGCCGATGGTCGCACTGATGATCGCCGTGCGATTGTTCGCTGGTCGGCCTTGGTGCATCGCGTTCGCTTCGCGCAGGCGCGTGCTTGTGGGAGTTCGTGCGCAGGCCGCGGCGGCGACCGTTCTCGTGCTCGCTCTCGCCGCGGCGACCGTCTTCACCATCTGGGCCTGCCACAACTTCCGCTATGAAGCGATGGTCGACGCCGTAGAGGGGCGCGACGGATTCACCAATCCGTGGAGCGAGGTGCTCGACGGCATGGGCCGCGCGGGGACGGTTATCGAAGCGGTCCGCGAACGTCGATTGCTGCCGGAAGCGTATCTTTACGGGCTCGCGCACACAATTAAGTTTGCTCGAGGCCGAGGCGCTTTTTTGGCCGGCGAGTACAGCCTCGACGGCTGGTGGTACTACTTTCCTTATTGCTTTCTCGTGAAATCGGGCACGTTCGAGCTATTAGCGGGAGTCGCGAGCTGCGCGGCGCTGGTTTGGCCGGGCAAACGCACGACGCCGTCACGACGTCGACGGGCATCCTACTACGCGGTACCGCTTGCGGCGCTGTGGGCCGTTTATTGGGCGACGGCCATGGCAAGCAGCTTGAACATCGGCAATCGACACCTGACGCCGATTTACGGTCCGTATTTGATCTGCTGCGGCGCGGCCGTATTGTGGCTCGCATCGTCGCGGAGGAGTTTGAGGTTTTTACCCGTAGCGTTGCTAATTGGTGCGACGACCGAATCGGTCGCCGTTTATCCGAATTACATCGCATATTTCAATCTGTACGCCGGTGGATCATCGCAAGGCTATAAGTTGCTGACGAACAGCGCCGTCGACTGGGGACAAGATGCACCCGCGCTCAAGGCGTGGGTCGATCGCGCCTTCGCTGAGCGTCCGAACGAAAGAATCTTCATCCACTACTTCGGACTCGCCGACTTGCGGCATCACGGAGTCGGCGGCGAGGATTTTCCGTTTTTCCACGCCGACGACTTCGATCCTCGTCAGCCCATGTGTTTCGTGCCGGGCCGATACGTCATCAGCGCAACGCAATTGGTTTCGCGCGCGATTGTGAGTGAGGAGGAATTGTACGGGTACGGGGAACTCAAGCGGCGACTCGTCCAGCTTTCGGCTTCTCATCCCATCTCACCGCAAACTTCACCCGCGTCGTACCCTTCAGACATCGCCGACTTATGGCACGAGTTACTAGTTGACCTCGTCGCGTTTCAATCCAAGCAACTGTATCGCGGAATGCTGTATGAGGCGCGACCTTCGGACTGGATCGGTAACTCCATCATCGTGTACGACGTGACCGCGGCCGATCTGCGGCGCTGGATGAATAGCCGCGTGGCGGTACCGATCGACG
>JAFLCO010000476.1 GCA_017303535.1 Planctomycetota bacterium
GAAGGTGGTGATGGCCGTGGAAGACGGCACCGTGCGGCTTTGGGATCTGCCGACCAAGAGCGACGAAGCGATGCTCGACGCCCATCGCGGCACGGTCTGGGCGGCCCGCTACTCCCCCGACGGCTCGCGCCTGGCCACGGCCGGCGACGACGGGCTGATCAAAATCTGGGACACCAAGCTCTCGGATTCGGCCCATCCCGAACCGGTGCTTACGCTCAAACATCCCAACGCCGTGCGCACCGTGGCGTTCGCCCGCGACGGCAAGACTCTCGTGGCCGCCGACCGCAGCGGCGGGCTCCGCGTTTGGTCGCTCGACGCCGCACCGCCGGCCGCCGCTTCCCAAGCGGAAGCGAATACGAAAGTCGCCGAGCAAAAGCCGGTTGCCGAAACCGAACAGCCCGGCGCCGTCTACGCGGTCGCCCTCTCGCCCGACGGCACGACCCTGGCCACGGCCGGCAGCGACAAAATCGTTCGCCTTTGGAATGCCCGCACGCTCGCGCCGAAGCTCACCCTCGAAGGGCACGCCGGTCCGGTGTTCGGGCTGGCGTATCATCCCGACGGCCGCCGCCTGGTCTCCGTCGGTTGGGATAAGACGGTCCGCATTTGGGACGCAGGCTCAGGCCAGCCGTTGAAGTCGTGGGAGGCTGACGTTCGCGACGTCTGGTCGGTCGCCTACTCGCCCGACGGCACGAAGCTCGTCACCGGCGGCACGACCGGCGCCGTGAAACTCTGGAACGCCGAAACGGCCGACAACCTCGCAACGTTCCTCGGCCACACCAGCGCCGTCCACACGGTCGCCTTCGACGCCCAAGGCAAACAAATCAGCTCCGGCGGCCGCGACGGCACGGCCCGGATTTGGAACGTCGAGTGATTCGAATTGGCGAGCGGCGGGGTTTATCCCCGCCGTCTGAGATGAGAACGTCATTTTTCTAACAGACGGCAGGGATAAACCCTGCCGCTTGCCTGACGACGACTGCCTCTACGACTTCTTCTCGTTCTTCTCAATCTTCTGCCAGCTATCGCGCAGCGATACAGTCCGGTTAAACACCGGCTGCCCCGGCTTCGAGTCGACCGAGTCCACGCAGAAGTACCCGACGCGCTCAAACTGAAACCGCTCCCCGGGCTTCGCTTCCTTCAAGCTCGGCTCGAGCTTGCACCCCTTCAGCACCACGAGCGACTCCGGATTCAGGTTCGTTTTGTAGTCGACGCCCTGTGGCACGTCTTCCGGAGCCGGCACTTTGAACAGGTGATCGTAGAGCCGCACCTCGGCGTCGAGCGCATGCTGGGCGCTCACCCAATGAATCGTCCCCTGCACTTTGCGGCCGTCCGGAGCGTTGCCGCCGCGGGTTTCCGGGTCGTACGTGCAATGCAGTTCCTTCACTTCGCCGGTCGCGGGATCTTTGACGACGTCGGTGCAGCGAATCAAATAGCCCCACCGCAGCCGCACTTCCTGGCCGACCGTCAGCCGATAAAACTTCTTCGGCGGCACTTCGCGGAAGTCGTCTTGTTCCACATAAAGCTCGCGCGAGAACGGCAGCTGCCGCGTGCCGGCCGCCGGGTCTTCCGGGTTGTTCACCGCGTCGAGCAGTTCCGTTTTCCCTTCCGGGTAGTTCGTGATGATGACCTTGAGCGGATACAGCACGGCCTGCACGCGCGGGGCCCGCTTGTTGAGGTCGGCCCGGACGGCATTTTCCAGCACGTTGAGTTCGATCACGCCGTCGTACTTACTCACGCCGATCTCGGCGCAGAAGTTCCGCATCGCCTCGGGCGTATAGCCCCGGCGACGAATGCCCGCGATCGTCGGCATCCGCGGATCATTCCAACCGCTCACATGCCCGTCGCGCACGAGTTCCAACAGCTTCCGCTTGCTCATCACCGTGTAAGTCAGGTTCAGCCGAGCAAATTCAATCTGCTGCGGATGAAAAATCCCGAGCGCCTTCACGTACCAGTCGTAGAGCGGCCGGTGATTTTCAAACTCGAGCGTGCAGATCGAATGCGTGATCCGCTCGATGGAGTCGCTTTCGCCGTGCGTCCAGTCGTACATCGGATAGATGCACCACTTGTCGCCGGTGCGATGGTGCTCGGCGTGCAGGATGCGGTACATGACCGGATCGCGCAGGTTGAAATTCGGCGAGCCCATGTCGATCTTGGCCCGCAGCGTTCGCGCGCCGTCGGGATACTTCCCGGCCCGCATCTCTTCGAACAGCTTCAAGTTCTCTTCCGGCGTGCGGTCGCGGAACGGGCTGTTCTGGCCCGGCACCGTCGGCGTGCCGCGCGTTTCGCGAACTTGGTCCCCCGTCAGGTCGCAAACATACGCTTTCCCTTCCTTGATCAGCTGCACGGCCCAATCGTAAAGCTGCTGGAAGTAATCGGACGCATAGTGCAACTCGTCCCACTCGAAGCCCAGCCAGCGGACGTCTTCCATAATGGAGTCGACGTACTCCTGCTCTTCCTTGGCCGGGTTCGTGTCGTCGAATCGCAGGTTGCACTTGCCGCCGTAGTCGCGAGCAATGCCGAAGTTCAAGCAAATACTCTTCGCGTGACCGATGTGCAAATAGCCGTTCGGCTCCGGCGGAAATCGGGTATGTACCCGCCCGCCGTGCTTACCCGAGGCGTTGTCGTCGTTGATGATCGCCCGAATGAAATCGACCGGGCGAGAAGGTTCTTCCGTGCTCATAGTTCCGTTTCGATGATCAGGTTCACCACAGAGTCACAGAGGCACAGAGAACAGTCGCGGCGAAGCAACCAAGCTCTATTGCATTTCTTGGTGTCTCTGTGACTCTGTGTTTAATTCCCAGCTTTCGCAATCGCCAGTTCGATCCTTCTCAACGACGACTCCCGTCCGAGAATCGCCAGCGTATCAAACAATCCCAGCCCTACGCCCTGCCCCGTCAGCGCCACTCGCAGCGGATGCACCAGTTCGCCGATTTTCTTTCCTTCGGCCGTGATGAACTCCTGCGAAAACGCTTCCAGCCTCGCCACGTCATACGGCTCGACCGTCGCCAGTTGTGCGGCGTATTTCGCCAGCAGCTCGACCGCGCCCGGCGCCTTTACGGCCTTCGTAAAAGCCCCTTCGTCGTACGTCAGCTTCTCGTCCGCCGTTAAGAAGTTGGTGTAGTTCAACACGTCGCCGAACGTCTTGATCCGGTTGCCGGCCGCTTCCGCGATCTGCGCCAGCTTCGGGCCCATTTCGCAGTCGACCGGCTTGCTCAGGTAGCCGGCCTTCTGCAAATACGGAATCAGTTGCGGCACCTTCTTTTTGGTCGGCAGCTCCTGCATGTACCGGTCTTCGAAAGCCCAGAGCTTCTTCGGGTCGAAACTCGCCGGCGACTTGCCGACGCGCTCGAGCGAAAAGTTCTCGATCATCTCCGGCACCGTGAAGTACTCGGTCTTATCGTCGAGCGACCAGCCCAACAGCACCAAGTAATTCAAGATCGCTTCCGGCAAGTAGCCGACCTGCTCGTAGAAATCGACGATCACCGGGTTGAACGTCTCGGCCGACGTCGTCAGCCCCAGCGCCGCGGCGATCCCCTGCCCGTGGTCGTAGAGCTTCTTGAATTCGGCGTTCTTCAAATACTGGGCGATCTTCCGTTTGCTCAGCTTGTTCTTGCTCCCCGGCTCGGCCACATACGGCAGATGCGCATACTGGGGCAACGGGTACCCGAGCGACTGCGCAATGAAAATCTGCCGCGGCGTATTCGAGAGATGCTCTTCCGCGCGGATAACGTGCGAGATCTCGGAGTCGAAGTCGTCGACCACACTCGCCAAGTGATAGAGGCACGTGCCGTCGGCCCGTTGGATCACATGGTCTTGCTCGCTGGCCCACTGGAACTCGACGTCGCCGCGGACCAAGTCCGGGATGACGAGCTTCCCTTCGCGGGGCATCTTCAGCCGCACGACCCCTTGCCGACCTTGGGCCTCGAACGAAGCCGCCTGAGTATCGGTCTCCGCCATCCACCGCCGGCTGTAGACGAACGGTCGCTTCTCGGCCTCGGCCGCCTCGCGCTCCTGCTTCACCTCGTCGGCCGTCGCATAGTCGCGATACGCCAAGCCGGCCGCCACGAGCTTCTTCGCAGCATCTTGATACCGGTGCAGCCGCTGCGATTGGTAATACGGACCATGCGGCCCGCCGACCTCCGGGCCTTCGTCCCAATCGAGCCCGAGCCAGCGGAAGCCGTGCAGGATCGGAGCGAGCGCCGCCTCGACGTTCCGCTCCTGGTCCGTA
>JAFLCO010000477.1 GCA_017303535.1 Planctomycetota bacterium
GGCCCGACGCGTTCGATGAAGATGACGTGCGAGCATTGTTCGCGGGTTGGCAAGTTTGCGTCGCGCCATGCGGCGACGACGTCGCGAGTCGCGGCGTCGTTGCGCTCACATGCAAGTTTCACCAACCGCTTCGACGAAAGCCCGGCGAAGCGAAGGCCCGCTTCGAGCAGCGGCGCGACGTAGCGATCGGCAACGAGCGTCGTCGCGATGCCGGCCGCCTCCAACATGCGAGCCAGGAAGAGGGCTCCGGCGGGACCGTCGGTCTCTGCCGTGACGCGGTCGCCAACTCGAACGACAAAACCGGTTGCGATGCACACGGCCTGCGTCGGCGAGGCGGCGATTTCTTCGGCGGCACGTTGCAGTTCGCCCTGGCCGAAGAGAAGGCCCGAGGCATCGCGGACCACGGCCAAGCCGCGCCCGCCGGGGTCGTGGCGAACGAGGGTTTCGAGCGATCGCCAATCGATGACGGCCGGGAAAATGTCTCTAGCCCTGTCAGAGAAACTTCCGATAATGACCCCTTCTTGAGGCCGTGGACCGGCGGCGTGCCCAACGCAGGGGCGGGCCGCATGAGTTGGTCCACGTTGACAATATCATCAGTATCTATAACAATTTGGACAGGATTGTGAAAAAAGTCACAAAGTGGGCCGTATGATTTTTTCCGACTTGTGGTAAAAAATCCGGCTCTTTGGTTTGCCCGGAGTTTGGGGTGGTCCGTGCCGGCAGCGCCGCCAAGCTCGCGAAACGACGACTGTGCAGGAACTTCGGACGCAAGATGCGATCGAACGACTTGCCAAGTGAATGAGCCGGCGACGTCTGCGGTTGCGTGAGGTGGGTGGAGACATGTTCGACTCACCACATGCATAACAGGCTCAGGTTGGGGCGAAACGACGATTTGCATGCGGCGTCGAAGCGGCGCTGAAACCAAGTTTAACGACGTGCTTGCCGCCGACGGCGCAGGGTCCAGGTACCGGCCCGCGATGTTGGCGGATGTCTTCGTTCACGACGACACAAGCAGGTCTGCGCGGGATCTGAAAGAACAACATGGCAGAGCAGAAGAAGCTTTCCGTCGCGGAAATTCTCGCACTGGCTCGTAAACAAAAAGCGGAAGCAAGCGGCGCACCCGCCGAAACACCGCCGGTGGCTGAAGCCGCGCCCCCTGCTGAGGCGGTTGCCGAGCCGACGGCGGAGGCAGCATCTACTCCGGAAGCGCCCGCCAAGCCTGCCGCACCGAAGCCGGCGGGCGGCAAGATGAGCGTGGCCGAAATGATCGCCGCCGCGCGAGCCGGCGGAGCAGCAGGCGCGAAGAAGCCCGAAGCGGCTGCACCGAAGGAAGCGCCGAAGCCGGCCGATAAGCCGAAGCCTGCCGCCGCGAAGAAGGAAGAGGCCGGCCCGAAGACGGGCGGTCCGAAAAATACGGCCAGCATCTTGGCCGCCGCGCGCGGCGCCGCGAAGCCTGGCCCGATCACAAAGGCGGAAGCCGCGGCCAAGGAAAAGGCCGAACCTGCGACGGAGAAAGCTCCGAAGCAAGCGCCGCCGATGCCTGTTCGCCCGGCCGCTGCGATGCCCAAGGCCGCGAAAGCCGGGGCCGCCGACGATCGCCGCGGTTTCTTGAGTGTGATGTTCGGCTCGATGCTCGGCCTCGGTTACACGGCGCTGGCCGCAGCCGGCGGGCTGTGGAGCTTGGGCCTCGCGCGCTTTCTCTATCCGAACATTCTCACCGAACCGCCGAGCCAGTTTAAGGTCGGCTTCCCCAGCGACTTCGCGCCAGGCAAGGTCGAAGAAAAGTTCAAAGCGCAGTTCGGCGTCTGGATCGTCAACACCGAGTACAACGGTCAGCCGCAAATCGCGGCGATCCGCACCGTCTGCACGCACCTCGGTTGCACGCCCAACTGGCTCGAAGCCGAACAAAAATTCAAATGCCCGTGCCACGGCTCGGGCTTCTACAAAGACGGCATCAACTTCGAAGGCCCGGCCCCGCGGCCGCTCGAACGTTACGCGATCACGCTCTCCGACGACGGCCAACTCCAAGTCGACAAGAGCAAGCTGTTCTTTGAAGAAATGGGACAGTGGAGCGACCCGCAATCGTTCTACAGCGCTTAGCTGCCGAAGCTCGAATGACGAAATCCGAATGACGAAAGAAGGACGAATGACGAATACCGAATGAGCGAACGTCGCGGCCCTGCGAAGCGTGTTCCATGCTTCGGGCTTCGATATTCCTTCGTCATTCGGATTTCGACATTCGTCATTACCAGTACAACGCACCTCATCAGCATCCAGTAGTCCTGCACATGTCCATCGGCGAAAACATTCGTAATTCGCAACTCTGGAAAAGCGTCTTCCGGCACCCGATGCCGCTGGATCGCCGCAACCGGATCGTCGTGATGCTGACGAACTTCTTCCTGCACCTGCATCCGGTGTCGGTGAAGAAGCAAGGCATCGCGCTCTCCTACACCTGGTGCATGGGAGGCGTGACGTTCTTCCTCTTCTTGATCGAAACGCTGACCGGCGTTTTGCTGATGTTCTATTACCGGCCGACGCTCGAGTGGGCCTACAAAGACATTCAGGACCTGCGCGACGTCGTGAGCCTCGGCGTGTTCCGCGAGTTGCATCGCTGGGGCGCACACGCGATGGTTATCACGACCTGGCTGCACATGTATCGCGTGTTCCTCACCGGCAGTTACAAACCGCCGCGCGAGTTCAACTGGGTCGTGGGCGTCATCTTGCTCCTGCTCACGCTCTTGTTGTCGTTCACCGGCTACTTGCTGCCGTGGGATCAGCTGGCGATCTGGGCCATCACGGTCGGTTCGAATATGGCTCGCGCCACGCCGATCTTAGGCCACGAAGGCCCCGGCCAGCAGATCCTGCACGTCGGCGGCATCGACATGATCACCAACGCGTCCGACGCGCGGTTCGCGCTCTTGGGCGCCCGCTTCGTCGGCGAAGAAACGCTGAACCGCTTCTACGTGTTGCACTGCGTGGCCATCCCGTTGGCCGTGGCCTTGCTCTTGGCCATCCACTTCTGGCGCGTGCGCAAAGACGGCGGCATCAGCGGCCCGCTCTAAGCGGCCTTTTGGCAAGACGACGGATTCAGAAGACAAGCAGACGTTCGCGGCCGGGACATCAGGACAGCACAAAATCAGCAGAGCGCGGTCGCACGACGGGACCGCGGCGACAACTGAAGTTGGACAATCATGCACGGTAGCCACGCAGACTTTATCGCACGCATCCAGATGGGGCTGGGGTTCTTCTACCTCCTGCTCGCGGCCATGAACTGGGTGGCCGCGCTGCTCCTTTGGCGTAAAGGTGCGAAGACCTACTTTAAGCTCGGCGACTTGCCGGTCACCAACGTCTTTGTGTGGCTCCTCGTCGGCGCGTTCTTCTTGATCCTGTCGCCGATTGCGATGATGGGCTCGCCGCCGGAATTCTCCGACGGCATCAAGCACATGATCAACGAACTTTCCGGACCGGTGACGCTCACCGTCGGTTCGCTCGTCGGCATGGCGGCACTGTTCGTCTTCCGCGATTGGTGGACGAAGCCGCCGATCGCGTGGCTGCTGTTGAACCTGTCGATGTTCGCGATGGGCTTGGCCGTCACCGACGCCAACTTCTTCGAAATCGTGGGCAAGCCGGATAACGTGCCGATCGTCGGCCTCGTCTACTTGCTCGGCTACTTCACTTGGCTGGCCACTTACAAGGCGGTGATCAACGATCAACGCCGCGAGCAAGGCCTGCCGCCCGTTGAAAAGACCGAGGATGAAAAAGTTCTGACCTGGCCGGATTTGGTCTACACGGAAATGATCTGCATGGTGGCGCTCACGGCCCTCATGCTCGTCTGGGCCTTGGCCCTCCAAGCTCCTTTGGAAGAGCCGGCTTCGAGCGTCAAGACGCCGAACCCGTCGAAGGCACCTTGGTACTTCCTCGGTCTGCAAGAAATGCTCGTTTACTACGATCCGTGGTACGCCGGCGTGGTGCTGCCGAGCATCGTCGTGTTCGGTCTGATGGCCATTCCCTTCCTCGACTTCAACAAGGCGGGCAACGGTTACTACACCATCTCCGAGCGGAAGTTCAGCTACATCATTTTCCAATTCGGGTTCTACGAACTTTGGATCGTGCTCATCATCTTGGGCACCTTCCTTC
>JAFLCO010000478.1 GCA_017303535.1 Planctomycetota bacterium
CCGGTATCGCGAACTCTGGATCGTCTGGGAGGCGGTGACAAAACATGAATGGTTCTAAACTCGATCGACGGACGCTCGACGACGTGCTGCGGATGTTGGGAGGAGAAGCCGACGCCGCGACGCACGAGCGGTTGCAGCGGACGTTCGACGATCCGGACAGCGGCTGGAACCGAGCGCTGGCGGCGGAAGCGGCGGAGCCGCCCGACGAACGGCGCCGCGTGACGGAGACGCTGCGAAGGATTTGGGCCCGGCGCCGCAGCCGGCACGTCACCCTGGCGGCCGTCGCGGCGTTGGTGCTGCTGGGCTTCGTCTCGACGCAATGGGCCTTCGCCGAACAAGCGTCGCGGGCCATGCGTCGGCACTTGCAGTTGACCGCCCGCCGCTACGCCGAGTTCGACGCGATTCTCGACGACCTACGCGCTCGGCGTCGCGCAGGAAATTTGTCGACGACGGAAGCCGAGTTGGAGGAGGCCCGACTGCAAGGCATGATTCGGGGCGAACTGCGGCGCTTGCAAGAATTGCCGAGTCCGCCGACGGCCGTCCCCGGCGACGCCTCGGCGTTCGTGTCGGAAAATTATCCCGACGGTGCGGACGTTCGTCCGGGCGAGACGTTCACCAAAGAGTGGGTGCTGCGCAACGCCGGAACCGTGCCCTGGCAAGGCCGCCACTTGGAGCGTCCGGACGCGGGCGACGATCCGACGGCGCTCCGCAGCGTTCCGCGTAGTCCGCTGCCCGACACGCCGCCGGGCGGCACGTGCCGGGCGAAGATCGAACTCACGGCCCCCGATCGTCCCGGGGCTTACTACGCCGAATGGAAGATGATTGACGGCGACGGCCGTCCGCTGTTGGCCGGCCAAACGCCCTTGTACGTTCTCATCCGCGTCGTCGCGGCGCCGTGACGGTGCGCCGCCGCGGGTGTCGCAAAAAAGCGAATCCCCGCGGGGATTCGCTCCTGTCTGAGCGGCGTGCGCGGACGCCGCTCAGAGCGTGACTTCCGCCTCCTGGGCCGTGACGTGCGCCAGCGCCAATTCCAACACGCGCAGCGCCGCCGGCAGGTCCGCCAGCGACAGGCCGCCGGTGTACTGACGACGACCTTTGTCGTCCAGATAGGAACGCTGCAGCGACACCGTGCGGAACTCGCGCTCCGTGGTCTCGCCTTCCTCTTCGCGCTCGGCCGTGTTCACGAACACGCTCGCCGAGACGTACCCGATGCGAAAAACTTTTTCGGGCTTCTGTTTGGCCATCGACCGCTTCTCCGATCATGAGAGGGAACATTTCCCGTTATGGGCCTCGGGCACGCGCGCCGAGAACGAAAGCATGCCTGCCCGTCGCCGACGGCGCAAGCCGATCTGGAGAGGCCGTGAGCGGATATCGGCGGAGACTCTCGTGAACCTACAAGATGCCGCTTGTTCGGCCCGTAAAGAGCCGCCGCGGAGCTCCGCCGGTGCGGTTGAGACGGATATCCGGCGTGCTCTTGCGCGAGAATCTGCTAAATTGCCGTATTTCCGCCGCAGCGATTCTGATTCCCGCCCGCCGGCCGGCTCATGTTCCAAATCGAAAACATCGACGATCGCTCGCCGCAACTGGAAGCCGTGAGGCGGCTATGGCGAGCCCACAGCGCCACGCTTGGTTTCTTACCCGAAGGCGCGTTTGTCGAATACGCGGCCCAGCGCCATATCATCGTAGCTCTCCGTGATCAGGAATGCGTCGGCTACGTGCTTTACCGAATCGTTCGCGATCAGGTAACCATCGCTCATTTTTGCGTCGCTCCCGACGCGCGCAAGCAGGGGATCGCCCGCGCGCTGCTGAGCTATCTCGTCAGGACGACCCAACGGTATCGCGGCATCGTCCTGAGCTGTCGCCGCGACTTTGAAGCCGGAAAAACATGGCCGCGGCTCGGATTTCACGCGGCCGCCGAAACGGCCGGACGAGCGGTCGACGGCAGCGAACTCGTCCGCTGGGTGCTCGACTATGGACACGCGGATATCTTCAGCGAGGCCGACGAGACGCGACTGGAAGTCGTCATTGACGCCAACATTTTTCTGGACTTGGTCGACGGACGGCACGAGGAGACGCAGGGGTTGCGAGCCGACTGGTTGCAGCCCTTGATCGTGTTGTGCTACACGACGGAACTGTTCAACGAGATCAACCGCAACGACGATGCCGCCGCACGCAAGCGACGAAAGGCCGAGATTCAGCAGTTTCGGCCGCTGCGTTGCACGCCGGTCGAATTTCAAGACTCCGTAAGTCTCCTGCAACCGTTGTTTCCGACGCCGAAGTCCTCGCAGGACGAATCGGATTTTCGGCACTTGGCACGCGCGCTCGCCGCCGGCGCCGACGCCTTCGTCACTCGCGACGGTAAACTGCTGGACCGCGCCGAGGAAGTCTTTGAGGTTTGCGGACTTTCAGTGGTGCGCCCGGCGGACTTGATCGGGCGAGTCGACGTACTCCAACACGAGCGCAACTATCAGCGACGTTTCGTCGGCGGTACGCGCGGCGTCGTTCAGGAAAGAATTCGAAGTATCGACGATGAGTTGCTACTGACGATCCAGGCTTCGGGCGAGCAGAAGAACGGGCTCGCCAATATGCTCAATACCTACCTCGCCGACCCGCCGCACTACGATTGTCATAAGATTTCAGCTCCCGACGGAGCGACGCTCGCCGCGTTCGTCGTCGAGCGGAGGGCCGACGTCGATTACGTGCGAGTGCTACGAATCGCCGCCAAACGTCGCGCGGGAAGCCTCGTGCGCGCCGTTCTCAGAGGAATCATTCGCCAGTCGCTCGCAGTCGGCAGCCGCGCCGTGTTCGTCGCCGAGTCGGCGCTGGATGCGACGGTGAGTTCGGCCTGCGCGGATCTAGGTTTTCTTCCCGTGGTCGGGGGCCGCTTGAAGATTCTCTTAACGGGCCAGCTGACCATCGAAGCGGCGGTCGAAAGCTTGCACTGGCCCGATCCGAAAATCGATGAACTCAGGGCGGCCTTGCCGCTAGCCCGAGCCGATGCCGCCGCGGCCTCCCGTATCGAACATACGCTGTTCCCGGCCAAACTGATTGACGCCGCCTTACCTACGTTCGTCGTCCCGATTAAACCGCAGTTCGCCGAGCATCTGTTCGACGAACGCATCGCCGGCAACGGCCTTTTCGGAGCGGACGTTGATCTGGCCTTAAATCTCGAATCCGCCTACTATCGTGCCGCGCGTCCATGCGGCGTAAGCTGTCCCGCCCGCATCCTGTGGTACGTCACGGAAGCCGACAACTACCCGGAGTCCAAAACGATCCGCAGTTGTTCTCGGCTCGTGGAACTGGTCGTCGATACCCCGAAAGCTTTGTATTCGCGATTTCGTCGTCTCGGCGTTTACGACTGGTCGCATGTTCGCGAGACCGCGGGCGGCGACCTCGGCAAGAAGATCATGGCTTTCCGGTTCGACGATTCGGAGCCCTTGAAACCGGTGGGGTGGACGAAATTTCACGAAATCCTGCGGACGCACGACGTCAAGAGCAACAACCTCCGTAGTCCTCTGGAAGTTCCTGCCCGCGTATTCGGTGATTTATATGCTGCTGCTGTCGATTCACCCGCGGTACGTGGATGCGATCTTAGCGGGAACGAAGCTCTTCGAACTGCGTCGCCGACGACCTCGCGCAGTCAGCACGACGGCGTTGATTTACGCGACGACTCCCCGCCGGGAACTCGTCGGCCGCTTTCGAATTGAGTCGGTGGTTCAAACTTCGCCCAACTTATTGTGGAGGAAAGTTCATGAACTGGCCGGCGTCTCGCGCTCGGAATACGACGCTTACTTCCGGGGCTGCGACCTAGCGACCGCGATACAGATCGCCGACGTTACGGAGTTTCGCGACGCGGTGTCGCTGGAGGTCCTGAGGGAGATTTGGTGCGGCTTTCATCCGCCGCAAGGCTTTCGCTACCTCGATGCGGGGCAGATCGCGCGGTTACCCATCGCTGCTCGCCGGCGATGCGCTTAACTTGAGTGGCGATGTGGTCCGAGAAGTTTGCCGCCGACGCGCGACGGACTTAAACTACCGGCGATGAGCCGTTGTTTGCCGCCGCAGTCCTCCGCCGACCTGTGCCGCCGCGAAGAGACGTCGATTGAACAAGAGATCGACCGGGAGTGGTATTGCCACTATCTG
>JAFLCO010000479.1 GCA_017303535.1 Planctomycetota bacterium
GGCGGTCCGCTGGTACGACGCGGCCGAAGGCCTGCGAACGGCACAGAACCAACTGCAAGCCGCGACCGCCGCGCTCGTCGACGCCGCGCAAGGACGCCGAGCCGCGAACAAATCGGCCGCGCTGCCGTTTGCCCGAAATACAAACGTCGTCCGCACCGCCGCGATCGAAGCAGAAGCGGCGGCCCCAAAATTAATCGCCCCCAACGTCGTCGAAATCTCCGGGCCGACCGCGATCCCTACGGCCGATGCTATTTCGGAGTCCGCCGGCGGCGCCACACCGTCGGACGCGAATCGCGAAGCCGCGTCGGCCGAATTCGCGCAAGCCGAGCTTGCCGTCGCCGCCGCGGATGCCGCGCTACGCAAACAACTCGACGCCGTTCTCTCGCCGCAGGCCGCCGAGTTTCCCGTGGTGATCGGCGAAGTGGTCGATCAGCACATCGGACAATCGGCATCGACCTGGTACTTCAGTGCCGCGATCATCGGACTCTTGGCGGCCGCGATCATCGAAGCGACCAAGAGCCGGGGCACGCTTGCGATTTCGCGACATGCGAACGTCCTCGAAGAAGCGACCGTCGCGCCGGCAACGACTCCCGTGGCGAGCACGCCGTCGGCACCCCGCATCATTCAATCGCCCGACGATGCTGCCATCGCCGTGAAAGCACCGCTGGTTGCCGTCGTGCGACGCCGCGTGGCCTAGCCCAAGTTTTGCAGCTTGCCGCCGTCATTTCCTTCGCGGCTTTCGTGGCCGTCATAAGCGGCAAACCTCGCCGCGAGGCTTCAGCCGGCCCAGCTTCACGGCCGATAGTTTAGGCGGCGTCGCATTGTTTGCCGCTTCCGGCGGACCGGCAATTCCGCGGCTCGACGTGCTTGGTTCGCACGTCGCCTACGCGTCGTAGTTCCAATCCGCAGCCAACCTCCCCAATGGGCGAACAGGGCATGTACGAAGAGTTTTTCGGAATGAAGCAGCGGCCGTTCACGGCTTCGCCGCGCAACGAACTCTACTATCCGAGCCGCATCCTCGAACCGGCTCGCCAGACGATCGAGCGCACCATCGAGCGGGCCGAAGGAAGCGCTCTCGTCGTCGGTCCTGCGGGCACCGGCAAGACGATGCTCTGCCGGTTGATGGCCGAGCGATTTCGCAGCCGTTTCGACGTCGCGCAACTCACCAACGGCCGGTTGCCGTCGCGTCGCGCGTTGTTGCAAGCCATCCTCTTCGAACTCGGGATGCCGTATCGCAAGCTCGACGAAGGGGAATTGCGTCTCTCGTTGCTCGACCGACTGCAGCCCAACGCCTCGGGCATGGAAGGCTTGCTGCTGATCGTCGACGAAGCGCACCTGCTGCCGCTGCGATTGTTGGAAGAAATTCGGCTGATCACCGACTTCATGCGGCAAGGCAAGCCGCGTGTGCGGTTGTTGCTGGCCGGAGCGCCGTCATTGGAAGAGCGCCTGACGGCGCCGCGGCTGCACTCGCTGCAGCAGCGGATCACGGCCCGTTGCTATTTGGAACCGCTCGACGCGACGGAAACGCAAAACCTGATTCGGCATCAATTGAAGATCTGCGGCGTGGAGCCGGCCACGGTCTTTACCGATGCCGCCTTGCAAGCCGCCTACAGTGCGAGCGACGGCATTCCGCGACTGACGAATCAGATCTGCGATCATGCCCTCGTCATGGCCTGCGCCGGCGAAGTGAAGCCGGTCGACGCGCAAGGCATCGAAGAAGCGTGGTCCGACCTGCAACAGCTTCCGACCCCATGGAGCGAAGTTCCGGGCTACAGCGATCCGGCAGCGCCGGCGGACGACGGCGTCATCGAGTTCGGCCTGTTGGACGACGGCGCGGAAACATCGTCGCTCGGCGAATCGATTCCCATGGCCGACGTCGCCGCGATCGAGATCGACGCCACGCAGAACTCGGGGAAAGAGGACGCGCTCGCGGCTTACCTGCCTGTGCTGCCGATCAACGTGGAACAAGAAACCGACGAGAAACTTTCCGAATTGGAATCCCATTTGGCGGATTGGGAAGCCGATTACGAGCCGGTGATTGCGAAGCAACCCGAGGTGGAGATTATGTTGACGGAAACCCGCCGCGATCCGTTCGGCGAAGATTTTGTGGAAGTCACGCCGATCGTCGACCGCTACTTGGCCACGGACCGCGGGCAGGGGATCGCTCGCAAGTCGGTCTACAGCGCCGAAGGCCGCGCGATCGCGGAACTGCTGGATCGTCGGCCGCTGAAGGCCTCGCTCGAAGAACGCCCGGCACAGAAATCGGCCGAACGCGTTGATGCCCCCGCCGCCACGCAGCGGCCCGTCTTGCGTCCGCAGCCGGAGAATGCGACGAAACGCTCGCCGCGTATCGAGCTGCCGGTCATCGACGTCGTCGAGCCGGAAGATTTCGTCATCGCGCCGCGCCGCGCTTCGAGCGATGCCGACATGATCATTCTGGAAGACGATCCCGTTCCGACGCACCAACCGGAAGCGACGCCGGTGCGCAAGCAAGAATTCCGCCAACTGTTCGCCCGACTGCGGCAAGGCAAGTAACGCGGGACGAAGTTCGACGAGGCGACCGCGATGAGCATGCTGCTGTCCGCGCTGGAGAAGCTCGACTACTCGGCTCGCCCGATCGTGGAAACTCGTCGGCCGGCAGCACCGCAGCCGGTTGTGGCGTCGACGCTCGTCGCCGAACCGCTTGGGCCGGTCTACGTGCCGCCCGTGAACGTGACACCGGTTCCCGTGTCAGCCCCCGTCGTCGAAGAGCCGGCCGTCGGCACGCGGCGTGTCGCTCCGCTGCGCGGCATTGTTTGGTCGGAAGCGGCCACGGGAATTTTAGAATTGTTCCCGGCTCCGGCGTTGTTGACGGCCGTCGGTTGCGGACTTTCATTCAACGGCGCGATCGACGTTGAACAACTGGCCGGCGCGCTGGCGATGGCGACGACGGTGCCGGTCGAACTGCTCGAGCCCGAAATTTGGAACGACGCTGAGAGGCTGCTGGCCGCACGTCGCTCCGTGTTGAAGCGGGGCGTGTTGGCGATCGGCTATCTCACGGCCGAAGCCGCCGTCAAGCGACATGCGCTCTTGGCCCAGACCGGCGGCGTGCTGCTCCTCGTCGAAGCCGGCGCTACGGAAGCTCGTGCGGCCGACGTCGTTGCCACGACGCTCCGCATGCAAGGCGTCGGCGTCCGCGGCACGGTGCTGCTGTCGTAAACGCGGCCGCGTAACATTCCTGGCGATTTCGCGCCCTGCTCGGCATGGCTCGAATTTCGTATTCTGAGTGGTCCGCCAAGCTCGGAACCCGCCCCGTGAAAAAGGACGCGTGAAACAGGACCTGTGAAAAAGAAGCTGCGCAACTTCGATTCCCTCGCTCCGAGCGGGCCCGGCTATCGCTTGGTCGACGAGCCCGGCACGGTCGAGGTATCGTTTCGCACCGGCAGTTTCGGCGTCGCCGGGTTCATGGCCTTCTTTCTGTGCGGCTGGTCCGCCGGTTGCGCACTGCTGCTGTATAAAGTTTCGCAGGATCCGAAGCCTGAGCACGTTTTGTTCTCGGTGCCGTTTTTGGTCGGCTGGGTCTTCGCGTTTCTCGTGCTGATCAACATGCTGCTGGGGCGCGAAAAGCTCCGGCTCGATGCCCGCGGCGCGCGATTTTCGCACCGATTGATCTTCGAATACGGCGTCGTCGAGCTGCCGCTCGACGAATTGCTCGGCTTCGGCACGGCCGTCAATAGCGAAGGGGAAGAGTCGGGTGTGACGCGCTCGTTGGAACTCCGCACGATCGGCAGGCCGATCCGCCTCGGCGGGGCCGTCTCGACGCAAATTCACACCATGCTCACTTCGCTCTTTGAAGCCCGTTTGCGCGAACTGCAAAAGCAAGAAGGTAAACCGCCGCGGCTTTCGAGAACTCGCAAGCCGGTGCGCTTCGGCCGACGTCTGGCGGGGGAACTGCTCGGCGAAGCGGACGAGATGCGCACTTCGACCGACGAGCCGATCGACGCTCCGGCCGATAGTCGCTGGCGCGAGCAGGTCGAATTCGACGCCGTGACGTTCACCCACCCGGGCCGCTGGACCACCGGCGGCGGCATCGGCGTGCTGATGGTCAACCTGTTCTGG
>JAFLCO010000048.1 GCA_017303535.1 Planctomycetota bacterium
CGGCGCGAACATGAAGCCGAGGCCCGGCGTCTCTTGGACATGGTCGGCCTGGGGCATCGGCTCAAGCACAAGCCGCGGGAACTTTCCGGCGGTGAAATGCAACGGGCGGCGATCGCCCGGGCCTTGGTTTCCGGCCCGCGAATCTTGCTGGCCGACGAACCGACCGGAAACCTGGATCAAGCGACGGGCCAAGAGATTTTGAACATTCTGCGCGACCTCAATGTGCGGGAAAAACTCACCGTGGTGATGGTTACGCACGACTTGGCCATTGCCGAACAGGCCGACCGAATCGTACGCTTAGTGCAAGGCCGGGTTGAGCAATAGCTTTTGCTCGGCGCCGTTTTCCCCACGTATTCATGTGGGGCTGTTGAACTGACTTTCGAACTTTCGCACGCCCTGATTTTCGGCACGCCCCCCATGTCTCTGCAGATTTACATTTCCGGCAAGTACTACGACAAAGACGACGCCAAGATCAGCGTCTACGATCACGGCCTGCTCTACGGCGACGGCATTTTCGAAGGCCTACGCAGCTACGGCGGCAAGGTGTTTCGTTTGCACGAGCATTTGGTCCGGCTGTACGAATCGGCCAAGGCGATTTGGCTGACGATTCCGATCTCGATCGAAGAGATGACCAAGGCCGTCAACGAGACGCTGAAGGTCAACAACCTGAGCGATGCGTACATTCGCCTCGTCGTCACGCGCGGTGCCGGCAGCCTCGGGCTCGATCCCAATCGCACGAGCAATCCGCAGGTGATTATCATCGCCGATAAGATCACGCTTTATCCGCCGGAGTTTTACGAGAAGGGGCTGGACATCATCACCGCCAGCACCATTCGCAACCACCCGGCGGCCCTCTCGCCGCGGATCAAGAGCCTCAACTACTTGAACAACATCCTAGCCAAGATCGAAGGTCTGCGTGCCGGCTGCATCGAAGCCCTGATGCTCAACAGCAAGGGGGAAGTGGCCGAATGCACGGGCGACAACATTTTCTTGGTGCGGCGCAAGGAACTTCTGACGCCGCCGATCGACGCCGGCATTCTCGAAGGCGTAACCCGTGAAGCGGTGATTGAAGCGGCCCGAGCCGCGGGATTGACCGTTCGCGAGATTCCGTTGACCCGACACGACGTGTACGTGGCCGACGAAGTGTTTCTGACCGGCACGGCCGCCGAAGTCATTCCGGTCGTGAAGATTGATAATCGCACAATCGGCAACGGCGAGCCGGGCCCGGTAACCCGCGACCTCATGAAGCGTTTCCGCGAGCTGGTGCGCAGCTAGCAACGCTCGATCATCGTCGCCGGCTTTCATCGTCGCGCAGGATTTATTGACGCGTAGGGCGGAGCTTGCTAGAAGCTCCCCCCATGTTAAGGCTTCACGATTCCGCCGCCGCCGAACGCGCTTTCTTCGACCGCTTCGTCGAAAGCGAGGGAGACTTCAATCCCTTCGACGATCGCGGCTGGGGCGTGCTGCAACAGGCCTTTGAAGCGTGGATCGTCCCGCGTCCGACGATGCGATTGCTCGACGTGGGAGCGGGAACAGGCCAATCGCGACGCGTGTATTGCGAAACCGTCGGCGAATACGTCGGCATTGATCTTTCGCCCGTCGCCGTCGCCAAGGCTCAACGCCGCTTTCCTGAGTCGTCGTGGCGCGTGGCTGACGCGTGTCAGCTAGATTTTGACGACGAATCGTTCGACGTCGTCGCGTTTAGCAGCGTGCTGCACCATATTCCGGATTTCGGACGTGCGCTGACGGAAGCATTTCGCGTGCTGCGGCCCGGCGGCCGGGTGTTCGCCTTCGATCCGAATTTGCTCAATCCGGCCATGGCCCTCTTGCGCTGGCCGAAGAGCCCGCTGTATTCCAGTAACGGCGTGAGCCCGAACGAGAGTCCGCTCCCGCCGTCACTCTTGCGGCGCGAGTTCGATGCGGCCGGATTCGCCCACGTCCGTCAGCGTTGCCGCTCCGGGATTCGCTATCGGGCCGTCGCTCCGAAGTTGGCCAATGCGCTACTCGGGGCGTTCCACATGGCTGACGCGGTGTGGGAGTTAACCGGGTTCGGCCGTTGGTTCGGCACGTTTGTTCTGACCGCAGCGACGAAGCCCGTCGATGCCGCCGACGCAGGCCGTACGACGATTCCGCTCCCGCGCGAAACCGATCGCCCGACGCGTCGCGCCGCTTAGTCACACTTTCTACGCCGGATGCTATGAGCAACTTCGCCGAACTCGCAAGCATGCACGGGCGGCGAATCGTCATCGGCGTCGCGGTCGCAATCCTGCTCGTAGAAGCGTATATCGCGATCTTTCGGCGCGAGAACGACTTTGTTTTCCACCGGCAGCTCGGCAGCCAGTTTCTGCTCGGAACGCCGTACGCCTTAGGAGGCGATTGGTACCCGCTGCCGCGTGTGATGATCAATGCGTTGATTGCCGCGCCGCCAAATTATGTGGCCCGCGGGCTCAGTTATTTCGGCGCGGTGTTGCTGCTTGCGTGGTCGGCTCAACGTTGGAATCGATGGGCTGGCGAAACTCGCGCTTTGACTTCGGGACAAACGTTCGCGGCCCTCTCCGCGGCCGGCGTCGTTTTGTTGCCGTATCTGCTGCGCGATCTCGACGAGTGCGGGCTGCAACTGTTCTTGCTATTTTTTCTAACCGCCGGCGGCTGGGCCTTGCATCGCGGTCGTTCCATCCAGGCAGGTTTCTGGTTGGCGACGGCGGCCGTTTACAAGGTGGTGCCGCTCGTCTGTTTGCCGTATCTCCTTTGGAAGCGCCGCTTCACCGCTGCGGTCGCGACGGTCGCATGGATCGGCGTCTGGCTGGTGGCGCCGGCCGCGTGGCTCGGTTGGGACGCGACTCATGCCGGCCATCAAAGGTTTCTCGCTCGCTCGCAGGTCACCGCCGCCCATCGCAGTGCCTATCCCGAAGTGATCGGCATCGAACCGCCGAAGGTTCAGAACCAGAGCTTACAGGCGGCCATCGCTCGCTTCTTGGTTTCTGTCCCAAAGGGACATCCGCTCTACGTCGAACATCCGCTGTTCGCCCAACTCGGCAACCTGCCGGACGAGACGGCCTATCGGCTCGTACGCGGCCTGATGCTGGCCCTCGCTCTGGCCTTGGCCTGGAAGTTTCGCGGCTCCTGGGCGGCGACCGAGACAAGCGGCGCGCAACCGACGGAATGGGCCACGATCTGCCTGTTTTGCGCTCTGGCGGGCCCCGTGTGTTGGAAGCAGCATTTGGTCGTCGCCGCGCCGCTCGTGCTGCTCGTCGCTCGTGGCGCGGTTGCCGGTGATCGTCGCTCTCGGCTTCGCTTGGTCGTTCTGATGGGAGCAGGCCTCGCAATCGTGCTTACGCGGCACGGCATCGTCGGTCGTGAAGCGGCGATCGCCCTGATGTCTTACAAGATCGACGTCTTTGCCCTGCTAGCGTTGCTTGCCACGGCAATCATGATTCCCGCCGACCGAATCCAGCCGACGCTACGAATCGTGCGGGGCGATGAAACGATCGAGCCGATGCAGCGCGTCGAAACCACCGGACGCCGCGCGGCCTGAGCGAGCGCCGGCCCGACGGCAAAGTCGGCTAGCTGCCGTCGCCGGGTTTTGCCAAACTTCGCCCCTCCTCAAACGGGCACGAGCCTGCGGAATCGGCAGAGATAAATCAGCATGACGGCGACCTCGGACAACGATTCCGCAATCTCGGCCACTCGCGAACGACTTCGTTGGTGGCGCGAGTACGAGTTCTGGGCGCTGTTGCTGCTCGTCGTCGGCGTGTACTTTACGCGGCCTACGACCTTGAGTTTGCGAGGGGAAGAATCACGTTGGGGTAACATTGCCCGAGAGATGTTGCAATCGGGCGACTTTATCGCTCCGCGG
This sequence comes from Planctomycetota bacterium, assembly GCA_017303535.1. Lineage (GTDB taxonomy): Bacteria > Planctomycetota > Planctomycetia > Pirellulales > PNKZ01 > PNKZ01. The sequence continues at coordinate 3,857 of JAFLCO010000048.1, forward strand.
CAACAAGGGGTGGTGTTCGCCAATCGGCCGCCGCTGACCAACTGGTGCATCGCGCTATCGATGACGATCACCGGCAAGTTCGACGCGCTCACCGTGCGATTGCCCACGCTCGTTTCGACGCTGCTCACGACGCTGATGCTCTACGTGCTGGGCCGAAGATTGCTCTCGCGTACCGGTGCGCTTGTCGCCGGCTCCGCTTACGCCACGATGGGACAAGTTCTGCAACTCGGCCGGCACGCCGAAAGTGAGGCCGTGCTGACGCTGTTCGTCACCGCGTCGCTCGTCGGTTGGCTGGCTTGCTATCGGCGCGGCGCGGCGCCGTGGATTACTTGGTGCGTGGGCTACGGCTTCGCAGCCCTAGCCGGGCTCGCAAAGGGTCCGCAAGGTCCGGTCTACTTCTTCGGTGCCTCGTGGCTTTTTTGCCTAGCGTTCGATCGCGCCTTCTGGCGTCGTCGGGAGCATCTCTATGGACTAGCGTGCTTCGTCGCCGTGCTCTGCATTTGGCAAGTGCCGCTGATCTACACGGCCGGCTTTCGCGATGCGATGCGGATCTGGTTCGCCGAAACCACGGGCCATATCGCAATCGCCATTCCGCTTGCTACACGGCTTACCCACGCGGCTACGTTTCCTTGGGAAGCGCTCGGCTGCATGTTGCCTTGGTCGGTTTTGTTGTTCGGCTACGGGCATCGCTCCGTCCGCGATGCGCTCGGCGATCTCCGGCGTCCGGCGCAGTTCTTGGCCATTGCCATGGTCATCGGCCTACTGCCGCTCTTGATCGCCGTATATGCTCGCGGGCGATATTACATGCCGCTGTATCCGTGCGCGGCGCTATTGGTTGCGATGGTCGTTGAAGTTTGCGTCGTGCGGGCTAAGGAACGATCGCTGCATTTGGTGTGGTACCGGTATCTGAAAGGGGCGTCGCTCGTCGTCGTCGGTGCGGCGCTGTTTATCGCGGCCGTTTCGATACTACCTAGTTGGTCGCAGCATCCCTTCGCGCAATCGCCGGCAGTCGTCGCCGGCTTCGCACTTGCAGCGGCTTTGACGGTTTGGATTTGTCGCCGCGAGTGGTCCCGATCGAGTAACCCGTCAGCGGCGACGACGCATTGGGCCGCGCTTTCACTCGCCGGCTTTTGTGGCATTGCATACACGGCCGTCATCATCAACTCGCTGTTGGCCCGCAGCGGTGATCCTCGTCACGACGTCCAGCGGGCCATCGCGAAGCTTCCATCCGAGGCTCGCTTGGTGAGCTTCTCGACGATTCACCATTTATTCGCGTTCTACGTGGCCGACGTCGACGGTCGTACGATCGAGCGGGCTGATCCGGTCGCCGAAGCAGACTCCGTCAGCCGGACGTGGGAATACTTCTGCATCAACTCCACGGAACTGCCGCGGCAACTGCCGTTTCGTTGGGAACAGGTGGCGACGGTTAGCGTCGACCGCAACCATCACGAACAGCCGAAGGAATACGTGCTGATCGGCCGTAAGTTGTCGGCCGGCGAGACGATCGCTCAAGAGCCGAGCGGCAAGTTCGTTCGTTAGACGCTTGCTCCAGCTAGGCGGCGCGCCGAGCGAACGGTGCCGCTTTCAATAGGGCGGACGGTTCGCCATGTTGGCTTCTCGTCGCGGCGTCGCGGCGAATGTGAGCGTGCAGGCTCCATAAGGCCAAGAGCAACGCCAAAGGGTACAGCGTCGGCAGGCCCCAGATCAGCGTCTCGTCTCCGAGTTTGGGACCCAAGAACTCTTTGCAACAGAGCAGGCCGGTGACAAGCAAAATGCCGATCGTCAGCCGTGTGCCGAAGGTCGGCCGCTCGACGGCACGGCGAACCGTGACCATCGTGGGCAGCAACAGTACGACATAATGGGCCTTGCCGCTCATTGGGCTGAGCAAGATCATCAGGCAAGCGAGCATCCCGAACTCGACGACCCAGAGCGGATCGGTACTGTCGCGGCGGCCTTCGATTGAACTTCGATCGGCGGCGTCAGAAGGCCCGCGAAATGGACGTCGTCCGACCGTCAGCGTGATGCCGAGCAATAGCGCCGCGGCGCCGTAGTTCAGAAGTTTGACGACGGACTGCGTCGCATCGTCGAACTTAACGATCGACAAGTCTTGCGTCGAACCGGTGGTCCAGATGCCTGCCATGCGGTTGAAAAAGCCGGCCAGCGATTGATTCAAATGAACGGCCGTGTGCCAAGAGCCGGTGGTGCCGCCGAGCGTCGTCGCCAGGTATTTGCGATACCAGTCGACGCAATACGAACCACCGCTCGCTTGAGGGTAGAGCAAGTCGGGCAGGAAGTTCACGCCGACGGCGACGAAGATCAGGCCGGCCGCGGCCTTCCAACGGCCACGCCACACGAGATACGGCAAGAACAACATCGGCGTAACTTTCATCGACGCAGCTAGCCCGACGAGCGCACCGCCGAGTAGGTCGCGACCACAGGCCACGGCCAAACAGCCCAGGGCCAGGACGCCCGCGATCACCGCGTCGAACTGCAGGTGTTGCAGCGGCGATACGATCCAGCGTGCGGAAAGCAGCAGCGCGATCAAAAACACGGCCGACCAAGTCTTTGGCAGCTTCGCGAGGCTTGGCCCGCCGATAAGCCGCCAGCATGAAACAAACAGCGCGAACACGGCCGTGACGTTCACCAGCGACCATACGAAGCGTGATATCGCCAACGATTCGAAGGTCATCGGAATCGTGAACAGCGCCATCGCCGGCGGGTAGGTGAAGTTCGAACTGTGGGCGGCGATGGATTGGCCGTCGCGCATGAGTCGCGCCGCCGGCAGGTAGCACTCGTGCCATTCGCCGACTTTGCTCGTGGTGACGAACATCCATGGCACGGCGACGAGCAATGCGGCGCCCACAATCCAAACCGAGCGGGCTCGCAATTCTTGATTGATACGCGCGAAAAGATTCGGTGCGGCGTCGGCGACCGTAGCCATAGAAGACTTCCGTTTCTTCAGACGGGGCGATTCAAAGAGCGCGGGCAGGCCGCGAAGAATAGCCCGACTTCGGAAATCGGGTCAAGATCGGCGAAATTCCGCGTGCCACATCACGCCGGCCGGCAGGGGGCTGATGCGAACATCATGCCCCCCTTGAACCAACACCGCCTGTCTGGGGCACCGCTGCGCTATGCCCCAGCCACTCATCGCCGTTTTATCGGCGTGGCCGCAGCAAGCCCATCGTCGTTTGCACGCGTCGCGGTCCGACGGCCATGCCGATCCAGCCGTCGCGAATGTCGACCTGGGCGATATCGAGATCTTCAAACCGCTTGTCGGCCCGAAGTTTCTCCGGCCAGAGCGGCAAGCACATTTCATCGGCGAAGACCTTGGCAAACACCGTGCGAAGGGCGATCTGCGAGGTCGTGCTGAGCTTGTTACCGCTGAGATGGATCATGCCGTCGCGCACGAAGCACGTCGCGCCGTCGACGACGGCGGTTTTGAATTCCGTGCGAACCACGAAATCACGCCACGTTTTCGAACCGCGGCGTAGTTCTTCAATCGCCAGCCGCAACTCGATGTGGCCATTGGCGCAGTGAATCGAGATCGGGTCGACCTTCGCGAACTTGACTTCAATGTCGTTGGGAATCTGCGCCGGGTCGACGACGTCGGGCACATAGAGTTCCGCGACGGCAAATTGGTACAACTCGGCGGCCGTGAATGTGCGGCCTTGGAAGCCGAGCCGTTCGAGAATATTGTTCACCGCCGACTGATGCACTTGCACGCTGGCGACGTTGTCGCTGTAGGCCCGCGGGCGCGGCGTATGCGACGCGAGTTGGTTGTCGCCTGCAACCCGTACCCGCATGATGGCGCGGGCTTCGTTGGATTGCAGCTCGATGAGGTCCGGAGCGAGGCCCAGCTTCGAGAGCGGATTGACGCAATAGTTGTTCAACTTTTCGTTGGCAGTGCGCAAGTGCAGATCAAGCTCTTGATCAAGGCCCCGCTCAACCTGCCACGAAACTTTAGCCGCCGCTTCGCGCTGAGCCGGAACTCGCTTTTCGGCGTGCTGGTCCAAGGCGATCGATTCGACGATGCCGCCCAGGATCGGCATGTGGTCGAATTCGGTACGAATGCCTTGCAGCCGCGAACGGCTCGACGTCGTCGCCGAGGCGGGCAGCACTTCGACCCCGCGATGCGTAAGGCTGAAATCTTTGAAAGCGCGGAAATTGGAATCGCTGTGGCTAAACAGCCGCACCGGTCCGCTGAATGTTTGCGTCTGAGCATGGACCACGCCTTCGGCCGTCATGCGCATCGCGAGCCGGTCGGTGCTCGGCAGAAACGCGATTCCGATTCCGGTGCGCGTGCTGCTCCAGCCTTGTGTCGGCATGCCGAGCACGGTGTCGTTGACCGGAGCGTTCTTGCGCAGATTCTCGGGCAACATCCGATTGAGCAAGTCGGCGGAGATTGTCACGCGGATGTTGGCGTTGCGATAGTGCGACGTCAGCCACGTCGCGAGTTGCCGCCGTTGGGCATCAGAGGAGTAATCGAGCAAGCGGCACTGCTCGGCTAGCGCATGGCCGTCGCTGGGAAGACCGCCCCCTTCAAAACGCTCGATGCTTTCGAGTAGAGCACGGCCGTCGATCTCGGCATCGGACATCGCCAACAGACTCTTATTCAGTTGAGCGAATGCCCCTTGGGTGAGGAACTGGTTGCGGTCGTCCGTTTCCGCGGCGCGTCGCATCCGGCTCACGATTTGGCGAGCCAAATCGCGCCGCGCATCTTCCACGCCCGGATTACGGACGGCTGCGCCGAGTGCGTCGAGCTGCAAATATTCACGCCATTGCCGGCCCGTCTCGCCGGCGGCCGCGGTTTCGCGTTCCAGATCGACCAAGCACACGGCCAAGTTTTCGACGTCGGCCTGCGCCACGGCTTCCGTCGCATTGCGGCGGACGACGACGCTGAGCGATTCCCAAACGTCGAGGCGGCGTTGCAACGCGTGGCGGGTTAGGCGAACTTGCAGGCTCGTCTTGGCGTCGAGCCGTTGTTCGTCGAGCAGCGCCGGATTGTTTAGTGCGGCACGGAGCTGTTGGAAGATTTCGTTGGTTCTCGGCGATGCTACGTCTTGAACGGCCGTCAGCTCTTCCAGCAGTCTCGTCACTTCGTCGGCCCAAGCGCGGGTTGCCGCCGTCTCATGGAGATTTGCCAGGCGATCGAGCAAATCAGTCGGCCGCGGCCAGTACGTCGGCGGGACCTGCACGACGGCCTCGGGTTTCGCAGGCACGAGCGTTGCGGCGGCGGGCAGGTTTTCTTTGGGGCTCTGCGTCGCCGTCGGAGCCGTGCGGACGGCGACCAGTTCGGGCGGCTTCGGCGAAGGGTTGTTCGCAGGCTTAACCGACGGCGCGGCGGCAACGGGTTGCTTGACTTGCGGAACTTCGGGCTTTTCGACCGGCGTGGGAGTCGAAGGCACGGGATTGATCGTCGCCGGGTCGGCGATTCGCGGTTCGATCTTCGCCGTCGAGGTCATCGGCGGAGCGAGCGTCGGCCGCTGATCTTGCGGCTTCACGACCGGCGAAGGAATGTTCACCAAATGCTCGCGAGGTTGTTCGCCCGCGGCTTCGGCAGTCGTCGGTTTATGTCCGCCGTGAAGCAAGAAGCCGGTCGGTGACGGCCGATACTCTTGGACTTTCGGTGTCGTCGCGATTTCAGGTTGTTCGATCTTCGGCAGAGCCGCGACCTGCGGCGGCGTAACAGTCTGCGACAACACGCCGGCCGTCGCAACCGGTCCGGCCGCATCTGCGTTAGACGATATTACGTCAGCCTGCGGAACAATCGGCGTCGGCGCAACAATCGCGCTCGGAACGCTGATGGTCGGCGATCCAAGATTCGGCAATGCTAAGACGGCGGCCTTCGGCGGTTCGGCGATCGTCGGAACCTCCGCGACCACGGTCGGCGCGGCGCTCAGTTCAGTTTTCAGCGGCGGCGCAGCGACAGGGACGGCACTCGACGAAACACCGCTCAATCGTAGAGGCCCGGAGGTCGCGGGCGTCGATGTCGCGTTCAGATTCGGCTGGGCGTAGGTCGAAGCGGCGTTTTGGCTCGCAATGGCCAAACCTGCATACTTGCCCGTCACACGCGGATGAGTTTCCGCATAGGCCCCGAGCGACGGCCGAGTCGAATTGCTCGCGCGAACGGAGAACGCATCGCCGATCGGCGTCGCCACGCTCGTGCTCACCGTCTTGTGCGACGGCGGAGCCAGGGGAGCACGTTGCGCAAACTTTTCCCAGTGGCGAGGAGACGTAATGCTCATCGCAAACAGGAACATCAGCAACAGCAGAAATGGCCAGATCGGCGGCGATTGTCTGCCGGCGTGCGAAGGGCGATGTTGCATGTCGTGACGTCCGCCTCTGTGCGGACGATTCCCGAGAGAGTCCGTTTCTACCATCCGTATTCAGTGCAATCGGCATCATGCCTTCGGTTCGTGCATCTCGGATGGAGAAATTGCCGATGCGGATTTTCCCGCGGGGCATCTTGGCTCCCGGCGTTCAAGGTGTTGCGGCGCAAGCCTTTGTGAACACCGCTCGCTGCGTGGGGCAACGGACAACCGCATCGACTGCGACATCAAGTCAGCAGCAGAATCGTCACAGATTCCCAGGATTCTCAAGAAATCGGCTTGCGCAAAGCGCCGGCAACGCGCGCAGGCGGCCAATCGCGCGTGCCGGCAGAGCAGCCCAATCGGCTCCGTTCGATCACGACAGAGCCTCACTTCGAGCGGGGCCGACGTGCCGCCTTCTTCGTCCCCTTCGACTGCCCCGTGAGCGACGAAAAAGCGTCGGCAATTTTGGCTCGGCGCGCCTTACGCCGTTTGGCCATGTTCTTACGAACGTCGCCGACCATGTCGACGATTTTTTCCATCATGCCGAGCGACTTCTTCTTGGCCGGCTTTTTCCCCGGCTTCTTCGCGACCGAGCCTTTCGTGGCGGCCGATTTCGTGGCCGGCGACTTTCGAGAAGCGGTCGACTTCGCGGAACCGAAACGCTTGCTGACGGCCTTTGCCATGATGACACCTCACAGGAGACGCAAACGAGCAGTGACGACGCGCCCGCCGGTTATGCAAACGTCGTGCCGGGTCACAATTCGGTCGTCGATGGGATCGTCTGCCGCGCTTGGCGCGCATAACGGTCGTTGATCGCCCAATACCCGAAAGTGCAGTCTCACTCGGCGGCGAAGCAGTAGTTACTCGTCGTCCGGCTCCGCTGGGGGCTCGCCCCCTTGCGACTCTTCAAACTTCTTCCACGTGCGCTGCAACACTTCCAACAGCGCCGGCACTTGCGGCGCGGCCATGAACACCCGCGAGGCCACGACCGACTTAGGATACAAGTTGGCGATGAAGTCGAAGCAAAACTCGGCCGGGGCATGACCGATCATCACGGCATTGGCATAGCAGCCGCCGAATTGATCGTCGGTCAGTTTGAGTTGATCGTAGAGTTCCTCGATGGAATCCGGCGGCGGATCGCCGGCCATCGCCATCTGCGGGACCGGCATCCGGGGAATGTCGCCGAACGTCTGAGCGTAGATCCGCAAGTTTTCTTCCAGAGCGGCAATGAATCGCGGCACCACGCTCATCGGCAGAATGATCCGAGCCGAAATCTGGTGCGGGTGCGCGAGCTTCAAGATGAAGTCGATGAGAAACTCATCCGGCCCCTGCAGCACGATCGCTCCCGTGCTAAACACCCCTTTTGCGACTCGCTCAGGCACGCGTGCGCTGACCGGTTGAAACTGAAACTGCTGACTCAAATGGTCAGGCTTCGGCGATTCGTCGTCGTTCATCGGTTCGTCGTCGGAGAAGTCGTCGCTCATGGAAATGGCTGAAAATCCGGTGCGCGGCGACGCAAAAACTTCGTTCCTGCCGACGTCGTCCCTCGCCTCTGGTCGACGTCGCGGAAAGCCGTCATCATAGGCGTCGCGGCCGACTTTTCCTATCCGTTGCGACGACAATCGTCGCCCGCTTGGCCGGCCGCCCATCGTGAGTACTCATCGTGACTTTGCCGGCAAACCAACCGCCGCCGCCCGGCGTCCTGCTGCGTCTTACCGACGTCGGTAAGACCTACCACATGGGCGAGGTCGACGTTCAGGTTCTCCGTGAGGTCACGCTCAACATCTACGATCACCAAGTGTTGGCCATTCTCGGCCCCAGCGGCTCGGGCAAGAGCACGCTGCTCAATATTATCGGCGGTCTAGATTCTTCCTCACACGGCAGTGTTTGGTATCGCGATCGCGAGATGACACGTTTCTCGCCGCGCGAACTCACCGTGTACCGCCGTGAGGTGGTGGGATTTGTTTTTCAGTTTTACAACCTTGTCCCCAATCTCACGGCTCGCGAAAACGTGATGGTCTCCACTGAGATCAGCCGCAACCCGCTCGACGTCGATGAAGCGCTCGACTTGGTCGGCCTCAAAGAACGGGCCGATCACTTCCCCTCACAGATGTCCGGCGGCGAGCAACAGCGCGTGGCCATCGCGCGGGCTCTGGCGAAGAATCCCGAACTGCTGCTCTGCGACGAACCGACCGGCGCGCTCGATTACGCCACCGGCAAACGCGTGCTTCGTTTGTTGGTCGACGCCTGCCGCAAGCTCGGTAAGACCGTGGTCATCATCACGCACAATGCTGCCATCGCGCAGGTGGCCGACCACGTGATTCGCCTTCGCTCCGGAGAAATTGTCGAAGTGCACGATAATCCGGAGCCCGCTCCGCCCGAGGAGATCACCTGGTGAAGGTGCTCGATCGAAAACTCGTGCGCGAACTTCGCAGTTCGAGTTTTCTGCTGCTTGCGGTAGGCAGCATCATGGCCATCGGCGTGTCGGCGTACGCGGCGCTGGGTTCCGCGTATCGCAACCTCATGACGGCCCAGCGTCTGTACTACGCCGATTGCCGCATGGCCGATTTCACCGTCGATCTCAAGAAAGCCCCGCTGGCCGACGTCACCGCGGTCGGTGCTTTGCCGGGCGTCGTCGAAATTCGTCCGCGTATTCAATTTCTCGCCACGGTCGATCTCGAAAACGTGCTGGAGCCGATCAACGGCATCGTCATCTCGATGCCCAACGAGCGACGGACCGTCATCAACGACGTTGTTCTTCGGCAGGGGGGCTACTTCACCGATCGCCGGGACAACGAAGTCATCCTCAACGACGCCTTTGCCCGGGCCAACAAGGTCTACCCCGGCATGTGGATCCATCTCCTGCTTAACAATCGCCGTCAGGAGTTGTTCGTCGTCGGTACGGCCATTTCCAGCGAGTTCACGTATCTCGTCGGCCCCGGCTCCATGGTGCCCGACGCCAAACGCCTCGGCGTGTTCTACATCAAGCAGACGTTCGCCGAAGAAGTGTTCGACATGCAAGGCGCGTGCAATCAGGTCGTAGGTCGCTTGGCGCCGCAAGTGCGCGAGCGGCCCGACGACGTCTTGCGCCGCGCCGAACGGCTGCTTGATTCGTACGGCGTGCTCAACACGGTCCCGCTCCGCGATCAACCGTCGAACCGTTTCTTAAGCAACGAAATCATGGGCCTCCGCGCCTTCGGCATTATCAACCCCGCCATCTTTCTGGCCGTCGCTGCGCTGGTGCTCAACGTACTGATGTCGCGCCTCGCGGAGCAGCAACGCGTGGTCGTCGGCACCTTTAAAGCCCTGGGCTATTCCAACGCCGCCATCTTCTGGCACTTTCTGAAGTTCGGTTTAGCCGTCGGCGCGATGTCGGGCCTCGGCGGCTGCTTGCTCGGGTACTGGCTCGCCGGCGGGATGACCGCGATGTACGACACGTTCTTCGAGTTCCCGAGCCTGGAAAATCGCTTCTACGCCGACATCACGACGCAAGCTCTCTGCATCGGCCTCGCCTGCGGGATGCTCGGCTCGTATCACGGGGCGAGGCAAGTGCTCAAGCTCGAACCGGCCGTCGCCATGCGTCCGAAGCCGCCGGCCGTCGGCGGCGCGATCTGGCTCGAACGAATTCCTTCGCTCTGGAACCGGCTGACGTTTCCGGCGCGAATGGCGCTGCGCAACGTCCTCCGCAGCCGGCTCCGTACCGCGGCCGGCATCTTCGCGGCGGCGATGGGAGCTACGCTCTCGGTCGATGCGCTGCTGCTGGCCTTCGAAACCAACTACATGGTCGATTTTCAGTTCGAGCTAATCCAGCGCAGCGACATCGATCTGACCTTCAAAGACGAACAAGGTCGCGATGCCTGGGACGAAGCGGCTCGCTTGCCCTGCGTCGATCGGGCTGAGCCGCTCTTCGACGTCAGTTGCACGTTCTCCAACGGATCGCATACTCGCAAAGGAGCGATCACCGGCGTGCTCCCCGACGCGAAGTTGATGATCCCCCGCGATACGGAAGCTCGACCGCTCCGCATCCCCGAGTCAGGCCTGTTGCTCACGAAGAAAATGGCGCAGATTCTGCACGTCGAGGCCGGCGACGTCGTGGAGATTCGCCCGACCAAGGGCCTGCGCGAGACGCACCGTGTGCGCGTCGCCGAGATCGCCGACAGCTTCCTCGGTATCGGCGTCTATGCCGACATCCATTTTCTCAGTCGACTGATGAACGAAGAGTTCGCGGTAACCGGCGTCCAGTTGCAAGTGCGCCCCGGCGACGAACAGCGTCATGCCCTGTATCGCGAAATCAAACAACTTCCCGCCGTGCAAGGGGTCTCGGCTCGTGCCGACATCGTGCGCAACGTCAAAGAGACCTTGGTGAAGAATCAGCACGTCTTCATCGGCCTGCTCGTCATGTTCGCCGGCGTGATCTTCTTCGGCAGCGTCTTGAATTCGTCGCTCGTCAGCCTGCAAGAACGACAGCGCGAAGTCGCCACGCTACGGGTACTCGGATACGGACCTTGGCAGATCGGCAATCTGTTTCTGCGCGAAAGCGTACTCGTCAACGGGGTCGGTACGTTGCTCGGCCTCCCGCTCGGGTACTTGCTCAACTATGGAATAGTCGTCGCCTACGACACGGAAATGTTCCGTATCCCGCTCATCAACCCGACGCAGGTCTGGCTGATCGTCATCGTCTTAGGCACGTTATTCGGATGTGCGGCCCATTTGGTCGTGCAACGCAGCATTCATAAAATGGATTGGCTCGACGCCTTAAAAACTCGCGAATAGTGAGTTCTGGAGTACTTCGAATGAAATGGATCCTCGGAGTCGCCATCGCCGTGCTGCTCGTCGGCGGCTTGGCGTACGCCTCGCTTACCACGGGCGTGGTCGTTCAAGCGGCGGCGGCCAAGCGTGAAAGCATCCGCGAGTTCGTCGATGAGCAAGCTCAAACGAGGCTCCCGCTCACGCACTTGATCACCATGCCGTACGACGGGCGCATCGATCCGATCACGCTTCCCGAAGGAGCGAAGGTGACGAAGGGCCAACTCGTCGCCCAGGTTGTGCCGCTTGATACGGAGCTGACGCTGCAAGAGGCGCAGGCCAACATTTCAAGGCTCGACGCTTCCATCAAGGAAAGCGGCGACAAGACCGTCGAGAAGACCGGCCTCAAGCAATCGCTCGAATACGTGGCCAGCATGCAAGCCACGGTGGCCGCAGCCGAAGCCCGCGTCGAAGCCGGCCTCGCCAAACTCAACTACGCCAACAAGAACCTGGGCCGCATCCGTGCCCTCCGCGAAACCAATAGCGCCAGCGAAGACCAGCTCAACTCGGCCGAAGTCCAGCAAGTCCAGGCCGACGTCGACTATCGGCAAGATCAACTGGTGCTTAAAGCCCTGCAAAGCATGATGGCCGCCACGGTGCTGGTGCCGACGGTCGTCGAGCAATACATGGCCCGCAAGGATCTCAGCGTGGCCGTGTTGGAAAACGAAAAGCGTCAGGCCGAGGTCCGCTTGCGGCGCGACGAGCGCGATCGCACGCGAGGCCAAATGACGAGCCCCGTCGACGGCGTGGTGCTAGAGCGCTTGGAAACCAACGAACGGAGCGTGGCCGCCGGAACGGTGCTGCTGAAGATCGGCGACCTCGGCCAACTCGAAATCGAGGCCGACATCTTGAGCCAAGACGTCGTCCGCGTCCGCGAAGGGCAAGCGGTCGAAATCTACGGCCCCGCGGTCGGGCCGGCCGGTGCGAAGGGGAAGGTCGCCAAGATCTATCCCGCCGGATTTACGAAAGTTAGCTCGTTGGGCGTCGAGCAGCAGCGCGTGAAGGTCGTCGTCGCGCTCGACGACGGCGAACTCCGGCGGTTGGAGGCGGCGCAACCGCTGGGCGTCGGCTACCGCGTCCGCGTCCGCATCTTCACGGCCGAAGCCGGCGACGCCGTCGTCGTTCCCCGCTCGGCCTTGTTCCGCGGCCCCGACGGCAGTTGGCAGGCCTACGCAATCCGCGGCGGCCGCGCTCGGCTGGCCAATGTCAAAGTCGGCCTCATGAACGACGAACGCGTGCAAATTCTCGAAGGCGTCGCCGACGGCGAACAAGTCGTGCTGGCCCCCGAATCAACCCTAGCAGACGGCACACGCGTAACGCCCGCCGAAAAATAGTCACCGGTTTCGGAGAGCTACGATGGAAATCCAAGGTCGTTCGTTTCTCGTCACCGGCGGCGGTTCGGGGCTAGGCTTGGCCTGCGTGGAACTGCTCGTCGCGCAAGGGGGGCAGGTCGTCATCGTCGACCTGAGTCGCTCGGCCGCTGAAGCAACGGTCGGCAAGCTCGGCGCGAGGGCCAGTTTCATCGAAGCCGACGTTTGCGACGAGGCGAAAGTTCGCGAGGCCGTCGTCACCGCCAATTCACGAGCACCGCTGGGCGGCGTCGTTTGCTGCGCGGGCATTGCGCCGGCGGCCCGGCTTGTCGGACGCGACGGCCCGCACGATTTCGCGCTCTTCGAAAAAGTAATCCGCGTCAATCTCCTCGGCACATTCAACGTGTTGCGGCTTGCGGCGGCGGAAATGTCGGGCAATGATCCGACCGCCGACGGCGAACGCGGCGTCGTCATCTGCACGGCGTCCGTGGCGGCCTTCGACGGGCAGATCGGACAGGCCGCTTACGCCGCGTCGAAGGGTGGCGTGGCCGCCATGACGTTGCCCGCGGCCCGCGAGTTGGCCAAGTTCGGCATCCGCGTCGTCACGATCGCGCCCGGCATTTTCGCCACGCCGATGGTGGCGGGAATGTCGGCCGAAGTTCAAGAATCGCTCGCCGCGCAAATACCGTTTCCTAAGCGCCTGGGCCAACCCGAGGAATTCGCCGCGTTGGTTCGCCACGTCATCGTAAACCCAATGCTAAACGGCGAAACCATCCGCCTCGACGGCGCGGTCCGAATGGGCCCGAAATAACGATTGTTCGGCCGCGTCCGAGGGTTGCCGTAGCAGGGGCGGCTTCAAGTACAATGGAAGCTTCCGCATGCCGCGGACGGCGACGATGTGTAGTCGCCGGGCCCTTGAGGGAACGTTGCATTGAGTACTCGTGAACAGGTGGTCGTCACCGGCATCGGCGTCGTCAGTCCGATCGGGATCGGCGTCGACGGGTTTTGGGAATCGCTGACTTCGGCGCGCAGCGGCGTGCGCACGTTGTCGCTGTTCGACCCGTCGCTGCTGCCCGTGCGTTTCGGCGGCGAAGTCGTCGATTTCGAGGCCAAGAAGTATGTGCGGCCGCGGAAGAGCCTGAAGGTGATGTCGCGGGATATTCAGCTCGCGTTCAGCGCCGCGGATCAAGCGCTCATTCAAGCCAAAATCGAGCCGGGCACCGTTGACGGCGAACGCTTCGGCGTCGTTTTCGGCAGCGATTTGATTCAACCAGACCCCGAAGAGACGGCCTCGGCGTATCGCGCCTGCTTGACCGACGCTGACTTCGACTTCGGCCGCTGGGGCGCAGAATCGCAGCGTGAGATCTACCCGCTTTGGATGCTGAAGCACCTGCCGAACATGCCGGCTTGCCACATCGGCATTTACTTCGACGCGCGCGGGCCGAACAACACGATCACGCTCGGCGAGGTATCGAGCATTTCGGCGGCAGCCGAGGCTGCGCGGGTGATCGAGCGCGGTTTGGCCGACGTCATGCTCACCGGCGGCACCGGCACGCGCGTCAAACCGACGCAAATGGTCCGCAACGCCGTCGCCGAGGCGTCGCGACAAAACGATGATCCTGCCGGGGCGGCGCGGCCGTTTGATGTCGAGCGCGACGGCGAAGTCTTCGGCGAAGGGGCGGCTTCGGCCGTGCTCGAAAGCCGCACCGCGGCCCAGCGGCGCGGCGTGCCGATCCTGGCCTGTTGCGCCGGTTTCGGAAACGCCTTTGGACGCAGCGCCGACGGAGGCGTGACGCAGCAGGCCGTCGAGAATTCGATCCTCGCGGCCTTGCGCGATGCGGGGCTCACGCCGAGCGACGTCGGCGCCGTCTTTGCCTTCGGTCGCAGCACGCGGGCCGCCGATCAGGTGGAGGCGGCCGCTATTCGTGCGACGCTCGGCGACGTTCCGGTCACCGTGCCGAAGAGTTACTTCGGCAACCTCGGCTCCGGCGGTGCGGCGGTGGATTTCGTCGCAGCCGTACTCGCATTGCAACACCGGCAGATTCCGCCGACGCTCAATTACCGCTCACCCGATCCGACCTGCCCGGTAAACGTCGTCGCCCGCACGCAACCGCTCGACAAGCCGGCCGCCTTGGTCTTGGCTCAAACGCCGATGGGGCAAGCAGCGGCGGTGTGCTTAACGGCGACTTCTTAGCGCGCCGGGCTTATTAGAACGGCGTTGCGCAAGTCGACGTCGAAGTTTTTGTCTCAGCGGTCGGCCGCGACTACAATCGACCTCGATCGCCCCGCCTTTCGCGTGCGTTCTCCTTCCTCGCACCGCTTTTCGCCCGTGATGCCATGATGACTCCGATGCTTTTCTCGGTGAGTTACGCCGGCTATTGGGGCCAGCATCGGTTGAGCGTCGTCGAATTTCTGCACAAGGCCGCCGCGTTGGGATATCGGGCCGTCGAGATCGGTGCGAAACGGCCGCACCTGTCGCCGCTCGACTTTCGCACCGACGAACAACTGCGCACCATAGGCGAGGCCGCGGCGTCGGCGGGCGTCGAGATCGCGACGATCGCCGCTTACACAGATTTCACCGTCGGCCATAAATCGCCGGAAGTGCCGCTGGTGGAAATGCAGGTCGCCTACGTGCGCGAAGCTGCCCGCATGGCGCGGGGGCTCGGTGCCAAGATCGTGCGCGTGTTCAGCGGCTACTACACTGAGCCGGCAAGCTATCAGACCGATTGGAATCGGTGCGTTTCGGCCTTGCGCGAATCGGCCGATGCGGCTGCCGAGTTCGGCGTGGTCGTCGGCCTGCAGAACCATCACGACGTCGGCGTCGCTGTTGATGCGTATGTCGAACTGCTCGACGAAGTGAATCATCCCAATCTGAAGGCGATGTTCGATCCGTGGTCCCCCGCGCTGCACGGCGCCGATCTCTACGCCGCGGCCAAGCGGCTTGCGCCGCGGATGGTGCAGACGACGCTGGCCGACTATGTGCGGATGGAGCGCTTCGCCTACCAGCAACACTTGGTCAACTACACTAAGTTGGAACCGGCCGCGGTGCGGGCCGTGCCGCTGGGCGACGGCTTTATCGACTACCCGGCCTTCTTCGCCGGGCTCAAGGAAGGGGGCTTCAACGGCTACGTGGCCTACGAAATGTGCTCGCCGCTACGAGGCGGCGGTGGCGAGGCGAATCTTGACGCCGCGGCGAGACTGAGCCTGGAGCGGATCAAGCAGTGGAGCAATTAGCCAAGCCAGAGTTTGACGACTCGGTTCGGCACACAACAATAGTTGGTTTTTCTCACCTCAGGAGTTTGGCAAGATGTTGCGTCGCATGTTTTTCGCCGTCGTTGCGACGGTCCTGGTTTCGTCGAACGTTGAAGGAGCCGATAAGGTGCCCGTCGCTCTCGATTTTGAAATGAAGACGCTCGCCGGCGAACCGGTGAAGCTTTCCAAGTATCAAGGCAAGGTCGTGCTGCTGGTCAACGTCGCCAGCGAGTGCGGGCTCACGCCGCAGTACGAGCAACTGCAAGCCTTGCACGCGAAATATGCCGACAAGGGGTTGGCGATCGTCGGCGTGCCGGCGAACGAATTCGGATCGCAAGAGCCCGGCAGCAACGAAGAGATCGCCACGTTTTGCAAACAGAACTACGGCGTCGGGTTCGACATGCTCTCGAAGGTCGTGGTCAAAGGCGACGGCATCTGCCCGCTGTATGACTACCTGACCAATAAGTCGCCCTTCCCGGGCCCGATCGGCTGGAACTTCGAGAAGTTTCTAATCGGCCGCAACGGCGAAGTCGTCGCACGGTTCAAGCCGCGCACCCGGCCGGACGAACCGGAAGTAATCGCGGCGATCGAAGCGGAGCTTGCGAAGAAGTAAAGCGAATAGGGAATTCGGAATGGGGAGTGCCAAGCACATTCCCCATTCCGTCATTCCCCACTCCCCATTGAAATCTAGAGTTCCCAGCCCTTGCGGTACTCTTTGCGGATGAACTCTTCGGCTTCGGAGCAGTTGGTCACGCGGCAGGCGGCACCATCCCACTCGAGCTTCTTGCCGGTGCGAATGGCGACATTGCCCAAGAGGATGAACTCCGTCAGCGGACCGGCCACTTCAAAGTTCGAGAACGGTGCCGGGCCGCCTTGAATCGCGGCGATCCATTCTTCCTTCATTCCCTTATCGCCGCGGCCATTGCGAGGCAACGTCGCTTCCGGCGCTTTGTAGCCGACGAACTCCTTCTTAGGCATCAGCACATATGCCGCGCCGTAATCGTTCGGCGAGTAGAGGGTCCCCTTATCGCCGACCAGCAACGAACCGCTGCCCGGCGGGTTCTCGCCTTGGAGCAATTCGGCCGACGGCAGGTTTTTCGTAAGCTGGCCGTCTTTGCCGGGCACCTTGCCTTCGTACCATACGACTTTGCAGGCAGGCATGTCGCCGCGAGCGGGAAACTGGTAAGTCACGGTCGCGAAGCTCGGACAGGTTTCCTTGTTCACATGCCCGGCGACCGCTTCGATCGACGTCGGAGCGCCGAGTTTCAAAGCGCGGAATGCCATATTCGCCGTGTGGCAGCCCATATCGCCGAGCGCACCGGTTCCGTAATCCCACCAGCCGCGCCATTGGAACGGATGATAAACGGCCTTCTTCTTGCCTTTGCCGGAAGCGCCCGGGCCATCGCGGTATTCGGCGACGAACGGCCGCATCGGCGCCGGGCCAATGAACGATTCCCAATCCAAGGTCTTCGGGATTTCGTCCGAATAGTCGGGCCGGGCCATGACGTCGGGCGCTTGCAGCCACACCGGGCGATTCGTCCAGATATGCGCTTCGCGAATCGGACCGATCGCGCCCGATTGCAGTACTTCGATCGCCTCGCGCATTCCGTTCTCGGCCGACCCCTGGTTGCCCATCTGGGTCGACAGCTTCTTCTCGGCCGCCAACTCGCGCATCACGCGGGCTTCAAACACCGTATGCGATAGCGGCTTCTGCACGTAGCAATGGATGCCTTGCCGCATGGCCCGCATCGCGGCGGGAGCGTGAGTGTGATCGGGCGTGCTGATCGTGACGGCGTCGATCGACTTGCCGACTTCGTCGAACATCTTGCGGAAGTCGGTGAACAGCTTCGGCTTCTGCGCCGAGAACTTTTTGGCTTTGCCGTTGAGCGTGTTTTCGTCGCAATCGCAAAGGGCGACTAAGTCGCAAAGCTCGGCGGCTTGGTCAGTGTCGCTGCCCCCTTTACCGCCGACGCCGATGCAGCCGAGCCGCACGCGGCCGTTGGCGCTTTTGGAAGGTTCGGCCGCGTAGCTATTGGCGACAAAGTAACCGGCGCCGATCGCCGCCGACGTTTTCAAAAACTCACGACGCGTGGCCGACGATTGCGAGCGACCCTTACGAGGACGTGCCATGCCGAAATACTCCGGGTTGTGTGATGCGGGCGGGAAACCAAGGCAGGAGCCCAACAGCATGGCAAGCCGCCGGGCGGGGTGCAAGCGTCTCGGGGGCATCATGCCGCCCGAAGTAGTTGCACAATAAAAACGACGGCCGATCAACGCAGGAAAATCGGCAAAAATGCAGCCGCTTTCGCACAATTCGCGATGTATGAGTCGCTCCGCCAAGGACGAAAAGAAACCTTCTGCCGTGGGCGGGGTTAGAGATAGCGATGTGGATCGTTGACCTGAAAAAGGAACGACGCTGATGAAGTCATTCAGCCCAATCTTTGCGATCTTGGCGGTTTCAACGAGCGTGTGGATCTGGCCCGGCATGGTTAGCCATGTTGTGGCGGCGGAACGAAACGAGGCCGCGGCGTCCACGACAGTGAAGCAGCCGTCGTTCGTCCTACGGCTCGACGAATCGCTACGCCAAGAAATCGGCACGACCGATACGGCGAAGCGAATTGACGACGAAGCGTTTGCTCGCCGCGTGTATCTCGACATCGTCGGTCAATGGCCAAGCGCTTCGGAGTTGACGGCCTTCGCGTTCGATCCGGATACCGACAAGCGCGGCAAGCTTGTCACTAAGTTGCTCGACGATCCTCGCTACGGCCAAAACTGGGGCCGCTATTGGCGCGACGTCATTCTTTATCGTAGGGCCGAAGATCGGGCCTTGCTTATGCAGCAAATCGCCGCCGACTATTTCGCGGAGGCGCTCAACGTCAATGCGACGTGGGATGCGATCGCCACGGAGTTGATCACGGCCGTCGGCGATGTGTCGCAGGAAGGCTCGACCGTGCTCTTCATGGCTCAGATGGCCGACCCGAATGAAGTCGCGGCGGAAGTATCGCGGATCTTCTGCGGCGTGCAAATCTCGTGTGCCCAGTGCCACGATCATAAGACCGACCGTTGGAAGCGGGAGCAGTTTCACGAGTTGGCGGCGTTCTTTCCCCGCACCGTGGTGCGGCCAATTATTGAAGACGGCCGACAACGCAGCTTTGCCGTCGACGGTCGCGATTTCGGCCCGCGCTTCGGTGGCGGCGATGCGAAAAATCCGCGATTTCGTCCGATCGAACATTTCATGCCCGACCTCAATGATCCCTCGGCTCGCGGCACGCTGATGCAGCCGGTGTTCTTTTTGACCGGCGAAAAGTTGCCGGAGAATCAAACTGACCAAGAGCGCCGCGAAACCTTGGCAAGTTGGATCACTTCGCCGAAGAATCCTTGGTTCGCCAAGTCGGTCGTCAATCGAATTTGGGCCGAGTTGGTCGGCGAAGGTTTTTATGAGCCGGTCGATGACATCGGCCCCGACCGCGAATGCTCGGCCCCGGAAACGCTCGAACTGCTGTCTCAGGAGTTCACCGCGCAAGGTTACGACTTGAAGTGGCTCTATCGGACGATTTTGTCGACTGAGGCGTACCAGCGCGAGAGCCGACCGCGACGCAATCCGGACGAAGCTTCCTTCGCCGCCAACTGCACGCATCGCATCCGGGCCGATCAACTCTACGACGCCTTGCTCAATGCATTGGGCATTCCGGACCAGACTCCTACGCTTGGCGGCGATTACGCTCAGCGATTTGCGCTAGGTTCGCCCCGCGCGCAGTTTGCCCAAGTGTTCGGGTACGACCCCAGCACGCGCCGCGACGAAATTACGGGATCGATCCCACAGGCACTATTGCTAATGAACTCGCCAAATTTGGCCGTCGGCATCAACGGCCGCAGTCCCGCGACCACGCTAGGCCGACTACTTGCGGAAGATCGCGACGACGAAAGCGTCGTGGTTGAGTTGTATCTCCGCTGTTTGGCGCGGGAGCCAAACGACAAGGAAATGGCGATTTGTCTGGAGCACGTCCAACAAGTTCCGCAACGCGTCGAGGCCTTTGAAGACATTCTTTGGTCGATCGTGAATTCGACGGAATTGCTGCATCGGCAGTAGTGTTTCATCGGTCCGACTCTCGATTGAGTAATTCGCTTCCTACGAGCGCAATCTCGAAACTTGTTCCACTGTCTAGGAATTTCCGCCATGTCGATGACGCACTACCGTGAAACTCAAGTTCAGCTTCGCGACGGCCGGCTATCCCATCGCCGCGACTTCTTGCGCGTGTCGGCACTGGCCGGTGCTGCAAGTCTCGGGGCCGGTGCCGGATTGACATCGGGAATTGTCTCGGGGGCTGAGGCACTTCGCAAACGCGGCAAAGCGTGCATTCTGCTCTGGATGCAAGGGGCGCCGAGCCAATTGGAGACGTTCGATCCCAAGCCTGGCCATGAGAACGGCGGCGAGACGAAGGCGATCGATACGAACGTGGCGGGCATTCGCATCGCTGAGAATTTGCCGGAGACTGCCAAAGTCGCTGATCGGCTCGCGATTATTCGGTCTCTATCGACCAAAGAAGGCAATCATCAACGGGCCAGCTACCTGCTGCATACCTCTTACGTGCCGACGGCGACGGTCCGCCATCCGGCGCTGGGCTCCGTAACGGCCCACGAAATCGCCGACGCGGCTTGTGATTTACCTTCGTTTGTGCGAATTGGCCGCGTTCAGAACGGCTCCGGCGGCGGACTCTTGGGAACGGCCTACGACCCGTTCGATATCGCAGGAGCCCGAGGCCGCATGGGAGGCGGGGCCAATCAAGGCGGCGGCAGTTTAAAGCCCGCCAATACTGCGCTCACGACCGATGAAACTCGCTACCGCCGGCGCCTGGGGTTGCTCAATCGCTTGGAAGGCGCCGTCGACAATCCGGCCGTCGCGCAGGCCGCCGAAGACCATCGCGAGCTTTATGAAAAGGCGGCGCGAATGATAACCAGCGAACAAATGAAGGCTTTCGACGTGAGCGCCGAGCCTACGAGCGTCGCAGAAGCATATGGTCAGGGAGAGTTCGCCTCGGGCTGCCTGTTGGCCCGCAAGCTCATCGAAACCGGTGTGACTTTCGTAGAAGTCGGCCTCGGCAATTGGGATACTCACGACGACAACTTTAATCGCACTCGCACGCTTTGCGGACAATTGGATCGGCCGTACGCGGCGCTCATTCGCGACCTCGAACAACGCGGAATGCTGGACGACACGCTCGTCGTCTGGATGGGCGAGTTCGGTCGCACCCCACGAATCAACCCTCGCGGCGGTCGCGACCATTACCCGCGGGCCTTCAATGCCGTACTCGCCGGATGCGGCGTTAAGGGTGGTCAGGTCATAGGCGAAACGACCGCGGGCGGGGAAGACGTCGTCGAAGCGCCGCGGAGCGAGAAAGACTTGTTCCAATCGATCTACGCCGCACTAGGGATCGACGCCGACAAGGAATTTATGTCGCCGATCGGAAGGCCGATCAAAGTCGTCGAAGGCGGCACACCGATTCCGGGACTGATCGGTTAGAGACCAACTGCGCCTTTGATGAATCGCTGACTTCCGCAGCGCATCAGCCTAGAATTCCTCATTGTCGACGTGATACGGCGAGCGACTCTTGTTCGCCGTGTTGCAGCCGAGTGAGGAATGGCCTGCCGTGAAATCGTTTTGCTGCGGCGTGGCTCAGACGCTATCCGCGGCACGACCACGAGAGTTTTTGAGCAAGATGACGAAGTCTGCGTGAGTCGGCCGGATATTCGTCAACTATCTGCGAAACAACCGTGGCTCGACGGCCATCGCGCCCCGACTGAAGCCGCGGGCGAAAGTCCCTTGGGCGGACTTTCACGAAATTCGACAATCGCTGCCGCTACGACTGCCGAAAGTCTCGGGGCGACGCACCATCACCTGAGCTGTGCCTACTCTTTGCCGCGAACAATCCGACAGAGCGGCACGGCGGCGATGGCCCCTGCGACGGGTGCCGTGAGATATATCCAAAGTTCGGCGACGCGTCCCGAGACAAGCGCCGGGCCCAGCGACCGGGCCGGGTTCATCGAGGCTCCGCAGATCGGGCCCGCGAACAAGGCTTCAAGCCCCACGACTGCGCCGATGGCAAGCCCGGCGGTGATACCCTTTTCTTTCGCGCCGACGGATACGCTGAGTACGGTGTACATGAGCCCGGCGGTCAGCAAGAACTCGTAGACCCAAGATTGCATCTGCGAGCCGCTGGGGAGCGTGGCGCCGAGCGTGCCGAAATTGGGTTCGAACAACACTCTCAAAAGTGCGCTGGCGGCGACCGCTCCGAGACATTGAGCGGCTACGTACGGGATGGCTGCGGCAGCAGCGAAGCGACGGGCGACGACAAACGCAATCGTAACCGCCGGATTGATATGGCAACCGGAAACGTCGCCGAACGTTTGGATGAGCGCGAAGACGACGAGGCCGAACACCAGCGAAATGCCGACGTGCGTCACACTGCCGCTCTGCAGATTGGCGACGACGGCCCCGGTGCCGGAAAAGACCAAGGCAAAAGTGCCGAGGAATTCGGCGGCGCACTTACGGCTTAACGAGGCTTCCACGGCTGCGACTCCTTGGTGCTTGGCGATGCGACGCGATTATGGTTCGCTTCGGCCGGCCGTACAAGTTACACGTCGAAAGTTAGGCCGCCGCCCGTTCACCGTCGATCATCGCTTGCTCACCGCAATCCAGTGCAACGATCGCTAAGCCGTGGCGATCGGCAAAGCGGATGACTTCCGTTTCGTCGATAATGATCGTCTTGCGGGCCTCGATCGCCAGGCAGCTCGCGCCGGCCGCAACCATTTGTCGGAGCGTGCCGACGCCGATCGTCGGCACGTCGAACCGCATGTCTTGCTGCGGTTTGGCGACTTTCACGACGGTGAAGTGACCGGAGCGGCAAAGCTCGCCGGCCCGACGAATACAAGCATCCGTCCCTTCGATGGCTTCGACGGCCAACGCGTTGCGGCCTTTTACGACGACGCTCTGACCGATGTCGAGCCGCCCCATCTCCTTGGCGAGTTGCCAGCCGAACTCAATGTCCTTGCGTTCCAGGATCGTTGGTGCACGGCGGCCGAGTTGCCCGTGCTTCACCAATAGCTCGGGAGCGAAATCCGTGGCCGGCGCGAACTCAACTCCGTCCTTGGCGAATTCGTTGACGATCGTCGTCAGTAACGTGTCGTCGCGACGATCTCCTTGAGTGAGTCCGAAGCTCTTATAGAACATCTTGAAGGCGCGTATGTCGGGCACATGATGGAGCCAGACCCAGGGACGATAAAGCGTCGTCTTATGAATTTTGCCGGCCATCGTCGCCCGCGTGACGCCGTGCTTTCTTAAGAATCGAATGCAGGAGCCGTAGCGGGCAATGCCGTTCCACTGAAAGGCTTGGCACAACGGACGCAGGGCGGCTTCGTCGGCGTGGTCTTTGATGCCGAGGCAGTAGACTTCAAAGCCCTGAGCGACGAGCGCTTCGGCCACGACGACGGGATAGCGTCCCCAAGCGGCAAGAAGCCCGATGCGGCGATGTTCGGCGACCGTCGTCATCGTTGCGCTAGGCGGCCGCCTGACCTTCGCTTGGTTTCGCGATGCTTCCGGTCGCCGCGAGTTTGGCCTGCATGTCGGCGACCATGCGTTGCATTTCTTTGAAATCGGT
>JAFLCO010000480.1 GCA_017303535.1 Planctomycetota bacterium
ACGGATAAAACCCGTCTCGATGGGGTTCGTTGCCGCATTCGCAATGCCACGCCTCCGGGTTTCCCTTCTCGTGCGTGATCTTCTTGCGAAAATCGTCGAGCTTCGCGGGCAGCGCGGCGCAAAGATCGCTGAACATTTCGTCGAGCGTTTCGCCGTCGCTTCGGTCGTCCTGGACTAGGGCGCGAGTGATCGCCCTTGCGATCGCGTTGCGAAGGGTCGAACGCTCGGCCGACTTCCGGTCGGTGTAGTCCTCCAAGTCCGTGGCACGCGTCGAGACGACGAGGTACATCGAGCCGATCTCGACGCCGGCTTGTTCCTCCAGGGCGTTTGCCATGCTGTCCGCGTCTTCTATCGTCCAGCAACGCGCGTAAATCTCGCCGTCGGGCGTCAACACCGCGAATGGTTCCTCCTGCGGTTCGTCCGCTTCCTCCACGCATTGATTGCAGAGCACTTCGTCGTGCAAGTGCTCATCGCGAGCGGATGAAAGAACAGGCATGCCGCACACGCTGCAGGGGAGAGTTGCGCTTGCCGGTGATGTATCTGGCTGAGTCGCCATAAAAGAGAAGAAAGAAGTAAATCGCCTCGCACGCAGGCGTGAGCCAAACATCCCGCCCGCCAGCCGCGTCAAGGAAGCGAGCCGCAATCGGCGTGCAGGTTCGGGAGCCGGCGCGACGGCGCCGAAGAGCAACGACCCGGCGAACCGAACCTCTTGCCGCCGATCGGCAGAGCGCCCTTGCACGCAAAGGCTGAGGACGGGATATAATTCATTAGCCTGCGAGCTGTACTCGTTGCCCGTCGGAAGCCGTGAAATTATTGGGCGGGACAGTTGGAATCCGGGACGTCGTGCGATGCGACTTGGAGGCAGAGGTCTTCCACCTCGGCTTTGATGGACTCCGGCAGGGCGGACCATGCGGCGATCAGTAGCTCCAAGCGAGCGTCATGCCGCGACGCGCACTGACACCCGGAGACGTCGCGGCACGGACAATCCACGGACGCGGACGCTGACAATCGCTGTAAGTCGTTGGTAGAATCTCGGTTGCTTGATTGGGGATTCCCATTCGATTCCCGCCGCCTCCATTGAAAGCCGAGCTATTGTTTTCAGTAGCTCGGCTTTCTTTGCGCGTTCTTAAACCGAACTTGGTGACGCCGGCTCCCTCTGACTCCGGCCGTAGTCGCTCTTCCATCTGGGCCACGAAGTGCTGCGTACACTCGATCGCGCAAGTCCTTTGCGGCTCGGCTCTGTGATGGGGCGGAGTCGGTACGAATACGTGCCTCAGCCGCTTCGCGGCTAAGCACGGCTCGTTCTTGCGCTTCTTAATGGATGGCGACATTCCATCGAAGTAAACGACCGTAAGGCATTATCCAATTGATTCGACCTTGAGCCACATTGGGCCGATATTCGAGGCTCGCGGAGCGTCAAGGAACATGGCCATCTCCCTTGGAAATTAGAGCAAATCCGGAGGCAGGTATGAGCGGCTCCTTGAAGTGCCCGTTGATTGGGCGCCATCTGTTGAAGTTTATTGTCGCACTTGTTGTTGTTGCGGGATGCCAGTCCTTGATTTCAATTCAAGTGTTCGCCGACAATCATGCGACCTACCCCGCCAAGCCGAACGTCGTTTTCATTCTCGCCGACGATAAGTGCGAGTGTTTGACTGAGAAGACGATTGTCGGTCAGGAATTCACGCGTTTTCCAGCTAAAAGCACATCGGACCTGAATCACGTCGGATTGCAGTCTACTGAGGGCGGTTCATTGGATTTAACTACACATTGCTACAGCCGGTCCGCGGCCGGGTTGGCGGCGAGTAGGACGGTTCGCAGTGAGACCGCCGGAAGTCGTAAGCCAGACCGCCGGAACGGACATGAGGAGCGTCGCAGTTGTCGAGTTGGGCGTCGCAACGAGATCGATTACATTGCATCCGATGAGTCATTCACCGGCGACTGGCCGGCTGGTTCTAAAGTCGCGACAAAGACGGTGGTCCATATGGGCATTGCAACGTCGCGAACCAGAGGCGTCGTCATTGACTCGACGACCTCAAAAGACTGACGAGCATCATTGCTGCAACCACTATCGCTACAGCAACCGGCAGGATATGCCGAGTGGCGAGTCCGACGCTCTCGGTCATCATCACGGTATCGCGGCCGATACGTCCGGGAAGCCGGATTTGTTTCACGACTCGCGCAATCGTTGGCAACAGGTCGTAGCCGTCCGCGACACCACCTCGACAGGGCCGTGAATTCGACATCGCTTGTCAGCGCATCACGTCGTTGCTTGCCAGTATCCTGCAGACGAACTTGGCCTCGATACAAGAGTTCTTCACGGATTTCCGTGGCTTAGCTGCGAGGGCCGAGCGGGATTTCCAAGCTTAGCGGGATGAGCGAACTCACGGAACATGATCGGCGGTTGTTGGGGTTGGACGAGTCGTGGCGGGTGGCGAACGTCGCCTTTTTGCCGCAAAAGAAGCGGGTCGAGATCACACGGGAGCACGTGGGCGGTCGGCTGACATGTCCGGAGTGCCAAGCGAGTTGTCCGCAGGCCGATACGGCCGAAGAACGCAAGTGGCGACACTTGGACGTGATGCAGTTCGATACGCGAATCACGGCGGCGGTGCCGCGTTGTCGTTGTTCGGCCTGCAGCGTGAAGACGGTGGCGGTTCCTTGGGCGGGCAAGCACTCGCGGTTCACGCAATGGACGCCCCTACGACCCAACGACCTGCCTGCCGAACTTCGGCCGGATGAATGGGACGAGGTTTCAGGTCGTCGAAGGGGAACCGACGCCGCGCCCGCAGCGCGCGATCTTGATCGGGATGCAACCCACCGTGAAGGAACTCTTTCCCGACACCGATCGGGAGTTTAAGCACCCGGAGGAGATTCTCCTCAAAGCCGATGAGAAGCATTTGGTGATCGTCGGCCGCGACGATTGGGATCCGATGGCGATGAGCATTCCGGGAGGCAAGACGCCGGCGGAACGTCAAAGTCATCTCGTCGGGTTTCCGTTCGCCAACCGCGACGTCGAAGGGTTCCAATCTAAATATGGAACCGTGAACGCCGTTTGCACTTTTCTTCAAGATAAGCACGGCATCCGCCGGCTTTGGCCCGGCACCGCCGGCGAAGTCGTTCCGCAGCGAACCCGAATTGCCTTGGAGCCGTTTGAGTTTCGATAACATCCCGGCTCCGGATGCGGCAGGGAGTGTTTGCTCCTGTGGCAGTTTACAAGTAAGCCGGAAAGCCTGGATCGGCCGGGGCGATTAGGCGCGACGACAGCGTGTTCAGCTCGATTCGCTGTTCGTGCCCGCCGCCGGTCATGGTTTCGGCGACTGGCTCGATCGTTTCGAGAAGACTGGGGCCGCCAAGCGGAAGTCGCGGCCGGAGTAACGAATTGTCAGCTTCTCGTGGTCGAAATCGAGAAGATGCGGCATATGTCGCAGCCCGCCCTCTTGACTCTGTAGTATACTCCAGGCTGTACGATGACTTCACCATCGCTGCTTGCGAGGGCGCACTCGATGAAGCCTATGAAAATCGGAGAAGTTTCCAGACTCTCAGGAACCGGAATCGAGACAATTCGGTTCTACGAGCGGGAAGGCCTGTTGCTGAAGCCGCAGCGCCGACCGTCCGGATATCGACAATACGACGATACTACGATCGAACGATTGAACTATATCAGGCGGGCTAAAGAACTCGGCTTTACGTTGGCCGAGGTCAAGGAATTGCTTGAGTTGTCGTCCGCTCACTCGAACTGCCAACACATTCGTCAGCGGGCCGAGGAAAAGATCACCGACATCGAAACCAAAGTTCGTAGTCTGCAACAGATGAAGCGGTCGCTGGGCAAGATCGTCGAGCGCTGTCGGGCGAAGAACTCCACAGAAGACTGTCCGCTGGTCCACAAAGCGAAGAAGGGATCGGCGAAATAGCTAAGAGGACGCCATGCGAAGACTCTGGATTGCTTTCACGCTGGTCATGGGCGTTTCGTTCCTCGTGTTGGGCTGGATCGGCACTCGCATCTATCAAGAGATGCCGCCGTTGCCGGCTAGGGTCGTGTCGAGCGAGGGCACGGTCTTGATCGACGAGGGGGACGTGCTTGCCGGCCAGAACG
>JAFLCO010000481.1 GCA_017303535.1 Planctomycetota bacterium
GACTTAACCCCTAGGTACGATGGCCGACCAAACGGCCACGGTCTTGCAACATTGCCAGCAAAGTTTCCCGAGTCGGTCCGCGTTAGCGGATCGATTCGGATACATCAGGCGCACGATCCCAATCGACGACGGTTACGTTTTCGACTTCGCCGTCGGGTTCGCAGTCCGGCACCAACGGTTGAAAACCGCGACGCCGGATCTCCCGACGCGATTCGCCGGTCGCTTGCGCGACGGCCCGTTCCAGTTCAAAAGGACTCATCGAACGTTCCTTTCACAAAAAGAATGGGCCGTCGCACCCCGGAGGATGCGACAGCCCGAAGATCGATCGATTCCCAGATCGGTCAACGCTTAGGCGACGACCGGTAACACGACGTATTCGCCGGCAGCGAGATTGAAGGCGGCATCGGGATCGAGCGGATCCCCGCGTAAATGCCGGACGAACTGATGGACCATGAGCGCCGCAGCGAGATTCGCGGCATAGATCGTGCTGCGGGAAGTGCAACTCCCGGCTTGCGCTTCCCCTGGGGCAAAGAGCGTCGTCGGGTAATGGTCGCGACCATGACCGGCATCGGCGGCGAGTACGCGAATGTTCTCGCCTAGCATCCGACCGTCGGCCCAGAACTCGCAACGGGTTTGCAGGGAACGCCAGATGGCAGCCCGCGCAGAGATGCTGTCGACGCAACAGAACACGTTCGGACCAGTCTCTTGCGCGCGACGATAGCGATCGTAGATTTCTTCGACGGCCAGAAGATGTTCCAGTGCGTGGCAAGCGTCGCCGGTGGCTTGCACCTTCGGTCGACCGAGGTCGTCCGTCAAATAACCTTGGCTGGTGATGTTGGTGCGCGTCACCTCGTCGTGATCAATCAGTTGTAGTTTCGGCACACCCAAGGCCGTCAGTTGCAGCGCTACTTGACGGCCGATCGAGCCGACGCCGATCACCGTCGCCCAAGTGTTCTGTAAGCTGTCCGTCGGCACCAAGCCGCTCTGCCGATCGAAGCGATCGAAGACCAACAGCCCCATCGTACATTTCCTCCCAATGGTGAATGTCAAACGGCCAGTCGTCGGGCGGCTGGCGAACATCAAAGCCGTCGTCGAAGTGCCATTCCGGCTCCGCCTCGACGAAAGATTCATAATCCCGGCGCCATGCGATGTGGTCGGTCGCCGGAAACGGTTCCCCATACTCGATCGCGACGGGTATTTCCCACGCCCCGCCGGGACCGATGCGATATTGCAACCGGGCGTAGCTCGCGCCGCCGCGGGCGAGAATGAACATCACGCTCCAGTGGAACGAGCCGAAGACCCGAGCGAAGGTCGATTCATCCACGGCGCTGGGGCGCGGACAACTTCCCGGATGGGTATGAATCCACACCCGCGAGAAACGTTCCGGCGGTAAGCCCCGATCGACCTGCTCGTCAAAGAAATCCGCTACCGCCCCGTCGTCGAACTGGACCGTCACGGCCGAGCAGACTTGCCGGACCAGGCGGACGTCTTCAATGAGCAGCGGATCGTTGTCGGCCGAGATTCCGAAGCCGCCGATTTCGGTGGTGCCGAGGTCGCGCCAATACAGCAGTTTCGCCCAGGCGGTCGGCGTGAACCGTAGTTGTGGGGTCGTCGTCGGCGGACTCCGCTTCGAGAACGGCCTTCTCTTCGGCGGCTTCTCGTTCTTCTTCCATCTCTTGGCAAGCATGACACACTCCCTCTTCCAGACACGCCGTACAAAACTCTTCTTCACAGTCGGGACAGGTCGCCAGACACCGGGAACAGACCGTTTCTTCGCAGCTGTAACAAATCGTCGCACAGTCGTGGCAGGCGGCGAAGCCGCAGTCACAGAGTCGGACGCACTCCCCGCAGAGCGCGCTATCGCAACTACGACAGGTATAGATGTCGTCGTCGTCGACGCTGGCATCGCACTCGCGACAGGGCGTGCCGTACCAGCGGTCAAGTTCGACGAACGCCGAACCTTCGCCGTAGGTGTGCAGCACGCGGTTGATGATCTGAAACAGGTCGGCGAGACGCCCCTCGGCTAGCGCCGCCGTCACGGCCGCTTTCCCTTCCCCGAGACAAATCCGCTCGTTATGAACGTGCGGGTGCGTCGTCTCGCCGGAGCTCTGTGCAGGATGCGGTTCCAAGGGGACGACGCGATACGGATCCGACTCAGCGAGCCGTGCTAGATTCAAACGGATCTCAAACGGCCCCAGATAGATGCTTTCCAGGGTGATCGGCTCCGTCGTGACGTAAAGTTCGAAGTCATCGACGGCGATGCCGCCGAATTCGTCCTCCGCCGCGACGAGTTCCGCGTAGAGCTCGCCGGCAAGCGGCAACTTGTCCCGCTGCCGCCGTTCCAGCGAACCACGCAGCGCGCGGAGTTCCCCCAGCAAATAGTCGAGGTCGCGGACGAGTTGTTCGTGTTGTCTGCGGTGGGCATGTCGCCAACCACGGAGATTCGCCATGGTCGCTAGGCGGCAGGTCTCGGTGAGCCTTTGCCAAGCGTACCAGGGGGCGTCGCAGGGCGGCGGCGTACCGCGGTGTCGGCGGTAGGCGGCTTCGATGCGCCGCGCCGTCCGCCAGAGTCGAGGATTCCAATTCATGCCGGTTCTCTCCCAAGAAGACAGGCCGGTACAACGATTGCTTAGGTCGTCGCACCGGCCGTGGTAGTAGCCCTACGCCGCCGCGCCTTCGATCTTCAGTGGCGTGATGCTCAGTCGATCGCCTTCGTGGAGGAGCTGGTTGATCGTCGCGCTTTGGCGATTGACGCGGATCAGAAAAGCCTTCGGATCGCCGCCGACGCGTTCCAAGAATAAGGTGCCGACCGTGGTTCCTTCCGCCACGTCGATCGGGGAAGCGAAGCCGGCGCCCGTGGCGTCGATGAACAAGATCTTCATGAGTGGTCTCCTGGGAATAATGGAGGGAAGTGATAAGCGACCGCGCGACTAGGTCGCGCGGCGAAAGCGAGTGTGAAAGAGGTCGAACGTGACCGCACCGGCCGTCCCGCAAAGCACCCGCCGCAGGTCGGCGCCGGCCAAGACTTGCCGTTTCGGTAAGCCGCCGACATCGGCAAAGACACGGCCGATCGACAACGAGGACGTAAGCGCCGTCTCGAGCGCGATCAACGTATCTCCGCCATGACGGCGCGTCGGGACATCGGGCGGTGCCGCGGCGACTGCGCACCACCATGCGGGCCAGCGCAAGACGTTCCGCCGGGGGTAATGCGGATGGCGATGGACCCGTTCGAGGTGTCGTTCCCCGCCGAGAGCCAGCTCGCAGAGTTCCGCATCCTGCGGATCGAGGCGACGGCCGCTGCCGGAACAGGGAGCCGAACGAACGTCTTTGTCGAACAGCGTGTTATCCGGTCCGCCGAGGATGAGCTGGTCGCCCACGAAGCGGGCACGGACGCCGACCAGTCGCGTCACTAGACGATCCTGATCGTCGCGATCGTCGAACAGCGCCACGTACAACAGACGCTCCAGCGGCACGAGCCGTTCCGCCGGGGCCTCGCGCATCCGATAGCCCACCAGCGCAAACTGCCGCGCACCACGGCGTTCCGCCAGCTCGTTGCGGGCGGCGACCTGCAGCCGCCAGCGCTGAAGGATTCGCGAGGCGTCAGAACCGCCGGAAGCACGAGCGGGAGCGGCACGAAGAGACAAGACGGGCATACTTACCTCCGGAGAATGAAATGTCGCACCCGAGCGGGCACGGAGTTGGTGGGAGAAGTCGCTTAAGCGACGTCGGACCGTGCCCAAGCGGGCGGTGCGGAGCTCAGCGAAAACACTTGCCGCACGAACCGCACGTCACGCCGAGCCGCCTGCCGGAAGTCGTTTCGTGATCGCAAACGATCGGCAATTCCGGCAGAGTTCGTAACGGATGCGGCCGGAATACCATGTCCGCGGCCGACGGCGGCGGGGCGGACGTCGTTTGGAGATAGGCCAGGCGCACGGAAGCCGGCACGTACGGAGGGACGCCGGTTTCGTCGTCGACCGAGTACCACAGCCGCATGGCGCGATAACCGTGTCGCCAGTTCACCGTCGGACATCCGCTCGTCAAACAGGACCACGAGCGTCAATCATCGTAGTAC
>JAFLCO010000482.1 GCA_017303535.1 Planctomycetota bacterium
CACGACGAGCCGCGAACCGCGGCCGTTTTTGAGCCGGACAAACATCGGGCCGCGGCGGCGCTGACGTTCCTCTCGCCCGGCCTGCGTTTCTTTCACCAGGGGCAATTCGAAGGGGCCAAGGTTCGCATCTCGCCGCACTTGGTGCGCGGGCCCGACGAGCCAGTCTGTACGTACGTTGCCGAGTTCTATGATCGGCTCTTGGCCGTGTTGCGGAAGCCGGTCGTGCGCGAGGGGGCATGGAGCTTGTTGGAAAGCCGGTCCGCTTGGGACGGCAACGGGAGCCATGAGGCGGTGATCGCGTTCTTCTGGCGACGGGGCGACGAACAACTGCTCGTGGCCGTAAACTTCGCCGACCACGCCTCGCAGGCCCGCGTGCGCTTGCCGTTGGAGGCGCAAGGTGCAAGGGTCGTGGCCTTGAAAGACGGCCTGAGCCCGGCGGTTTACGACCGCATGGTCGACGAACTCACCGGGCCGGGCCTCTATCTCGATATGGCTCCCTGGCAGGCCCAGGCCTTTGACATCGGGCCGGTTGTCGCAGGTACCGAAACGTCCGGCTCACGATGAGGGCCGGAAACCGCCGGATCCGTGTCACACTTTCTCCTGTTCGGGGCCACACAACCTGTTCTACGGGAATAATTTGCGACGCCGGCCGCGAATCGTCGATGAACTCCAGGCGAGGGCCGCGCACGATTTGACCCCCGAAGCCCGGCCGGCGTACCATATACAATCCCGCTTGAATCAAAGTCCGGCTCGATAAGCTCCCGCTCGCCCACCCCGCCTCCCCGCCGACTTCCCGCCTTGGCCGCCGGGCTGACCGCCCGGACTTACGCGTGATGACATCGTTGCAACCACTCATCTCCCGCCGTTTTGCCGTCGTTCACAGGGCTGTGCCGATCGGCTGGTTCCTGGCGATCGCGGCCCTCGTATTGTCCCCAGGTCGACAAGCCCTGGCCGCCGAAACCGGGGCTCAGATTTATGCCCGGCTCTGCGCAAGCTGCCACGGTGATAAAGGGCAGGGGGTCTCGACGGAGTACGCTCAGCCGCTGGCGGGCGATAAGCCGATTTCCGAACTAGCCGCACTGATCGACAAGACGATGCCCGCCGGCGAGCCCGAGCAACTCGACGCGGCCCAGTCGCATGTCGTGGCCGCTTACATCTACGACGCCTTCTATTCGCCGATAGCGCAGGCTCGCAATCAGCCGGCCCGCATCGAACTTTCGCGACTCACAGTCCGCCAATATCGCAACGTGCTCACCGATTTGGTCGGCAGCTTTCGTTGGAACAACACTTGGCCGGCCGAGCGTGGCTTGAAAGGCGAGTACTACGACAGTCGCCGGCCCGATAAAGGGAAGCGGCAGATTGAGCGCGTTGATCAGGCCGTGAAGTTCGACTTCGGCGACGGCAGCCCGCTCAAGGACAAGATCAAAGCCGAAGAGTTTTGCGTGCAATGGACCGGCGCGATCTTCGCGCCGGAAACGGGCGACTACGAGTTCGTCATCCGCACCGAAAACGGCGCCAAGCTGCACGTCAACACGGCCTGGAGCAATCCGGTGATCGACGCCGGCGTGCGCTCCGGCGACGATCGCGAATTTCGCGGCAGCATCTTCCTGCTCGGCGGTCGGGCCTATCCGCTGCGGCTCGAGTATTTCAAATCGAAGAAGTCGAACGAGAAGACCGCTTCGATCGAACTGCTGTGGAAACAACCGAAGCACGCACTGGAGATCATTCCCGCGCGCTGCTTAGCCCCCGCGAATTTCCCGGAACAATACATCTGCACGACGCCGTTTCCCCCCGACGATCGCAGCATGGGCTACGAGCGCGGGGCGAGCATTTCGCAAGCTTGGGACCAAGCGACGACCGCCGCCGCGCTGGAGTTCGCGGAGTTCACCGTTCGCAAGCTCGACGAATTCTCCGGTTCGAAGCCCGACGATCCGAAGCGCCGCGAGAAAGTTCGCGAATTCTGCGTGAAGCTCGCGGAACGGGCCTTCCGTCGGCCGCTCAGCGACGAACAGAAATCGCTCTACGTCGACCGGCAGCTTGCCGAAGTCAAAGACGTGGATACGGCCGTCACGCGCATCGTGCTGGCCGTGTTGAAGTCGCCTCGGTTTTTGTTCCGCGAAGCCGTCGGCGATGCCCGCGATCCGTATAACGTCGCGTCGCGGCTCTCGTTCGGTCTGTGGGATTCGCTTCCCGATCGGCAGTTGCTCGAAGCCGCGGCCCGCGACCAGCTCAAGACGCGCGAGCAAGTGCAGAAGCAAGCCTGGCGAATGGTCGGCGATATGCGGACGCAGTCGAAGGAGCGCGAGTTCCTCCTGCAATGGCTCAAAGTCGATCAGCATACCGAGGTCTCGAAAGACCCGAAGCAGTTTCCCGGGTTCGACGAGGCGATGGTGTCCGACCTGCGAACGTCGCTCGACATGTTCCTCGACGACTTGGTGCGCGGCGAGAAGAACGATTACCGCCGGCTGTTGAATGAAGACACGGTGTTCCTCAACGGCCGGTTGGCGAAGTTCTACGGCGCGAAGCTCCCGGAAAGTTCCGACTTCCAACCGGTGAAGTTTGAGTCGGAAGCGCGGGCCGGAATTATCTCGCACCCGTACTTGTTGGCGTCGCTGGCTTACACGGGGAGCAGTTCGCCCATTCACCGGGGCGTGTTCTTGTCACGGAGCGTTCTGGGCCGGTCATTGCGTCCGCCGCCGGAAGCCGTTGCTCCGCTGGCGCCGGATCTGCACGCCTCGCTCACGACCCGCGAACGCGTGCTGCTGCAGACCGAAGCCGAGGCGTGCCAATCGTGCCACTCGATGATCAATGCGCTCGGCTTCAGCCTCGAAAACTTCGACGCCGTCGGCCGGTTCCGCGAAGTCGAGAAAGGCAAACCGGTGGCGACCGACGGAACGTACATCACACGCTCCGGCGAAACGATCAAGTTTCGCGGGGCCGAAGAGTTGGCGAAGTATTTGGTCTCCAGCGACGAAACCCATCGGGCGTTCGTCGACCAAGTGTTTCATTACTTCGTGAAGCAACCGATTCGCGCGCACGGGACCGACGCTTCCGAGCGGCTGACGAAGTCGTTCCAAGTCGGCCAATTCAATATTCGCAACCTGTTGGTGGACATCGCTACTGAAGCGGCGCTGCCGCAAGCAATGACGTCGAACGTAGCGAGCAAGTAGTTTTCTAGAGACGAATGAATCGCGAAGGCGAGCTTCGCTGCTAAATGCTAAGGAATGCAACATGAGTCGTCCGCAAACGCGTCGAGAATTCGTTCGTCGCCTGGGCGTGAGCGCCGCGACGTTGCCGTTCGTTTGGAACTTGCCGGGCCTCGGCTTTGCGGCCCAGCAACGTCGCAAACAGCGGCTCGTCGTGATGTTCAGCCCTAACGGCGTCGTGCCTGATGCGTTTTGGCCCAAAGACGAAGGCGAAAAGTTCACGCTGCCGACGAGCTTGCAGCCGCTCGCGCCGTTTCAAAAGCAAATGTTGGTGCTCCAAGGCGTCTGCGACAAGGTTCGCGGCGACGGCGACAACCACATGCGCGGCATGGGTTGTTTGCTCACCGGCATCGAACTCTTCCCCGGCAACATCCAAGGGGGCTCGGATACGCCGGCCGGCTGGTCGAGCGGCATCTCGATGGATCAGGAACTGAAGAACTTCCTGCAAGCCGACGCCGCCACGCGCACGCGGTTCGGGTCGCTCGAACACGGCGTGCTGGTCCCCGATCGGGCCGACACGTGGACCCGCATGAGCTACGCCGGCCCGAACAAGCCGATCGCTGCGGTCGACGATCCGTATCAGATGTTCAACAAGCTCTACGGCGACACGAAGAAGCAGGAGCACGTGCGCAGCGTGCTTGATGAAGTGCAGGAAGATTTGAAGAAGATCTCCGCCGCGGTGAGCGCCGAAGACCGGCGGTTGCTGGAAGAGCATGCTGCATACGTGCGGACGATGGAAAAGGAACTGGCCGCCGAAGCCGCCGCGAAGAAGGAAAGCGTCGGCCATGCGGTGCCCGAGCTTGAACCGGGCGTGCGCGAAGACAACGACCAGATGCCGAAGCTGAGCAAGATGCAAATCGACTT
>JAFLCO010000483.1 GCA_017303535.1 Planctomycetota bacterium
CTGGATCGTTACAATCGGCTTCGCGTCGTTGTTCGTCGTGCAAGCGTTTATAAAACGGCTAAACCCTGTCGTCACGTCCTTGGATCGGACCACATTGCCATGGGGCGAAGTCATAAGGACGCCGGTCACCGGATTTCCCGGTTGGTGGGTTGCGCCCATGCTCGCGCTGGGCTTCGTCGTACAGTTCTTTTCAATATACTGCGGCGCGCAAATGTGGCGGCGCGATCGAGTCTCGTCGGCGCTCGTCATCACCGCGGCGATGGTCACAGTGACGATACTGTCGCTGGAATCTCTGCGAACTTTTCAAATCTACGTCGCACCTCTATTGGGTGCATTTCCCAACATTCTTTGGGTCGGCGTCGTCGCGCTCTTGATCGCTCGTAATCACCGTCAAACTCGGAACCAACTAGCGGCCAGCGAACAGCGCTTTCGAGGCATTTTCGACCAGACGTTTCAGTTCATCGGCTTGATGCGAACAGATGGAACGCTGATCGAAGCCAATCGCACGGCTCTGGAGTCGTTCAACCTAAATCAAGCCGAGGTCATCAACCGACCCTTTTGGGAAACCCCGTGGTGGTCACATTCTGCTGAGATGCGACAGAGACTTCGTGAAGCGGTACGAAACGCCGCGGCCGGAGCGATGGTGCGATTCGAAGCCACTCATCCGCGTCCGGACGGCAAGCTGGTCCATGTTGACTTTTCGCTCAAGCCGATTCGCGATGCTCATGGCCGAGTGGCGCTCTTGATTCCCGAGGGTCGCGACATTAGCCAACGCAAGCAGGCCGAGGAAATGCTGCGCGGTAGCGAAGCTCGAACGAGAGCGATTCTACAGGCTATTCCCGATTTGATGTTCCGACTTGACCGGGAAGGGCACATCCTCGACTACTTCGCATCACGTCCCGAGGAACTTTATCTCTCGCCCGATGAATTCTTGGGCCGCCGCATGCAAGAAGTCCTTCCGCCGGAAATCGGCGCAAGCTACTTCGAGAACGTACAGGCCGTTCTCGAGGAACGTCGATCGCACACGTTCGAATACGTCCTGGAACTGCCGCAACTCGGGCCCACGCATTTCGAGGCCCGTATGGTACCTTGCGACTCGTCGGAGATCGTGACGATCGTGCGTAACGTCACCGAACGTAAGTCGGCCGAAGAGAATCGCCGCAAGCTTGAAACCCAACTCGCGCAGTCGCAGAAAATGGAAGCGGTGGGCCGATTGGCCGGCGGCATCGCCCACGACTTCAACAATTTGCTCACCGTCATCAACGGTAACAGCGAAATGCTGCTAAATGCGATTCAATCGACGGACCCCAGGCAGGCAGTCGTCGGCGACATTTACGACGCCGGCGTTCGCGCCGCGACGCTGACGCGGCAATTGCTCACGTTCAGCCGCCGCCAGGTCTTGGAAACGCGAGTCGTCGATCTCAATGCCGTCGTTACCGATGCCGAGCGTATGTTGGGGCGATTGATAGGTGAGCACATTTGCCTGGAAATCCGCAAGGAGCCTCGCGCCGCTCGCGTCAAGGCCGACCCCATACAACTCGATCAAGTCGTCATGAACCTCGCAGTCAACGCTCGCGATGCGATGGCGGCGGGAGGTAAGTTGACGATCCGCACAGAGGTGCGCGAACTCGCCGCGGAGGACCTAGTGGATCGCGGCGAAGCTAAGCCGGGACGCTACGTCGTACTGGAGGTGACGGACACTGGTTGCGGCATGTCGCGCGAAACACAATCGAGAATTTTCGAGCCGTTTTTCACCACTAAAGGGCCCGGCCAGGGTACAGGCCTCGGTCTTGCGATGGTCGGCGGGGTAGCAACTCAATGCGGCGGCTTCGTCGCCGTCGACACTCATGAGAATCGCGGCACGGTGTTTCAAGTATTCTTCCCGGAAGTCGACGCACCGATCGAGTTGCCTCCCCTCCTGCCCAACGTCGATTTATCAAGCGTCGACGGCGAAATGATCCTCTTGGTCGAAGACGATGATGCCGTTCGCACTTTGACGCGTACCATGTTGCGAGAGTTCGGCTATAACCTGCTGGAAGCTTCCGGAGGTACGCAAGCGCTCCAACTCGCGGCAAGTCATCAAGGAGAGATCGATTTACTGGTGACTGACGTCGTGATGCCGGAAATGAGCGGCCGAGCGTTGGCGGAGAGTCTGCAAGCGATCCGGCCGGGGCTAAAGACGCTGTATTTGAGCGGATACACGGACGATCGGCTTGTAATGCCGGGCGCCTACGACGAAGGGACCATGTTTCTTCAGAAGCCCTTTACGATCGACGCCCTCGCAAATAAGGTCCGTCATCTCCTTGACGGCGGCTTGCGGAAGGCCAGTTGAACGGCGCAGTGAAGCGTTTGAAACGCGATCGGGCGGCCGATCAACTCAACCAAGGGCTGACGATCTCTTCGACTTGGTCGGCCGCCAAAGTTTCGTGGGCCAGCAGATGATCGGCCAACGCGGCCAGCGGCGACCAATGTTCTAATTGCTCGAGCCGGCGATAGAGCGTGATAGATGCGTTCTCAAGATAACGCATACGGCGGCGCTCGTCGGTATGAAGGAAAGCTGCGGCTTGCCACGCCTCTTGCCAATCGGCGGCCCATTCCGCTACGACGCCGGGATGATACGGTTCGCCGGTGTAGATCATTTCTGCTGCTGGTCCCGCCAAGCTTACTTGCACGCGGACGCGGGCAAATTCCTTCTCGCTCATCTTTGATCGGCGCCAAAGGACCTGCGTGTCGCCTTCACGGCGCGGCCCGTCGTCGTGGTTGGGGTCAATCGTTACGCACCGCACTTCGCCGCCGTGCAGGAGTGCCGTCCAGGCATGGCCGGCTTCGTGATAAGCAATGATTTCCGACATCTGAAAACGCAAGGTCCCGCGACTTTTCGTCGTCTGCCATGGCCAATTGTTTGCCGCTCACGGCAGCCCTAGACTAACGAGCGGCTCCGACCTTGACATGCGCATGAGTAGAATTGTGATGGCCGATATTCGCGTGCGCCGCAGCGTAAGCTTTCTGCTCGTAGCCATTATTTTAGCAGTCGCAACACCGGCAATATCGGCAGTATCGTCCGCATAACAATCGCGCGGCTTCTCGACGGGCGATCCGATTACCGATCTGGCCTGTGTGCCCGCGATCGTTCCGCTCATGTTAATGGCGGATCTGGTCGAGGCTGCGGACGAAATGGTACGCAACGCACTGGGACTGTCTAAGGAGCAGGCCCGGGAGATTGCCGGCGTCGCCAAAGACATTTCCGCCAGGGGCGATGAATTGAAGTCACTTGCTCCGCTGGAGCGGCGGAGCAAGTTGATCGAAATGCTGCCCGGACTGGAGAAGGAATTCGTGGCCCACGTGGAAGCCATGCTCGACGATGAGCAACCAACAACATTCGAAAATCTGGTGTTGCAATTTCGCGGAGCAAAGTCGCTGGCCGAATCAAGTATTTTGGCCGAACTTCAACTCACAACGGAGCAGCAACAAGAGATCGCCGCCATCGTCGCCGAGCACGACTCGCGAATTGAGGAAGCTGTACTAGGCAGCGCCGAACTTGGCCCGCTGAAATTCGCTTCCGTTGCGGGCATGCGGAAGAAGCGAGATATGGAACTCCTGGCCGTGCTGACCGACGAGTAACAGGAGCAATGGAGGCAACTCAAATCGGAGGCGAAGATCGACGTGGAAGCCATCATCGGGAAATTGGTGAGAGCTCACGTGCTCAAGATGGTGGAGAAGGTCAAGGAAGAGCGCAGAAAGAAGGGAGACGATTCGATCAAGTCGGAATCGCAGACGAAAGAAACTCCGCCGCCACCGGCACCTCTCGCGCCGTCAAGATCGTCGTAGTCGGCTCTCTAAAACGCGAGCCGTTATCCGCCCCATAGGAAGGGGCCATTGCCTTTCGAAGTTCGCCGATTGAGCTTCGCAACCGCTTGCGCTCAATAGATTTGCAGAACGAGTGTAACTCGGCGGGGCGAGTTGCGCTCTAAAAGGGAGGAGCCGTTAGATTCCGATCTTCTCTGCAAGGTTCAACGTCATGTCGACCGCTTACCGATGTAATTGGGAAGACTCGGTAACGTT
>JAFLCO010000484.1 GCA_017303535.1 Planctomycetota bacterium
TCAAGACTAGGCACCTGGTCAAGTACCTGGGGAACAAGAACGAGGACTACCCGCGCAAGAATTGGTCGAGCGTGGTCATGTGGGACTGCGGATTCTTTCCGCATCGCATCTTGACGCCGGAGTTTGTGGCGAAGTCGTCAGGTTCGTATCTGCATCGGTTCGAGTGGTTGAAGGACGACCAGATCGGCGATCTGCCGGCGGAGTGGAATCATCTGACGATGGAGTACGAGCCGAACCCTGCGGCGAAGCTCTATCACTATACGGTCGGGACGCCGTGCTTCCATGAGTTCAGGATTCAGGAGGGCGCGGACGAGTGGTATTCGACCTATCGGCGCTTGATTGCGCCAATCGACCACGGACGCTAATGGGAATCACGGAACGGATTGATGCGATCACGAGGATTGATCCTCGATATCGCGGGACGGTTTTGCCGGCGCCGAGGTCGGTCAAGATCGAGATAACGGCGAGTTGCAACTACCGTTGCGCGTTTTGCGTCCAGTCGCTGCGGGCCGACAATGGCGAAATGGATCGCGCGTTCTACTCGCGGATTCTGCGCGAGATGCGCGACGCTGGCGTCGAGGAATTGGGCGTTTTCTACATCGGCGAATCGTTTACATGCAAGTGGTTGCCGGAAGCGATTGCCGAGGCTAAGGCGGTTGGGTTCCCGTACGTGTTCCTGACGACGAATGGCGCATCGGCAACGCCGGAGCGGGTTAAGGCGTGCATGGCGGCTGGGCTGGACTCGCTTAAGTTCTCGCTCAACTTCACGGACGACGCGCAGTTTGCGGAAATCGCGCAAGTGTCGCCAAAGCTCTACCGGAGGGCGCTTGAGAATCTGAAGGCTGCGCGTGTTGTGCGCGACGCCGGCAAGTTCAAGTGTGGGCTGTATGCGTCGTCGATCGCGTTCGACGGCGAGCAGGGCGAGAAGATGCGCCGGATTGTCGACGAGGTTAGGCCGCACGTCGATCAGCGCTATTGGCTGCCGCTCTACGGCATGAGTGGCGCGAGCAAGTCGGCGGGGTGGAAGCCGCAGCCGGGGAACCCCGGCCGGCTGGACGCAATGCGCGATCCGCTGCCTTGTTGGGCGGTGTTCACCGAGGGGCACATTACCCGCGACGGAAAGCTTGCGGCGTGTTGCTTTGGCGACGGGCTCGACGGCGGCTTGCTGATGGCCGACCTTAACAAAGTGTCGTTCATGGGCGGCTGGAATTCCCCGGCGTTTCAGGAGTTGCGCGCGGCGCATCTCCGTAAGGATGTAAGCGGGACCGCGTGCGCGGAGTGTGCCGCGGCATGAGTGCGCTAATCCTCCCGGAAGGCGTTAAGCAATCGCGGTTGATCTCTGACGACTACCGCAAGCAGCAAACCGAGTTGCACCGAAACCAGGATTACGGAGTGGCGTCGCAGTTCTACGCGCCGATCGTGGCGCAGGCGATTAACCGTTTCGGCGTCACCGAGGTGCTGGACTACGGCGCCGGCAAGGGTCGGCTAGGCCAGACCTTGATGCGCGATCGACTGGTCGGCCATGCGTTCCGAATGCAGCACTACGATCCGGCAATCCCGGATTGGGCGAGCGATCCCGAGCCGTGCGAGATGGTGGCGTGCATAGATGTGCTTGAGCACATCGAGCCGCACTTGCTGGACAACGTACTGGACGATTTGCAGCGGTTGACACTTCAGGTCGGGGTGTTTTCGGTTTCGACGGTGGCGGCGATCAAGAAGCTGGCCGACGGCCGCAACGCGCATCTAATCATCGAGCCGCCAGGATGGTGGTTGCCGAAAATTCTAGAGCGATTCGAGTTGCACGTATTCCAAAAGGTGCCCGACGGGTTCTTTGTGATCGTCACGGCGAAGGAGGTAGAGCATGGCGTTGGTTAACTACGGCGACCTAAAGTCGAGCGTCGCGAGTTGGCTCGGCCGCGCCGACCTTACTACGCCCATTGCCGATTTCGTGACGCTCGCGCATAAGCAGATCATGCGCGACCTGCGCGGCCACCTGCGGCTGCAAAAGCGGGACACGGCGTTCTCTATCTCGTCGGAGTACGTCGCCGCGCCGTCGGACTTCCTCGAACTTGTGTCGATCTACCTGAACACGAGCCCGAAGCAAGAAGTGCAGTTTATGACGAACGACCGCATTACGACGCAGTTTACCGGCAGTGGTAAGCCGAAGTTTGTTGCGCTAGTCGGTTCTACTGCGACAGGAACTGAGGGCTTCCGGTTCGGGCCGGCGCCGGACGGCACGTATACCGCGACGATTGAATACTACGCGTCGGTGACGTACTTTTCCGCCGACAGCGGGGCGGGTAGCACGAATTGGATTCTGACGGACCATCCGAGCCTGTACCTATTCGGTTCGTTGCTGGCGGCGGCGGCATACATCGGCGACGATCCCAGGGTGCCGTTGTGGAAGGCCGGATACGATGAGGCATTGGCAGCGGTTCGCGCAGAGGGGTATAGGGCGCGGTGGGGCGGTAACGCGATGGCGGTTCTTCCCGCGTAATGGCCTTCGTCCCGCTCATCTTTCAGCCGGACCTAGATTGCAATTGGGAGGCTGCGCCTGGCGCGTTGGTGGATTGTCGCGGGTTCGTTCCGACTCGTCGCGGCGGTCTGGCGAGCTGGCAGATGGAAACCCCTATCGCTTCGTATACGTCGAGCACGGAGCCGGTGGCATCGGGGATTGTGCGGAAGGCGGACGGGACGGCGCGGTTTTTCATCTTCAACAAGCAGAGCATTTACGAGTACGACAGCACGACGACGGCGACGAACCGTAGCGCGGCGACGTACTCGGCTAGCACGACGGATTGGTGCTGGACGCAGTTTGGTGACACGACGATTGCCGTCAACCTGTACGACAATCCGCAGTCGTCATCGGCTGGCGCTTTCGCGGCGCTTGGCGGTTCGCCGCCGAAAGCGCAGTGCGTGGCATCGAATCTCGGGTTCGTGATGCTGGGTAACTACAACGATGGCACGGCCTATCCCGACGGATGGGCGTGCAGCGCGCTGGAGAACATCACTAGCTGGACGGCATCGTCGGCGACGCAGGCCGCCCGCGGGCGGCTGTACGACACGCCGGGTCCGATCCGGGCGCTGGCGGCGCTACGCGATTCGGTCGTCGCCTACAAGGACGATTCGATCTACGTTGGCGAATATGTTGGAGACACGTCTAACGGGATCATTTGGGCGTGGCGGCTGATTAGCGACAAGGTTGGGTGCTCATCGCCCAATGGCATCGGCGTGTTCAACGATATGCACTACTTCCTCCACCGGTCAGGGTTCTATGTGTTCGACGGGACCGCGGTTCGGAGGATTGGGCGCGAATGTACGAATCACTTGTTTGACACGATCGCCGGGGCTACTGGCGGTATCACGTTCAGCAAGACGCAGGTATCGGTAGATCAGACGCAGAACATCGTCATGTTTGCGATGCGCGCAGCGAGCGAAACAAAGATCACGACCGTCTACTGCTACAACGTCGAGACTAACCGCTGGTCGTACATCTTCGGGGCAACGATCTTTACCGCCGCAGCGGGGTCCTCTGATTACCCGACCGCCATTGTCCGGTGTACGCAATCGGACTTGATCGCGTTCGACGCGAACTTGTCCGATGACAACCCGCCTACGGCGGTCATGATCGGTCCGGACAGCACAGGGAAGATTGCGGCGATGTATCCGAGTTATGGAACGCCTGCCACCGATCCGACGATCATGGCATTGCAGACCGGCCCCATTGGGGACGGCGATACGCATGTCGATCTGACCGGCGTCAAGCCGCGGTTGTATCGCTACATAGCTGGCACCGCTCCGACGATGACGGTCTACGGTGACAAGGACGAGTCGAACGTTATCGACGGAACGGCATCAACGGCGTCTGGGACGTGGAACACGACGGAGCTACGATTCGACGTTAAGACTTCGGCGCGCTATATCGCCCCTCGGATGGTGTTCACGAACGGGTTAGAGGTTGCTGGCCTGCAACTGTTCCCCGCATATGGTAAGGCGAAGCGATGACCGCGTGGCGCGGGACGAGGCTTCCCAAGCTTTTG
>JAFLCO010000485.1 GCA_017303535.1 Planctomycetota bacterium
GCGATCCGCAGCGACAAGCCTTACAACGAGGCGAAGCGCGGCACGGAAGCGAGCCTCGTAACGGCGATGGGACGCATGGCGGCCCACACCGGTCGCGTGATCACGTGGGACGACATCCTCAATTGCGAGCACGAGTTCGGCCCGACGGTCGACAAGCTCACGCTCGACGGCCCGGCTCCGATTCAAGCCGATAAGACGGGCAAGTACCCGACGCCGCAACCGGGCGTGAAGCAGAAGACGGAGTATTAGTCGCTCCGGCGAACGATCGCGAAATGTTCAGAGGCGGCGGCAGCGGAATTTTCGCTGCCGCCGCTTTTTTGTTGCGGCGATAATCGCGGGTGTTCGCGCGTCGGAATGGGGCGTGGCATTTCCCGGTGCGGCCGGGGAGAATGCCGATAGCGTGCTCCGGCCGGAATTCTTGCTACTTCGTTTCCGAGAGAATCATCATGCGTCGAATCGCATTCGCTCTTTTTGTGTTGATTGGTTTCGTCGCGATCGGTGCCATGGAATCGGCCGAAGCCGCTCCAATTTCCGGCGCTCGGCCGAATATCGTTTTCATCATCACCGACGACCAGGGCTACGGCGATCTTTCGGCCCACGGTAACCCTGTGCTCAAGACGCCGAACTTGGACCGGCTGCATGCCGAGGGGGTGCGGTTCACCGACTTTCACGTCAGCCCGACTTGCTCGCCGACGCGTTCGGCGCTGATGTCCGGCCGGCATGAGTTTAAGAACGGCGTCACCCATACGATCCTCGAGCGCGAGCGGATGTCGCTCGATACGGTGACGCTGCCGCAAACGCTGAAGACCGCCGGTTACGCGACCGGCATCTTCGGTAAGTGGCACCTCGGCGACGAGGCCGAGTACCAGCCGAACCGTCGCGGGTTCGACGAGGTGTTCATTCACGGCGGCGGCGGCATCGGACAGACGTATCCCGGCAGCTGCGGCGACGCTCCGAACAATCGCTACTTCGATCCGGCCATTTTGCACAACGGCAAGTTCGAAAAGACGAAGGGCTACTGTACCGACGTTTTCTTTGCTCAAGCGCAGAAGTGGATCGAGTCGCGGGTGAAGGCAGGGGAGGGGAGCAGTGTTGCTTCCGGACGGGAACCGTTCTTCTGCTACATTGCCACGAACGCGCCGCAC
This sequence comes from Planctomycetota bacterium, assembly GCA_017303535.1. Lineage (GTDB taxonomy): Bacteria > Planctomycetota > Planctomycetia > Pirellulales > PNKZ01 > PNKZ01. The sequence continues at coordinate 1,146 of JAFLCO010000485.1, forward strand.
GGCCCGCTCGACGCCCGGCCGGAAGACGAAGCCCGGTACACCGGCAAGGTCCCGAGCGCCGACGTCGCGAAGTTCTTCGGCATGATCGCCAACATCGACGACAACGTCGGCCTACTGCTCAAGAAGCTTGCAGATCTCGGCATCGAGCGCGAGACGCTCGTCGTTTTCATGAACGACAACGGCGGCACGGCCGGCACGAAGGTCTTCAACGCCGGCATGCGCGGCCAAAAGGGAACACCGTATCGCGGCGGCACGCGAGCCATGTCGCTCTGGCGTTGGCCGAATACGCTGAGCCCGGCCGATTGTGATCGCACGGTCGCGCATATCGACGTCTATCGTACGCTCGCCGACATCGCCGGAGCGAAGCTTTCCTCCAAGGCCGAGGCGCAAGCGGAGGGGCGAAATCTGGTATCGCTGCTCGAGAATCCCACGGCCGATTGGGCCGAGCGTACGCTCTTCACGCATCAAGGACGTTGGCCGAAGGGGGGCGACGCCAACTTGGCGAAGTTCGCGAATTGCTCCGTTCGCAGCGGCAAGTGGAACTTGGTAAGTACGGCCAAGCCGGCGCCGCTCGGGATTGTTCCCGGGCAGTTGAAAAGCCTGCAGCCGCGCGTTCCGCGGCGCACGCGGGAAGGCGCCACGCGTCAGGAACTGGTCGTCACGATCGACTCCGAAGGTCGCATGACTTGGAACGGAGCGTCGACGCCGCGGGCCATGATCGGCGAGCACGTCAAGAAGATCACCGGCCCGGAAAACTTCACGATCGTGATCCGAGCCGACCATCAAGCGCGGCTGAAGGCCGTGACCGACGTCGTCGAGCAAGTTCGCACCCGGCCCGACCTGGACTGGCGCGTCGCACTGGCGAACGTCGATCAACCTAACGCCGCGGCCGCCGCGGCAAAATCGGGAGAAGCCGTCGCCGCGCCGCAGTGGGAACTGTTTGATCTGTCGGCCGATCCGGGCGAGACGAAAAACATCGCGGCCGAGCATCCGGAAGTGATCGCCGAATTGCGTAAGGCGTACGACGCCTGGTGGGCGGAGATCGTTCCGGCCACGCTCGAGAACGAACAGGCCGAAGGTCCGGCGATCAATCCGTTTCACGAGTTGTACTACCAGCAGTTCGGCCGCCCGACGGACAAAGCCCAAGTTGCGAAGCCGGCGACCGTGTTGGCTCAAGCGCCCGCCCTAGCCGAGAAACCTGCCGCACCGCGTCGCCGGGCCCCGAGCCCGTCGCTGGTGAAAGTCACCGAAGATCCGAACCTGCCGCGCGTGCTCTTGATCGGCGACTCGATCTCGATGGGTTACACGCTGCCGGTCCGCGAGTTGTTGAAGGGCAAAGCCAACGTGCTGCGGGTGCCGATGAACGGGGGCCCGACCACCAACGGCCTGGAGCATATGAAAGATTGGCTCGGCGACGGCCGCTGGGACGTCATTCACTTCAACTGGGGTCTGCACGACCTGAAGTTCATGCCCGAGGGACATCGCCAAGTCGAACTCGACGCCTACGCGAAGAACCTCCGCGAACTCGTGAAGCAAATGAAGGCCGGCGCCCCGAATGCCAAGCTTATTTGGTGCAGCACCACGCCGGTGCCGGAAGGCGAACTCAATCCGATGCGGAAGAACGCCGACGTGGAAGCCTACAACGCCGCGGCGGCCAAGGTCATGGCTGAGGAGGGCGTGGAGATCGACGATCTATACGCCTTCGCCCTGCCGAAGCTGGGCGAGATTCAGCGGCCGGTCAACGTCCACTTCCACGACGAAGGCTCGGCCGTACTCGCGAAGCAAGTCGCCGGCGAAATCGAAAAACGATTGCCAAAGAAGTAGTTTCGACAACAACGACGGGTGCCACTGGTGGCTTGCCCACCAGTGCTTGGAAAACGACGTCGATAAAGGCACTGGTGGACGAGCCACCAGTGTCACCCAAGCTATCGTCCTGGTGTCGCTGCAAGATGTTCGCGGAGCGATTCCGCAACGTCCTCCGGCTTTCGGGCCGTGAGCCGACCGTCGAATTGTACGTCGACCATTCGCCAACGAATCATCTTGTCGACGGCGTCAGCGACGTCGAAGTCGACGTCGCGTTTGAGTTCGGCTTGCAACAACCGCTCGGCGCTGCGGTCGAGCTCTTCCATCAGCCAGCCGTCGTGCGGAGCTTGGCGCCAGAGCAGAAACCAAGCCGTGAGCGCTTCGCGGTATTCCTGATCTTCGGCCTCGTCGCACAGCCGCAAGAGCGCGCCCCAGTCGCCGTCGAGCTTCTGGTAATACAAGTTCTGCGTCAGGTTGAGCTGGTACTTCTCTTTCGTTCGCTTATAGCCGAAGAACGACCGCCAGCCGTACCCGACCGTGCCGATGATCAACGTCAGATACGCGAGTAACCCGTAAACGCCGACGGCCGCGACGACCAGCGCCCCTTTGATGATTTTCCACGCCGTGACGACGATGCCCGACACCACGGGAAACACGATCTTGCCGCGGTCCAAGAGCGTCATCCGCACGTGCGTGCCGGGGAGCACCATGTCGATGTCTCCCTCGGGTATGTTCTTGAACAACTTCAGATAGACCCGATCGCCGAGATACCCGCGGTTGTTCAAGTTCGACGCGTGCGGGCGGAACAAAATCATGATCCGCTGATAGAGCGGAATGCGATGATGCTGCACGCGGAAGAGCGACGACACGCCCCGCGTCACGCGATGGTCGACCTTCTCGCCGCGAGCCCACACTTCCAAACGGTCGAACACTTCGAGATCGACCTGCAGATTCAAACCCCAAGGGCTCACCGCGCTGACGGCTTTATCGACCTCGCCGCGCGGCAACGGCCGGAAATTGGCCTTCTCCAGCAACATGCAGGCGGTGGCGAAAATCTGCGTCGACCGGCGATTGA
>JAFLCO010000486.1 GCA_017303535.1 Planctomycetota bacterium
GTTTTCTTGCGCCAACGGAGCCAGTTCACCGCGGGTCGTGATGCGTTGCCGCTTCGCCTCTTCGGCGCGGGCTTCGGCGGCCAGTCGCACCGATTGGTCGACGGCTTCTTTCCACACGGCGACTTGCTTCTCCGCACGGTTCACCGCTTGCACGGCTTCGTCGAGTTGCAAACGAAGCAGTTCGCGCGTGGCCTCAAAGCTCGGCAACTCCTGGGCATACGACGCCCGTTCGGCCGTGATGCTTTTGCGGCGCGTCATGAGCAACATGCGACGCGCCTTGGCCTGCAAATCGGCCCGATCGAGCGGCGGTAGGCTGCCGAGTTCGCCGTAAAGCTCTTCCAGCCGCTTGGCCGCCGCTTCGTCTTGCCCGCGCACTTCTTCGCGGCGTTGCGAACGATGCCGCTGCCGGCCGTCGAGCGCCGCTTGCTCGTCACGGGCCGCCTTGAGGGCGGCTTCCGCATCGGCCAAGCCGGTTTTCAAAGTTTCGACGTCGGCATCCTTCGGCGGCGGCGGCAATTCGGCGGCCGGTTGCGCCGCGCGGAGTTTCCATTCCTGCAACTCTTGTGGAGCGTTGGCCCGCGCCGTCTCAAATTCGAAGCTTTTGGCCTGCCAATCGGCGGCTTCCTTTAGTTCGGCGAGCGCCTTGCGGTAGATCTCGAGAAGAGCTTTGCGGGCGGCTTCGTCGAGATCCGGAGCTTCTTCAACGGCATGCTTCGCGGCTTCCACCTGTTCGACGGTGACGTCGCCGCTCGACGAACTCGGCGCGGGGGACGGCGTGGCGGCAGTGGGCAGCGGAGCAGCGGCCTGAGGAATGACATATTGAGGAACGACGTTTCCGGCCGGTGCGACCGGCAGCGCAGGCCCGAGATCCTGGGCCGAGACGCGGGCCGACGAAAACAAGCCGGCGGCGCCCATGAGCAACGCGATCAGGCTTCGACGCGGCGCGATAATCAGCGAGCCATTCACGACGACTCCCTCCCTGGAGTTCGGCGACAATTCAAACTGGCCAATGGCTTCCGTGCCCTAACTTCGGCTCCCAGCTCCCTGTGCGGTGCCGGCGGGGCGAGAATTCTAACGCTGCCGGCGTCCTGCGACCACGCCAAAGGGCCGCACCGTCACTGCCGGCGGCCGCTCTTGCGGCGGTAGGACGAAAGTCCCCGCTAACGAGTCGCGGAAGGCGTCGAAGCGGCGGGAGGCGTGCCGGACGGACGGCTCGCACCAGCCGTTTGCTTCTTTTCGATCGCGGCATTGATCGAGACCTGCAGCGTCCGCGCGTCCTGCTGAAATTTTTTCCCCTCGGCGCTCACGCCGTCGGTGTAGAGAAACATCTGCTCGACATAGTACTTCGCCATGCCGGGGTCGTCGTTCTTCAGCCGCAAGTCGGCCAGATTGTACAAAGCCTCCAGGTGCTGCGTGTAACCCAGCAGCGGTGGCGTATCGAGCAACTTCTGATAGTAGTGATCGGCGTCGTTCTTGCGACCTTGATAGACGGCCAAGCGGGCCAGGTTGAGATACGCGTCGGTATAGTTTTCGTCGAGGACGATGGCCCGCTCGTATTGCACGATGGCTTTGTCGATCTGGCCGTCGATCTGTAGGTACACGCCGTAGTTGTATTGGGCTCGAGGATTGCGAGGGGCCTTCGTCGCGGCGTCGCCCCAGAGCGAGACGGTCGAGCGGTAGTCGTGATTGCGGACCAGCGTAAGGGCGACTAGCAGGGCGACGGCCAGCCACGCGGCAACCTCCAACGTCGCGCCGGCGATCGTCGGCGAAAACCGCAGCTTCGCGGCAACGGCCCGCCAAGCGGCACGCACGCCGATGGCCACAAGGGCCGACAGCGGCGCAAGCGACACATACGTACGGTGTTCGAAACACAAGTCGACGATCGGCGCAATGCTCGACGTCGGCGCGAGCACGACGAAGAAACTGCCTGCGAGGAACCCCAAGGCCGGGGCTCGAAACACGGCGACGAGCGTCAGCAGCAAGCACCCGCCGACGATCGCCAGCGAACGAGAGAGCGCCCCGGCATCGGCAATTTCCGTCGGGAACCAAGCGATTCGGCCGACATCGTCGGCCATCGGCCAAGTCACCGCCTTTACCCATGCGTAGTCGATGTTCAGACCATACGGCACGACCGCCAAACGCATATAGCGAGCGATGACGCCCGGCTGCGTGAGCGCGTACTCCATCGGCGTGATGCGCGACTCGTCGAGAATGCCTGCATCCGCATAGACGCCCCAGGTGCGCGACATCAACCAGTAAAGCATTCCCCAAGTGCCGGCGAGCGCCACGTAAAACGCGCCGCGCCGCTTCAGCAACTGTTCCCAGCTCGCTGCGCAGAACACCCGGTCGTACCAGAGGACCACCAGCGGCGCCGTTACCATGACTTCTTTCGACGCCATGCCCGCCGTGCACGCCAGCACCGACGCCGCGCCCCAGCGCAGGCGGCCGGTCGTCGCATAGCGGGTCATCAGATAAATCGTCAGGAAATAAAACATCCCCATCAGCGATTCCAGCCGCTGATAGAGATATGTGACGCTTTGCGTATTCAGCGGATGCACGGCCCAGAGCAGTGCGACGGCCAAGGCCATCCGCTCGGCGCCGCCGTCGAAATAAGGGCGAGCCCTCGCAGACGAAAACCCATGCCGCGCGATGCCGTAGAGCGCCAGCGCCGCGCAGATGTGGATGAGCGTACTCGTGGCATGCCAGCCGCGAACGTCATAACCGAACAAGCGATAATCAATTCCAAACGTCAGGTAGACCAGGGCCCGCGTTTGGCCGTGATCTAAGAGCTTGAGAATCGCGGCGGGCGTCGAGATGTCGCGAATCGGCGTTTCACCGCCGTCGACCAGCAGATAGTTCGCGCCATCGAACACGAACGGCGCTTGAAAGCTATTTGCGTAGGCGATCAGCACGCAGATCGCGATGGCGATCCCGCCGAACCGCCGGCACCAGCGTTCGGCGGGCGCCTCGAAGTCGGCCGCCGCGTAAGTCAATTCGACCAGCGCCGCGTCGCTCATCCGCGCCGACCTCGACCGACGCCTGCGCCCCCGAAGGCAACGACGACTACTTCAAGCGCTTGATGAAGTTGCGATGGCCGGGCATCGGCGCATGCGGCACCCAGCCCAGGCGGGCCAGAAAGCGATCGGAGATTTTTTGATTGGCGGCGTCGCATAGCAGGGCGTCGGAATTCTTCACGCGGGCGACTTCTTCCAGCGCGGTGAGCGCACGGCGGAAGGTCGCGTAATCGGCGTCGCACGTCGACTCGACGTAACGCAGCGCCAAAAAGCCGGGGCAACTCCGCGGCTCGTTGAAGTATAACCGACACCGATTCCCGCGGCGACGACGACGCAGCCACGGGGCGAGCCGGTGGATGCCGAAGGCCGTGACGATTTTCGGAAACGGCCGCCACACGATCCGCTCCAGTCGACCGGCGCAGGTTTCGATCACCCCGTAGCGACGACGGCGGACCGCTTCCGCATCGGCCTGCGGATCGACGGTGACGTGATAGGGCGACATACGCGAGAGGCGACAAGTTGACCGAGTTTCGTATGGTCAACTCTAGCACGCAGCTTAAAACGCTTAGGAAGCCGTAAAATCAGGCCGCCCCGCCGCGAATCTTCAGCACGAGACTTCGCAACACGCCGTACAGCGGGAAACCGACAAGCAACACGGCCGGCACGATCCACGCCACCTCGAATCGCGGTTCGGCCCAGTTCCAGATCGGCCCCCACAGCCACAACACGGCCAGCGCCGATACGCAGAGATAGGGACCGTACGGCAGTTCTTCATGCCGACGAAAAATCAAAGCCGGCACGTAAACGACAAGGGCCGCCACGGGCGCGGCGAAGAACACCAAGAGCGTCGGCTGCCAACCGAGATAGGACCCGATCATGGCCATGAGCGTCACGTCGCCGAAGCCCATCGCTTCTTTTTGAAACGCCCAACCGCCGAGGATGCGGACGGCCCAAACCATGCCGCCGCCTGCCGCCATCCC
>JAFLCO010000487.1 GCA_017303535.1 Planctomycetota bacterium
ACGGCGACCACCGAGAGCACAAGAATCGTGTGACCGACCCAGCCGCCGGCCTTGATGAGGTCGAAGAAGCCGTCGGCTTGCGGAGTTTTGGCGGGCGCGGCGCTTTTCGAAGCGGCGGCTTGCGCGAAGGCCGAGGCGCACCAGACCATTGCCCCCAGCGCAATCGCCAGCGTCGCAAACTGGCGCAATGTTCGCAGCCGTCGCGGCCTGCGTGGTTCGACTTGCGGAACTTCCATCCGTGGGCTCGCTCTCTCGATGTATCTCGACTAAGGCTTCGCAGCCAGTTCTTTGATGCGCTCACCGGCCGGACCGGCGACTTGGCTCTTGGGAAAATCGCGAACCAGTTCTCGGTACAATGTCGCCGCTTCGGCCGTTTGCGACATCCGCTCCAGCATCTGCCCGCCGCTCCACAAGGCTTCGGCGGCCAAGCGATGATGGTCGTCGTGCAAGATCGGCACGCGCAGCAGGAGCAACGCCGCCCGCTCCGGTTCACCGCGCTGAGCCCAAGCTCGGCCGACGACGAGCGTCGGCCCGGCCCTGAGTGGCTCCGGCAGTTTGTCGAGCGTGCGCTCCCAGCCGTCGACCATGTTGGCATCAGCCGTTACGGCCGCATTGCGCCACAGTTGGGCTTCCGCCAACAGTGCGATGCGCGGGTCGCCGTCGAGCGCGAGTTCGCGAAGTCGCTTCAGGGCCGAAGTGCGATCGGCCGACGACAGCAAGAAGCTCGCTCCGAGCAAGGCCGCGGCGTTGGAACTCCCGGACGTCGCCCAACTGCGGGCCTTCGCTTCGAGCGAGGGCGACGGCGCCTTGGCGGTCCAGGGGAGCGGGATCACGGCGAAGTACGGCGTCTGCGGATCGGCCGTGACCATTCGCAGGAATTCTTCGGCCGCCAGTTCCCACCGGTCTTGTTCGCGCAAGGTGGCGACGAGTTTGCTTCGCAGGAGGCGCTGAACCCAAGGTCGCTGCTCGGTCGACAAAGCCGCGGCATATTTGGCCTGTGCCGCCGCATAGTCGCGAAGTCGCCAAAGGTCGTCGCCGGCCGTTTGTTCCGCGGTCCAAGTGCTGCGAACTTCCACGACTTGCTTGCCGGGAATCGTTTGCTTCTGCCCCGAGGCTTCAAGCACCAGCGACGTGCCGGTGTAGTCGACGACGCGTCCCGTCACGACGATGCGGCCTGCGCCGTCGGCCTTAGGTGCGAGAACGACCGTATCGACGGCCGTTGCCGATGTCGACGAATTCTGAGCCTGCGCAACGACGGCGCAGCACCAAACGACGAGGCCGATCAACGATGAGTATCTCGCGCGTAAAATCATTGGCGGCTGATGTCCACGTACACGCTTTGTCCGCCGTTCTCGTGCGCCAGCCGATCGAGAAAGTTTTCCTTGCGAATCTTCGGACCAAGGCCGAACTCGATCGTGTTGATCACGGCCCGCCCTTGGTTCATCTTGGCGATGCGATCGAGTTGGGCTCGCGAAAGCTCCGGCTGGTCGGCGTCGGTGAGAAAGAACACGACGTCGGGCGAGAGTTGCATCGCCAGACGGATAGCAGGCTCGTGCTGCGTGGCGCCGTCGGCCGCGATCGAATTAACGAACGCCTGGGCCTGCCGCTTGTTGTCGTCGGTCCCAAACACGAGTTGCGACGACGGGCCAAGCCGCATGATGGTCGGCTGCTCGTTGTAGAAGATGATCTGAAACTGGTGCGTCTCGCCAAGATCGCTCACGCTGCGCAGCAACTCACGCTTTGCCGAATTCAAGGCCCGATTGCCGGAGCCCCCCATGCTGCCGGAGCGATCGAAGACATAGACGAACTTAAAGCCTTCGCCTTGGAGGCCGTAAACCTTGGTGCGGCCGCGGCCTCCGCTGATGCCGGTCTTGCCGGCGGGACCGTCGAGCAGGCCGCTGCCGCCCAGCATCGGCGGGCCGCTGCCGAGGCCGAGCCCTGCGATTTCGCCGGCTTTAGGCAAAGCGCCGCTGATATCGATCGGACTCGGCGCCGCACCGCCGCCGCCGCCGAAGAGGGCTCGGGCTTCAGCGGTCGGGTCGCTCGCCGTGGCCGCCGATTCCGCTTGGGCTTCAGCCGCCGCTTGATCGACGTACACCGGTCCCTCGGCCGACTCGCGCTTGGCGACGAGTTCAACGGTTCGCAAGATTTCAGGCGACTCGCCGGCCGGCCGGGCCGTGGCTTTCCAAGTGAGCCCGAGTGCGACGATCAGGCCGATGTGAAACAACAGCGAGAGCCCCCAAGTTTCCAGGAGCACGAGCCAGTAGCGATCGCGCGGCGGAACCGTGTTGACGGTACCGGCTGCGGGCACGGCGGCTGGCTGCGACGGCGACAACACAAAACTCCGGAACTCAAAGCAGCACAAGCGATTAGATCGGCGACTGACGACGCCCGAGCGCGCAATTCTAGGAGCCTGCGCAAAGCGGAGTCAATTGCAGCAACGAGCGGTGGACGCCACGGGCCTAGTGACGAAAACTTGCGCCGTCTCGACGTTTCGACGGAGAGTCATTGCCGCCGGTCGCCTACTGCGAAACGCTCAGGCCTTCTATAATCGCCGGTTTCCCCCGATGCCTCGGAGCTTGCTCGTGCTGCGCGTTTTGCATTATCCCCATCCCGTCTTGCTCCGTCCGGCCAAGGTGCTGAAGCGCGTGGATGCCGAGCTGCGCTCGATGATCCGCGAAATGTTCGATCTGATGTATCAACACGACGGCATCGGGCTGGCCGGCCCGCAGGTGGGGCTCCCGTACCGGGTGTTCGTGATGAACGAATCGGGCGACCCGGGCAAGCCGGAACAAGAGCACGTGTTCATCAACCCGGTGATCAGCAAAGCGAAGGGAACGGAAGAGAAAGAAGAGGGGTGCCTGAGCTTGCCGAAGCTTTATGCGCCGGTGCGACGGCCGACCGATATTCATGTGTCGGCGTATAACTTGGCCGGTCAGGCCGTCGAGGCCGACGTCAGCGGACTTTTTGCCCGAATCATCCAGCACGAGAACGACCATTTGGACGGCGTGATGTTCATCGATCGCATTAGCCAAACGGCGCTAATGGACGTGCGCGACCATTTGGAGGAATTTCGCGACGAGTTCGAACGCCGCCGTGAACTCGGCGAGATTCCCGCCGACGCGAAGATTTTCGCGCACCTGGCCGAACTCGAAAAACTACGGGCGTAAGGCACCTCACCGGTTTGGCTCCCCTCGCCCCTTGTGGGAGAGGGGCCGGGGGTGAGGGGGCTGTGTCGGCAACAAACGCGAGAACATCGTGACCAATCCGCTACGCATCATCGTCATGGGAACCGGGCCGTTTGCCGTCCCGATGTTTCAGGCAGCGCTCGCTTCGCGGCATCCCGTCTTGGCGCTCGTCACGCAGCCGGCGCGGGTCGGTCGCGGCAACAAGCCTGCACCGCCGAGTCCGATGCGAGCCGTGGCGCTGGAGCACGGCTTGCCGATTCTTGATCCGGAGAGCATCAATACCGACGAGGCTCGGGCCGCCTTAAAAGCTTTCGAGCCGGACCTGTTTCTCGTGGCCGATTACGGTCAGATTCTGGCGAACGAAACACTTGATGTCGCTCGGCTCGGCGGCATCAATTTGCATGGCTCGCTGTTGCCGAAGTATCGCGGTGCGGCACCGATCAATTGGGCAATCTACAAGGGAGACACTGAGACCGGCGTGACGGTGATTCAGATGTCGTCGAAGGTCGACGCCGGCGCGAGCTTGGCGCAGGCCCGCACGCCGATCGATCCGGAGGAGAACGCCGTCGAACTAGAACGCCGGCTGTGTGAACTCGGCGGCCCGCTGGTAATGGAAGTCGTCGACAGGTTGGCGGCCGGCGTGATCGAAAGGTTGCCGCAAGACCCGAGCTTGGCGACCGGGGCCCGTCGGCTACGCAAGACCGACGGCGAGGTCGACTGGAACCGCACGGCCGCGGAGATCAAGAACCAGCTCCGAGCGCTCGAGCCCTGGCCGCGAACATCCACCGCTTGGCTACG
>JAFLCO010000488.1 GCA_017303535.1 Planctomycetota bacterium
CGGTCCTTGCGATTCTCGATCGTGCGCGTGGCCGCTGCCGCTTCCTTCAGTTTGTCTTCAAACGTCGGTACTTCCGTGCGCACGACTTCCGCGCGCTCACGCGCTTCGGAGACACGGTCGATGCCGCTGGCCAGTTCACGATGCCAGCGTTCCAGCTCGTTCGCTGTTGATTCGCGATTGGTTTCGACTTCGGCCAGCCGCTTCTTCACTTGCGCGATCTCGGCCTGCAGCGCCGGTTCTTCTTTTGACTGATGTTCCGTGGGAAACGTCAACGACGGCTCCGCACAATTATTGAGTAGCGCAAACAGCTGATAGAACTCGCGCTGCGAAATCGCGTCGTATTTATGATCGTGACAACGGGCACAAGCGACGGTGAGCCCGAGCCAGACCGTGCCGACGGTGCTGACCCGATCGACGACCGCCTCCACGCGGAATTGCTCCTTGTCGGTACCGCCTTCCTCGTTGACGAGCGTGTTGCGATGAAAGCCGGTGGCAATCTCTTGATCCTGGGTCGCGCCGGGGAGCATGTCGCCCGCGATCGGCTCGATCGTGAACCGGTCGAACGGCATGTCGGCGTTGAACGCGTCGATGACCCAATCGCGATACTTCCAGATCGTGCGACCGGAATCGATCGTGTAGCCGTTACTGTCCGCATAGCGGGCCGCATCGAGCCAGTGGCGTCCCCAACGTTCGCCGAAGTGAGGCGACGCGAGGAGCCGATCGACTAAGCGTTCGTAAGCGCCCGGTTTGTTGTCGAACAGAAATTCGTCGACCTCGGCGGGCGACGGCGGCAGGCCCACGAGGTCGAGATACAAGCGGCGAATCAGCACGGCTTTGTCGGCTTCGGGCGACGGCGCGAGGCCGGCCGCTTCGAGCTTCGCGAGGATGTAGCCGTCGATCGGGTTGCGAACCCAGGCCGCGTTTTTCACGGCCGGCGGCGCGGTGACTTTGATCGGTTTGTAAGCCCAATGATCGGCTTTCTTGGGATCGATTGCGAGCTTGCCGCTTACGCTATTCGGAGCGTCGGTAATCGTTTGCGGCAAGGGCGCTCCGGCATCGATCCAGCGAGCCAACACGGCGACTTCCGCGGCCGAGAGCTTGTCTCCCTTCGGCGGCATGGACGAGAGATCACCTTTGCCCGTCACCACTTGAATGAGAATGCTCTCGGCGCTCTTGTGAGCAACGACCGGCGAGCCGCTGTAGCCGCCGGCCTTCAGCGCCGCGCCACTATCGAGCCGTAGGTCGGATTCGGCTTTCTTTGCTCCGTGGCAAGCGACGCAGTACTTCGTAAGGATCGGTTGCACGTCGCGCTGGTAGTCGACGGCCGCCGGCTTCACCGGTTCGGCGGCCCACGTTGAAGGCTCGTCGCCTGCGGCGCACACCAAGACGCAGACAAGCGCTAACAGGACGAAACGAATCGGCATGGGCGGGACCGGCAAGCGGTGAGCGGGGCACGGCCGGCGAGCGACGCACGGCGGAAAATCTGCGGCTGGGCGAACCAGTTCAGTCTAAGTCGCCTGCCGCAACGCGCCAAGAAAAGTGCGGGTTACGCGCCGCTCGAACTGGGGCACCGCTGCGCTTTGCCCCAGCCACCCGTAAGAACACTCAAATCGACGCCGCTCGAACCATCGCCCGGTCCCCATCAAGGCTAACCGACGGTAAACCGGGACCCTTCCAAATCGGCCGTGTTCAGCGGCGAGCCGAACAGCTTGCGGAGCAGCCCGCCGAAAAACATCGCCATGCCGACGATGAACACGATGCCGCCGATGCCGCCGAAGATCGTCGGAAAAAGCCAACGCTCGACGAAGCCGCCGATCTGGGCGTCGCTCGGATCGGCCGGGTTGTAATACACGGTCGCCTTGTCGCCTTGCTTGTACGCCGGCGGGCTGCTGCTGATCGAACCCTCGATCTCGTGCGTTTTGCCGTCGACCTGATAAGCGACGACCGGCTTCGAGCCTTTGCTCTTGCCGCCGCCGTGGATCATGCGCACGACCTTTCCTTCGACTTGCTTCCCTTGCAACTCAAACCGGATCGATTTGTAGCCGAAGAACCCGCCGACGCCGCCGAAGATGCCGCCGATAACGAGCAGGATGAGGCCCGCGACGATGCCGCCGCCGGGCGTCTTCTTGATCGTGCGGCGCGTCGCGAAGCCGGGCGATTCGACGGCCGCTTCCGCGACGGCTGCGTCTTGCAGCTTCTTCACTTGGGTGAAGGCCTCGCCCGTCATCAGCCGGCCGGCCGAGAGTTCTTCGAGGACTTCCCGCAGTTGTCGGTCGCGCGTCACTTGGTCGGTCATGTCGTTGTCTTCAAAGAAGCTAGGGGGCTATCGCGTATTCGTCGCCCGAGAGGAAATCTTTGCTCGCAGGAAATCTTAGCTCACGCCGGGCTCGTCAGCCTTCCAAGCCCCCTTCGCAGCAGGTTTCGACGATCCGGTGACACTGCGAACATTGCAGCTTGGCCCGAATGTCGATCAGCCGGCCGCCGCAAACGGGGCACGCCGGCCGGCAACCGGGAGCGCTGCCCGACGAAGCGGCTTGCGGCGCAACGGCGGCGCGGGAACCTTCGGCCGTTTCACCAGGCGCATCGTGCGGCATGTCGTGACATTCCTTTCGAAAAAGTTTAAGGCAGTGCGGCGACGGCCGGCGGGGCGAACAGTTCGTAATGGTCCAAATCGGCGAGCGGGGCCGATAGAGGTGCGCCGCGCCAGACGATCGTCGCGAGTTCGCCGAGGGCGTCGGCCCAATCGCGGCCCAGCGTTTCGCGCTCCGCGTGCGGCACGACGACGATCAACCGTTTGGCACCCTTGGGCCGGCCCGGCATCACGGCGTAGAACCGATCCAAGTACGACGTCGTTTCGAGCGCCGCGCGGAGCAGCGTCTCCAGCAACTCCTGCGTCGCGCGACGCAGGTCGCCCGACGGCTCGACGACGATTTGAAACGTTCCGTGCGGATTCAAGCGCACGGCTTCGGCCACGACCGCCGCGGCTTCCTTGCGCCTCGCGTGCAGATCGTCGCCCCGCAGCCACACGGTGAAGGCCTGCGCCATTCGCTCGGCCGGCGGTGCCATGCGCTGTAGGGATTTGTCGCAAGCGACGCGCCAGCATTTGAGCAGCGTCTGTTGATCGTTCGGGCCCCTCACCCCCGGCCCCTCTCCCGCAAGGGGCGAGGGGAGTGTTGTGTCTCCCGCCGCCTGCCCGCTGCCGCCTGCCGACTCCCCGGAATCCCAAACGGATTCCGGCGCAAACTCCAGCACCGGATCTTCCCAAGGGTCGAACTCAATATCGAACATCTCCTGGGCTTCGGTCATCAGTTCGCTCATTGTCGGCAGGTCGAGCGTGGGCGTGCGAAGGACGTAGTACGGCGTCCGCTGCTGGTACTGCAGGCCGAGCTGTTCGGCTTCGCTGCGAAATGCGGTGCCGGGTAGAATTGCGAGGTTGAAGACCTGAATCGAGCTGAAGAACCGGTTGGCGTGTAGGTAATCGAGCCCGCGGCGCACGCTGTCGACCGTGTCGCCGGGGAGGCCGATAATCAGGTCGACCTTCACGTCGATGCCGACGTCGAGCAAGGCCCGCACGCCGCGCTCGAACGCCTTCATGTTGTTCTTGCGATCCATCAGGTCCATCGCCAGCGGATCGATCGACTGCAAGCCGATCTCTACCTCCGTGAAGTTCGCCTGCTTCAGAAGCTTGGCCGTCGACTCTTTGATCCCCTCGGCCCGTAGTTCGCCGAAATACGTAAACTGTCGCTCGGGATTCTCGCGGGCCAGAAGCTCGACGAACTTATCGAAGTTGCGCCCTTGGTTGAGCGTCGGATCGAGCAACACGACCTCGCGGGCTCCACGCTCGCGAGCATGCCGAAGGTTGGCGACGATCTTCTCTTCGGCCACGTAATAGAGATCGTCGTAGCTTTTCGGGTAATAACAAAACTTGCACTTGTAGAC
>JAFLCO010000489.1 GCA_017303535.1 Planctomycetota bacterium
CGCCGCATCAACATCGTCCCGGTCGAAGCCGCCGCGACGGCCTAGTCGCTTGCCGACAAGCGCTCGGCGGCGTTCGTCGTCGCCGGGCTTCCGCGTGCATATCATTTAGCCGTGCCTCGAGGGAGCGATGCAGCTCGCCGCGAAGCACGGCTAAGTTCGTTATAGGACATTACGGCGGTGGGTGGCTGGGGCATAGCGTAGCGGTGCCCCAGTCAGTGCCGACTGGGGCTTCGCCTTCGGCTCCAGCCCCAGCCACCCGACACTGTTGTTCGTCTCTACGTTTTTCGTCCGCTTTGGGTGCGTCATGTTCGTCGATCGCGTCACTATCAACGTTCACTCCGGCAAAGGGGGCGACGGCGCCGTCAGCTTTCGGCGTGAGAAGTTCATCCCGCGCGGCGGGCCCGACGGCGGCGACGGCGGCGACGGCGGCAGCGTGATCATCGTCGCGCAGGCCGGCGTCGATAGCCTGGCGTTTCTCGCGCAGAAGCGGCACTGGAACGCGACGCGCGGCGAGAACGGCAGCGGCGCCAATTGCCACGGCCGCAACGGTGAGAGCGTGACGCTGGCCGTACCGCCGGGCACCATCGTCTACGATTCCCGCGGCTTTGTTCTCAAAGACCTCGCGAAGCCGGGCGACACGCTCGTCGCCGCGAAGGGAGGCAAGGGCGGCAAAGGCAACACGCGTTTCAAGTCATCGACGAATCGCGCACCCCGTCAGAATACGCCCGGCGAAGAGGCCGAAGTTCGCGAACTGATGTTGGAACTGAAGGTCATCGCCGATGTCGGACTGATCGGTCTGCCCAACGCCGGCAAGAGCACGCTCTTGAGTCGCCTTTCGCGGGCCAGGCCGGAAATCGCCGACTATCCGTTCACGACGAAGTTCCCGAACCTGGGCATCGTCAGCGTCGGAGCGGAGCGGCAATTTGTGCTCGCCGACATTCCGGGCCTCATCGAAGGGGCGCACGCCGGCGTCGGCCTGGGGCATGAATTCTTGCGGCACGTGGAGCGGGCCGGCTTGCTCGTGCATCTCGTCGAACCGTTTCCGACCGACGGCAGCGACCCGATCGCCAACTATCACAACATTCGCAAGGAACTCACGCTCTACTCGGAAGAACTCGGCCGCCGGCCGGAGATCGCCGTGATGAGCAAATGTGAGCTGCCCGGCGCCGACGAAGTGCTCGAGAAGTTGCAAGCCGCGGCGAGCGGCGACGTGCTGCCGATCTCCGCCGTGACGGGCACCGGGCTCAACAAGCTTCTGCATCTCGTGATCGAACGCCTCGACGAACAAAAGGCCGCCTTGGCCGAGCGCGAAGCGCAGCAACCATCGGCGACGCCCGCGACCGCGGAGAATTCGCCCCCTGAGAGTTTGGACGTCGCTTCCAATCCTGCGGAAACGACGATTCCCGCCCCATGAGCCTTGCGTCGCCGTTTCCGTTGGTCGCCGTCGACGTCGGTAACAGCCGCATCAAGTGCGGGCTCTTTTCCGGTGCGCCCGATGTCGCCGGGCACGAATTGCCGAAGCCGGAGCGGACGCTGACGATCGATCCGACGCAAAGCGGCTGGATCGACTTGAACGACGTCTGCGGCGAATTCGGCGTCGGCCGCGTGGCGTGGCGCATCGCGAGCGTGCAACGAAAGACTTTGGCGACGTTCATCGAGAAGCTCCGTGAACTCGGCGTCGAGAATATCGCGCTGCTGACGTCGCGCGAGTTGCCGCTCGAGATCGCGCTGCCGCAGCCGGATCGAGTCGGCATCGATCGACTGCTGGGGGCCGTGGCGGCGAACCGCTTGCGAACGGCGGGGCAGGCCGCGATCGTCGTGCATGTCGGGTCGGCGATTACCGTTAACTTGGTGGCGGCCGACGGCAGTTTTCAGGGTGGCGCGATTCTGCCGGGCATCGCGATGTCGGCCCGGGCGATGCACCAGTTCACGGACCTGTTGCCGCTCGTCGACATGGCCGCGCTTTCCGAACCGCCGGCACCGGTGGGCGATGCCACGCAGGCCGCGATGACGAGCGGTTTGTTCTGGGGCGCCGTCGGCGGGATTCGACAATTGATCGAGTTGTACTCGCGGCATGTCGGCGGGGAACCACTGGTCCTGCTCACCGGCGGGGCCGCGCCGAGCGTGGCCCGTTTGCTCGGGACCACGGCGCATTACGATGCGCACCTTGTGCTCTCCGGCATCGCGCTGGCCGTGGCCCATGCCGAGTGACGCCGTGAACGCTCAGCCGGAGTCAGCCCTGACGGCCGCCGTATTGACGCCCGAGGGACGCGGCGCGGTGGCGGTCGTCGGAGTTTGCGGCCCGGGAGCGACGGCGGCTTGCGCGAAGTTTTTTCATCCGGCCGGCGCGCGACCGCTCGCGGTTACGCCTCACGGGCAAATTCGCTTCGGTGCATGGCGCAACAAGTCCGACGAGACCGGCGGCGCCACGGCCGCCGAAGAATTGGTCGTTTGCCTGCGTTCGGTCGACGATTTGGAGATTCACTGCCACGGCGGCGTGGCCGCGGCGGCGGCGGTTTGCGAATCGCTCAAGTCCGCAGGCTGCCGCATCGTCGCCGCCGACGAGTGGCTCGCGTTTCGGGAACCCGACGCCGTCGCGCGCGAAGCCGATCTCGCCCTGGCGAAAGTTCGCACGGCCCGAGCCGCGGGAATCTTGCTCGATCAACGGGCCGGAGCTTTGCGAAACGAAGTCCCCGCGATCGAAGCCGCGCTCACCGCCGGCGACTGTGCTTCCGCGGCGTCGCAGCTTCGCATCCTTTGCGATCGCGGCAGGCTCGGTTTGCGACTGACGGAACCGTTTCGCGTAGCGCTGGCCGGGCGACCGAACGTCGGCAAAAGCAGCTTGATGAATGCACTGGTCGGCCATGCCCGAGCGCTGGTCTTCGACGAGCCGGGCACGACGCGCGACGTCGTCACGTCCCGAGCGGTCTTCGACGGTTGGGCCGTCGAACTGGCGGATACGGCCGGTGTGCGAACAACAACGAGCGAACTCGAAGCCGCGGGCATCGCAGCCGCCGTGCGCGAGCATGGCCGCGCCGACCTCGTCCTGCTGCTGCGCGATGCGAGCGAACCTGCGGCGGCCGGCGACCAGGAACTAGTCGAGCGCTATCCCGAGGCGCTCTTGGTCTGGAACAAGATCGACCGCGCTGCGCCGACGGGTCTTGCGCGGCTGAGCGGTTTAGAGATCAGCGCATTACGCGGAGAAGGCATCGACGAACTCATCGCGGCGATCGTCGAGCGGCTTGTGTCGGAAGTTCCGCCCAGCGGCGCAGCGGTGCCGTTTACCGGGCGGCAACTTACGATACTCGGCGACGCTGCGGCACATGCCGACCAGCGCGATGCCGGGCCCGCGTCAGAGCGGCTGAAACATCTGTTCGTAGCGGCCGTTACGTAACCGGCGGATACTCGATCAGCACGCCGTAGCCGAGGCTTTCGGTATCGGTCGGTCGGAAGGCGTCGTGAGTCGACACAAGTTCGGCGCCCGAGCCGAGATGAAACTCCAGCACGGGGTCGAACCGCCGGCCGGTCTTATTACGCAGATTCACGTAAGCGTCGATCGTCATTTCCGGATGCCGGAAATAACGAGCCGGCCGGGTGATGCCGACGATTCGCCGGACGCCTTGAAGCGTGCGAGCATATTCGATTTGGCGATCGATCAACCGTCGGCCGACGCCGAACCCTCGCAAGGCCGCGCCCGCCCCGACGGCGACGAGTTGATAGATTTCGCCGTTGGGATCGTGCGAGCGGCGAAACGTGCCGGCGTCGGTGATGCGGTCGTAGGTGATCGGTCCGGCGTTGAGAAACGCCTCGCTGAT
>JAFLCO010000049.1:0-8585 GCA_017303535.1 Planctomycetota bacterium
CCGCCAATTGATTTACTCCTCGACGACGTTTAGCTCGGCAAGCAGCTTCATGAGCGCAGCCGGATCGACCGGTTTGACCAAATGATGGTCAAAGCCCGCCTCGCGTGCACGGCGGCGATCGTCTTCCTGGCCCCAACCGGTCACGGCGATTACGACGATATCTTTTCCCCGGTCTTGGTCGCGGATCCGACGACAGGCCTCGTAACCGTTGAGCTTGGGTAAGCCGATGTCGAGCAAGACGACGTCCGGCCGTTCCCGAAGCGCGATCTCCACTCCGGCTTCGCCGTCATAGGCGGTAAACGTTTGATTGCCGATGAGTTTGAGCATCGTCGCCAAACTATGGGCGCCGTCCTGGTTGTCATCGACGACCAAGATACGAAGAGACGACTCCGACTCTTTAGGCTCAACTGGCATTGCGACGGCGTCGGGTTCGGCGTCTTGAACGATGACCGGAAGCCTCGCGATGAACTCCGAGCCGCAACCGCGACCATCGCTCTTCGCTTCAATTCGTCCGCCGTGCATCTCGACCAATCGCTTGACGATGTTGAGACCGATGCCAAGTCCGCCTTGCGCCTTCTCAAGCGAACCGTCCACCTGTGCGAACATTTCGAAAATTTGCGTCAACTTGTCCGGGGGAATTCCGACCCCCTCATCGCGTACCGCCAGAACCAGATTTGTGTCTTCACCATGGGCGCTTAACCAAATGCGACTTCCGCGATTGCTGTACTTGGCAGCGTTATTTAGTAAATTGAGAAGTATCTGAGACAGACGCACGGGATCGGCTTGCACGAGGACCGGTCGCTCCGGCAATGACAACACCAGCTCGTGACTCATTGCGTCGATCAGTGGGCGGGCGGCTTCCACCGCACTGTCGATCACCTTCGCTAACTCGACGCGCTGCAACTTCAGCTCGATCTTTCCGCGGCTGATTCGGCTCAGATCCATCAAGTCGTCGACGAGACGCACCATTTGAGCAAGCTGCCGCTCCATCATGTCCCGCGTGTGATCGACGACGGTCTCATCCTTTGCGGCCAGTTTGATCAACTCCAATCCGCTGCGAATCGGGGCCAGCGGATTGCGCAACTCATGCGCCAGCGTAGCCAAAAACTCGTCTTTTTTTCGGTTGACTTCGGATAAATCGGCCGCGAGTTGCCGCAGGGACTGTTCCGTTCGCAGCCGCTCGATGAAGTCAGCCGCTTGTTGCGCGTACAGATCTAGGATCCGAAGATCGCGTTCCACGGGACGCTGCGGACCGCGATAGTGCGTCGACAACATGCCGAGAACTTCGCCGTTGCGACTCAACAGCGGAGTCGATTGACTTCCGTGCCAGTTCTCCGCGATGACGATCTCTTGATGGCGTGCATACCCCTGATCCTGTTGAACGTCCTCAATCACGACTCGTCGGCCGGAGTCAAGCGCTCGACCGTACGACGTATTGCGATCGGTCCCTAGGCTCTGGAATTGGTCGACCGGCGGAAGAAAAAAACCCCGGTGAGCTATGAGCCGCAATTGACGAGATTCTAAGTCCATGACATGCAGAGTGCCCATGTCGGCCGACAATAGGTCGACAGCCGCATTTAAAACCTCGTTCATGGCCGTCGATAACTGACTTTGGCCGAGCAGTCGCACGACGAGTTCGTGGAGCCGGTTCATCGACGCGACCTCGACCGACAGCTCGCGCTCGACTTGTCTTAGTTGCGTCGCGTCGTAGTAGTAGCAGACGACGCACGGGCGGCCCGTGGCCAGCATCAGGCGGTGCAATTGCCATTCATAGCCCTCCGTCCGATTGACGTCGGCCCGCTGTCTGACGAAGTCTTTCGAGTAGAACGGCTCGCCCGTCTCGAGCGTGTGCCGAAAACTTGCAATGATTTCTTCCGCGACCGCCGCCGGCCAGAGAATATGCATGGCTTCGCCAAACGGCCGGCCGATGACCGGCCTTACATTGTTGAAAGCTCCCGAGTGAGATCCCGCGTTCATGCTGACGATGTGCAGCGCATCGTCCACGATGTAGATGCCAAACGGACACCTCTCGATCAGTTCGAACAGGGTTTGTTGGCTTTCTTGGAGTTTTTGTTCGGCTTCCTTGCGATCGGTAATATCGATGTTGACGCCTAGAAGCCGGAGCGGGCGTCCTTGTTCATCCTGGAAGACATGCCCCCGCCCGGCAACCCAGCGGATCGCGCCGTCCGGTCTCACGATCCGCCACTCACCTGCAAAATCGCCGTGCTCCAACGAATCGGCGACGTGTCGGACCGCGAGCCGGCGGTCGTCCGGATGAACAAGCTCCTCCCAGCCTTGCTGCGTGCCGACAAACTCTCCCGGCGGCAGTCCGTAAATGGATTCGAGCTCCGGCGCCCAGACGTTCTCGCCCGTTTGGATGTTCCATTCGAACGTCCCGATGGACGCGACGCGATTCGCCAACCGGAGTCGCTCCTCGCCGGCCTGCAACTGCTCTGCCGCCAGCTTTTGCTGCGTAATGTCACGGCTCACCCCGATCACGCCGATAATTTGCCCGCGCTCGTCGCGCAACGGGGTTTTCGTGGAGAGGAACACTCGCGTCTCGCCGTCGGCGCAAGTGTACGGTTCTTCGCCGCTGACGGTCTCGCCGGTTTCCAGGACTCGTCGATCATGGGCGGCAATGGTCGCCAACTCGGCCGGCACGAAAAAACGGGCCGGCTCGTCGGCGGCGAGAGCTTGCTCCCGACTCATTCCCATGACCCGGAGCGTCGCGGCATTCGCGTACGTCAGCCGACCGGATCGGTCCTTGACGAAGATTAACTCGTTGGTGTTGTCGTTGACGGACTGGATCAGCTCTTGATTTCGTCGCGACTCTTGCTCCGCCTGCTTGCGGTCGCTGATATCCCGAAATACGAGTACGCAGCCGACCACTTCACCGGCGTTGGTGCGGATGGGGGCGGCGCTGTCGTCGATGCATCGTTCCTGGCCGTCTTTCGCGATCAGCACCGTATGATTGGCCAAGCCGACGACGACTCCTTCGCGCAACGCTCTGGCGGCAGGGTTTTCAACTTCAAGACGCGTCTCCTCGTTGACGATGTTGAAGACGGTCGTCAGCGGCTGACCAGACGCGGCCGCGTTGGACCAACCCGTCAACAGTTCAGCGACGCCGTTGAGAAACGTTACGCGGCCATCGGCATCCGTGACAATCACGCCGTCGCCGATGCTGGCGAGCGTGGTTCGCAGCAATTCTCGTTCTGCCGACAACTTGGCATTGGCGGCCTCGGTCGCCGCCGTTCGTTCGCGGACTCGCTGCTCTAGATCGCTATTCGTCGCGGCCAGTGCCGCCTCCGCCTGTTTGCGCGCTTCGATCTCGCGTTCAAGATCTTCCGGACTGCGCAGCTGCAAGGCCCGGGGAATGACCAACCCCAACGCGAACACCGTCGTCCAGGAGACGACGGCGGTCACCAACTTCAATACGCCGGCAAACCGATAGGCCGGCCACCAAAAAATAATCGCGTCGGTTAGATGTGTGAGGCCGCAAAGCAGAATGAACGAGCCGAACAGCAAGAAGATCCGGCGAAATGGTAAGTTCCGTTTGCGGGCCGCGAAATAAACCAGCACCAGCGGTATCGCAAAATAGGCGGACCAAATGCCTAGATCAGAGCCGATGTGCAGCCACCCGAGCCACGGCTCTTCGCGCCAGCCGCCGCCGCAATGCCAGCGCGCCGGAAAACCGCGGAGATCAAACAGCCACTCGAAGAGGCCCATGGTGAAAAGCCTTTAAGACGATCTAGATGGTGGAAAGGCCCCTAGTATACCGACCAGTCGTTATGCGGCATTAGCCCAGGTTTTATGTCCCGCTCCGGACCGATCGCTCTTGTTGCAACCGACGTCTAGCGGGTTCACTTTGTCAGAGGCGATGTTCACTCAACCCGTGATCGAACGCCTGGCGCCAGCTAGCGCGCGAGGAGAAATGAACGGCACGAACGGTAAGCCGCCCCATGCCGGGAGCCGTTGCATGCGCATTCGGACGATGATCGTGCGGTTTCGAATGCCAATTTAGGCAGCCGGCGCGGCAACGGCGAAACGATTGTCGACTTACAGACGCAAAGCACTTGGCCAAGATCGCAGGACGAGATTCGCCGGCTTAGTCCGCTGTTAGGATAGTCGTTTGTCCAAATCTCCATTCGGGGGTCCTTCCATCAAGATATGTGAGCCGGATCGACTCGCCTTTGTTAAAGCTTTGAGCGGATTACTGTCGGCGCTCAAGATGAAAGGAAGTTCCCCGCCTGAAAAGTCGAAGTGATCTCAGGACGTTAACACGAACATCCGAACGGCAGCCATGAGCCATGCGACCTCACTTTCAACCGTCGGGAAACCTTCGCCGCGTTACCGCTTTAATGGACGAGGTCGCTGAAATCGCTGGTACTTGGGATGCGCTGATCGCGCGGCCCGAGCACCAGGTTATAGCGCGGTTCGCGTCCCGCGCTTTTGCGGCGATGACGATCGTATTAGTCAAGCGATCAAATACAGAACGAGTCTTCCTTACAGTCGCCGAATTGACAGAGCTGTGGCAAATCCTGCAGAGCGAATCGGAGGGCGCCGCCGAGCTATTGCACGCGAAAGACCGTGCTGACGATAACTTCGCTGAGCTTGTCCTCACGACCGATCGACTGCTCGACGCCGTCTTCACAACGCCGGAATTTCACGGGATGAGGGAAAAGACCGCGCTGCAAGTTGGCGAGTTAGCAGCTGATATCGAACTGATCGTCGGCGACATCGATGCCGTCATCCTTAAAACCCTGGAAATGTTGGTGGAAACCGCGGATGGAACGAGCAGCACTGAGCCGACTTCGCATCGCACATGGAGCTGAGGAAAATCACTTATCCGGTGGTCGCTTCTGGTCGTCGTGATTAGTCGCACCAACTGCGTCCACCACGCGGGTCGTCGCGTAGCGCTTGGCCAAGGTGGCGTGCACGCCAAATGGATTTGCTAAGAGTGCGGTCGCCGTGATCTGCGACGCCGCTGCTAGTAAAACAGTTCGCTGTGGACGAACTGTTCGGTGAAGCAATTGCATCGCATTCCGAAAGAACACTTATCGTCGGCGGATGTCAGCTGCGGGGCGTTGCTACGTTTGGTCAAGAGACTGCCGCTATCGGCGTTCGCTCCCACGAGACGCGATCGGCGATTACCCAAAGCCACTCGATCGGCGCTCGTTCTGTAAGCGTTACCGCGGGTTCTTAAGTGCTGCAAAATACTCAGCCTGCGCTAGGCAAACAGTCGCCTGCGGCGAGAAGAAGCTTGCCGGCCGACCATGCTGCATCGAACACCGTGTGATCGGCTCGCCGCAGCGAATTCTTAAGTTCGTAGCTAAGCGACCGCGAAACCGACCTTCTAAAAGCGTGCGGTTTCGCACGTTGTGCCGATCTGCGGCGTAGTCTGCCGTCTAGTGCGTCGGTGCGAGCGACAAACTCCTCGCCGCGGCTCTATTTGAGGCTCTTATTTTGCAAGCGGTGAGTCAAATGTCGTCAAGTGCGCGTCATGAATTCAGCCGCGATGGAAATGTTCGAGGTTCGGTTTGCGTCCCTTCTGTGATCCAACCTTTTCGGCGCGTCATGCTTGTGTCGGAAGCCGTTAGGATCAAAGTTAGTGGAGGGGGCGTTTGACGGACATTCGCTCCGCGTGCTCGGTGCTCCGCCGGCTGCTCGGTGAGCGTCCGGACTTAGAGCGTAATCATGGCTCGCGGTGATAGTCCCAGTTTTAATTTTGAAGCTCCAACAAATCGGGTTGAGATCATCGTGCGTCCATTTTGACCTTTGATGTCGCGGCTGGAAGCCTGCAGCGTGTCGGCAACAGCCCCGTAACATTTGCTGATCGCCGTGCGACGAGCAACGCATACCTTCAAGGACTCGTCGGAAAATGCCGGTTGTCCGCGACCAAGACCAACTTTAGTGACGTCCGCCATGTCGAAACGCATGCCGCCGTGTCCCGAGTGCGTTTATTCCGGCGTTCGCCGAGCACGACTGAGGCTCAGCGATTTGCCGAGCTTATTCTTGTTACGCCGTCCCTGTCGTTGTAACGCCTGCGAATTGCGGTTCCGCGGCCGACTGTACTTGCTCGATTTCTTACGGTCATTTCTCCCCTGACATGAAGCGATTCGATAGCGCATGGTCGCACGGCGACGACGCATTCGATCAGTCCGGGCAGCGGCGGCGTCATGATTAATGCAGCCTGTCGGCGGGCCACGGCACGGTTACCAATGCAGAGCCGCGTCATAAATGATGCGTAAGAACCGCGGCATCGGCGAATGGCCTAGATGCCGGCCGCTCCTAGCTGCCGAACGTCCCCCGGACGGTTCGCAAGCTCTATCCGGTCTTGTTGCAACGACAACTCGACGCTTCATCGTTAGCCTGGATTCACAGCTTAGTTCTCGCTCACGGGGGCGCCGGCGACGGGGAGCCAAGCGGCCGCTCGCGCTAGCATCTGCTCATTAATATATTCGCGCATCGGGAACGACATTTGCATTGCGACCGCGAGGTCGTGATGGTTGGGTGTATGTTCAAAAAGGTGACCGATGAAAACTGCATCACTGAGAGAACTCTACATCGAGGAACTGAAAGACCTCTACAACGCCGAAAACCAACTCCTCAAGGCGTTGCCAAAAATGGCCAAAGCGGCGACATCTCCCGAATTGCGGAAGGGATTCGAGAAACATCTGAAAGAAACAAAACGCCAAATTGAACGACTGGAAACCATTTTCAATGCGCTCGACGAAAGCCCGAAAGGGAAGAAGTGCAAAGCCATGGCAGGCTTAATCGAAGAGGGATCGGAAGTCATGGAGGAAGATATGGAACCCGACGTGAGAGACGCTGCATTGATCGCCGCCGCGCAGCGCGTCGAACATTACGAGATCGCCGGTTACGGTTGCGTTCGGACATATGCCGAACTTCTCGGTGAATCGAAGGCCGCAAAACTGCTTCAGACGACGCTTGACGAAGAAGGTAATACCGACATGGCTTTGTCGGAACTTGCCGCCGAAATCAATGTTGAAGCTGATGAGGATGCTGCAAGTGATGCGGCGGTATCTTCAGGTTCGCCAAAACGGCGCAGGACTAGGCCGAGTAAACATTGATTCGAGGTATTCCACTGCCGACGGCTTGGCATGCCGCCGCCGGCGTTTTCGCCTGCCGCGTGCGTGCTGACTAGACTGACCCGGCACACTGTAGACTTGCAGGCCGTCGTCGTGCATAACCGGCGGGAGCTATCCCCGTAGCTTGCGGGGCACTGCCAGAAGCTTTCGAGCGATCAAGGTGTTCTTCGGCGTAGAAAGGTGACGTGTCGGCCGACTGCCGACTTCCAGTCTGGGCGCGCCGGCGGCGTTCTCAGTGCGATATCCACTTTCTCGTTTGTGTACCCTGCCACATGCGCTACCTCCTTACGTCCGAAGCCGACGCGTCGGTTCGGCAGTTCACAGGCGATCAGTACGGCATCGTCATCGTCGATGACACGGCTTGGCTGGTCAACTTCATGACAGGTGAAAAAATCACGCTTGCCGAGGCCGACGCCGAGGAACTAGCAACGATCGACGACGTCATTGACGGCGCGGCATTGTCAAACCGAGAGCAGCAAGTCCTTGGGATGCTGGGCGACGCGCTCAACACGCATGAAATGGCGTCACGCCTCAACCTTAGCGAAAAGACGATTGAAACCTATCGTGCGCGGATCAAGCAAAAGTTGGGCATCAAAGACGGACTCAAGCTAATGCGGTATGCCGTTGAATGGCGCCTAAAGCATCCGGATATCGTGCAGGAACCCCGGCCGACGGCAAGCGGTGGGGAAACGGTCGTTGAGTAAGGCCGAGCTTATAGCCGCGAAGCGACGAAAAATGCTTGAATCGGTTATGCCGATTCTGTCGGCGCAACTCGGAGATGGATTTTCATCACACGCTTACTTGGCCGTGGCCTAGTTTTAAGTGTCGCCCCCGACCTCCCGGCGGCGCGTGATGTCGCCGCCGGGAGGTTTCTCTAGCACTTGCCGTTTATGCGAATCGCTTCCGATGACCAGTTGCAGAACGAAGTCGCCAGACTTGCCGAGCAGGCGATAACGATGACGCAGGCGGGCGGCAGCGACACCCAACTGGCGATGCGACTGCTTCAGCAACTGGAGCGCGCGATTGAAGCGGCTAGGCTTCGGCCCCGCGAACACGATCGAACGGCCGACGGCACAAACAATCCCGAGAACGTCGAAATCTGCATTGGGCGACGGTAATCGCCGCCTCCGGAAGATTGGTCGCGGACTTCACCCCGAAAAAACGCTTTTGTCTGAGGAAGATGACATCTAGCGAATAGAGTGGGCCATGAATGAATCAGCGCCCGTTTGCCCCAGTTGCGGCCGAACGGATTGTAAAAAGTTCCCGCGGACAGACCAGTCCGCCGGTTATTTTTCGCACGTCGAGTTCTCTACGGTGATGTCCGCGTATCGTTGCGAATGCGGAACGTCATTTACCCACTCGGTACGGACGCAGAAGCCTGCCGACGAGCATCCCGCCAAACGGTAACGCGTTACGCTTCGGTCAACGGCTTTCGGCCGCTAATTTCCGCCGATGCACCGCATGAGGAGCGAGTTA
>JAFLCO010000049.1:8595-19359 GCA_017303535.1 Planctomycetota bacterium
CAGCGGCTTTTCTAAACACGCCCTACCGTGCCGCGGTGCCCGCTTCCGCAATTACGCCGGATGCATAGGAATGAGCGATCAGCAACTATTGATCGCCCGCCGAATAACGGCGGAAGGTTTTTCTTGATCGGCGGACCGGTAGCGTGCTCGGCCGCATCACTCGATACGGTGGTCCGGCACGCGGCACATCGGACGACTCTTGCGGAGTGTAGCCTTCGCGCACCGGGCAGGGCCGTGGATTCACTAGCGGGCTCCGGCGCTGTTTTGACTGTAAAAACCTGCGAGCGAATGTTGTTGTCGCGCCGATTCGCGACTCAGGAGATTCGTGAGCTTGCTAGGACACCGGCGACGGCCGTAAGCGGCGGGAGCCGCTGGAGTTCGTCGACACGGGTCGGGAGTCCGCCGACGCGTCCATCGTCGGCACCGTCGTGGTTATATTTTACTCGGGTTCGTCGTAACGGCTCGTTGCCTTACTTGTCGGCAGGGGTAGGATGGAGGTTTTCCCCCCAAAGCCGGGCTCTCCATCTCCAGGTCGCAATGCTTACGGACTCTCCTCAGTTATGGACCGACGACGAGCGGTGGCAAGTCTTAATGGAGAACGTCAAGGACTTCGGCATTTTTATGCTGGACGCCGACGGTCATTTCGCGACATGGAACGTGGGCGCGGAACGCGTGCTTGGCTTCACGGCGGAGGAGATTCTCGGGCTCCCCTTCAGTACGATCTTCACGCCGGAGGATATCGAGCTGCAACAGCCTCAGTTTGAGTTTCGAGAAGCCCGGGAGAAAGGCCGCTGTGAAGACGAGCGTTGGCACGTGCGCAAGGACGGCAGCCGATTCTGGGCCAGCGGCGTCTTAACGCCGCTCTGGACCGCGCGGGGTGTGCTACGCGGTTTTGCCAAGGTGGTTCGCGACATCACCGAACGGAAAATGGCGGAGTTGGCGGTCACCGAAGCAAATCGTCGCAAAGATGAGTTCCTAGCGATTCTGTCACACGAGTTCCGCAATCCGCTGTCCGCAATCATGAATGCGGCCCAGATCCTTAAACTGGAAGCGTCGCAAGGTGAAGCGACGGAGCAAGCGACCAGCGTCATCCAGCGTCAAGGCGAGGGCCTGATCCGAATCGTCGACGACTTACTGGACATCAGCCGCATCAATAACGGCAAGTTTCAACTGTTGCGCGAACAGGTCGATCTGCGCGACGCGCTGGCGTCGGCTTTGGAGGCGGCGGCGCCGTTGATTCAAGGCCGCCAACACGACGTGAGGTACGTCGCGCCCGAAGAACCGATTTGGCTAGAGGCCGACCCCCACCGACTGCGACAAATCTTCCTGAATCTGTTGGCGAACGCCGCCAAGTACACCACGCCCGGCGGCCAGATCGCAGTTGTGGTTTCTAACGCGGGGCCGCAGGCGACGGTGCGGATCAAAGACGACGGAGCGGGGATCGTTTCCGAAATGCTTCCGAGAATCTTCGAATTGTTCGTTCAAGTTGACAATTCGACCGAGCGCTCAAGCGGCGGACTCGGGATCGGACTGTCTCTGGTAAAGCGTCTGGTGGAGATGCACGGCGGCAAGGTCGAGGCCTACAGCGACGGTATCGGCAAGGGGAGTGAGTTCGTCGTGCAGTTGCCGATACGTTGCGAGCGTGAGTTCAACACGTCGGCCCTCGGCGACGACGTCTTCAAGGCGCCTCGATCGGGCGGAAAGATCCTCATTGCGGAGGACAACTCGGATGCCGCGGTCACGATGGCTCTACTGCTGAAAAAATGCGGTTACCAAGTGACGATAGCGAGTTCGGGACCGGAAGCCTTGCAACTGGTGGATGAACTGCGGCCGGATGCGGCGATTCTCGACATCGGTCTGCCGGGGATGGACGGCTGTCAGGTCGCACAGCTTATCCGAAATCGACCTGAGCTTGCGCAGATCCGACTGCTCGCGCTAAGCGGCTACGGAAACGCCGAGGACCAGCAACGCTCGCGACAGGCCGGATTTGAGGCCCATCTCATCAAGCCGGTGGAGTTCGCGACGTTGCTGAAGTTACTGGATGGAAGTCGCCAAGCGAACGCCTAAGAAGCTAGTTTGGCTGACACGGCGATTCTTGAACGATGCCGAGTATGGTGGCCAACGGCACGGGTTTGATCAGAATCCGGTCGAAGCAGTGATCGTCAGGCGCCGACGTTGCGAGCTCGGCTCGAGCCGTCACGGCAATAAGCGGGATCCTTCGCAGCTCAGGGTCTTGCTTGACCAATTGGGCGAGCTCAAAACCATCCCGGTCCGGAAGGTCAATGTCGGAGAACACCACGTCGGGGCGTACCTGGGCTATAAGCGATAGCCCGTCGCGAGCCGTTTCCGCGTCGTAAACCAGATGACCGCTAAGCGACAAAAACAGTCGAACGGTCAACGTCAAATCCGAATTGTCGTCGATGAGAACGACCTTGCGAGCGAGCTCCACGGCAAAATCTCAGCTAGCGCATATGACCGAAAGGAGGCGCTCGCTGCAAAAAATATACCCGGCAAATCTGCGGATGCCGTGTTCGATCCTTAGTCAGCGCCGTCGTTTTTCGGCGGTTGTTAAGTTCCCGCATCCGCCTCGATAGTGTGGTCGCTTTCCGCCCGCTGGCAAACGACATGTGTGCGCCTGAGCCAACGGCTGTAAAGGCGGCTTGATCGACTGTGGCGACGATCAACGACGTCACCGCGCACCGTCATTTGACGGAGTGGCTTTGGGTGAAACATGGCGTGACATGCCGACTCAAGAGACGTCGCGTAGAGGGCGACGGCTCGTCAACGCGACGGTCGGCATCCGCCGCAAGTTGGGACGGTTTTCTCCGGCGAGATGGGGCAGCGCTGATCACTCTGCGGCTGCGAGCATGATGAGTCGTCCGCGAACTTTGGCGCCCGGCGTGGGGCGGTGGACGCAATCCTACGTCAACAAATCCCGTGACGCCGGCTCTCTCTAGCACTAGACAAGCTTCCTCCGCCTTTCCGCGCTCGATAGAGAATCGGCGTATGTCCCGTTGCGACGCACGCGATAAGTGCTGGCAACGGGCTTGTGTTTTTACCAAGCGGACGTTGGCATGCCCGAAATCCTCTCTTCATGTCGTTGGTGACGCTCGACGCAATTCGCGAAATCGAACAGATTATCAATGTTCCGAAATGAAATCACGGCGTTCTAATTTGCGGAGATCGACTTTGACGGCATGTTGTTCGAGGCAGCTTCTGGGGCCCTGCAAGACGACGATCGGGACGACCCGCGGTCGTCCGGCTATCAAGCCGTGTCCCGTTCTCAACCCTCGACGTGACCCGCCGCGGCGAAGTCGTTGCCGAGAGGGGACGGGGAGCCCGTCTCCCGCTTCGGGAGCAAGCGTCGCTCGCTTCAAAATCGCGATGTTTGGCTTGGAGCAGCCAAGTTTGTTTCGGCTTGGCAATTGAGCTAAAATACGGGTATGGAGAACATCGTTCGCAACGTGCGGGACATCGACAACGGCGACCGTCGGGCCATCGAGCACGTCGTCGGTCAAGCGCTGCGCGATAATCAGCGGCTCGTGATTCAAATCGTCAGCCTCGACCTGAACGACGCCGAACCGGCCGCTCCGCCGGTTGCCGCGACCGGCCAGCTCCCCGCGTGGTGCAACGTGTACGAGGGGCTGAACGACGCGGAAATTGCCGAACTCGAAAAAACCGTGCTGACGCGGGCCGACCTGACCCGGACTTCCGAATAACGGCATGGATGCGGCCCTGCTCGACACCGACACGCTGAACGAAGTCCTCAAACAGCGGAATCCGCTCGTCGTTCAAAAGAGCGCGGACTACCTGCGACAGCACGGGCAGTTTGCGATTTCGGCGATGACTCGCTACGAATTGCTGCGGGGGTTGAAGGAGAAGCAAGCCACCAAGCAGCTTACGCAGTTCCAAGAGTTTTGTCGGCACTCGCTCATTCTCCCGATCACCGACGCGATTCTCGATCGGACTGCCGACTTATGGGTTGCGGCGCGTCGCGGCGGCTTCCCCGGCAAGGATGCGGACCTGCTCATCGCCGCGACGGCGCTGGAAACGCAGCGCGTTCTCGTCACCGGCAACACGGCCCACTTCGCTTGGGTGCCGTCGCTGAAAATCGAGAACTGGCGTATGGCATAGGGCCGCAACGACGGATCGCCTGGCCTTTACCGGTTCGTTGTGGCATTGTTCTGAGCCTGCTTAGACCGCATGGCCAAGGAACAATTCTGTTACCCGGCGACACAGCCGCTCTTCAAGCAGTTGGAGCAACTGAGCCAACGCTCGGGTGTGAGCAGGGCGGCGGCGTTCGAGGACTGGCTGACCGCGATGGTCTGCGCCCTCGCGGCGGAGACGAAGGAAGGGGAGTACCTCGCGATGGTCGAACGCCACAAAGCCGGGAAGGCGGGCCGCCGCGGCGTCGACCTGATGGGGCAGATGTTCGGGCAACTCGTCAGCGCAATGACGGAATCGGACGCCGACATACTCGGCGATCTGTTTCAAGGAAGCATCACATACGGCGAGGCCGGGCAATATTTCACGCCCGAATACGTGACGAAGCTTCTCGCGCTGATGTCGATCGATCCCGATGCGCGGCCCGAGAACGGCAAGCCGATCCTCGTCAGCGATCCATGCTGCGGCACCGGACGAATGCTCTTGGAGGCCTCCAACATCAATCCGCACGTGGAACTCGTCGGCCAGGACATCGACGTCCGATGCACGAAGATCACGGCGATCAATCTCGGGCTGCGCGGCCGCTACGGCTGGGTTCTGTGCGGCAACAGCCTCTCGGGCGAGACGAAGTTCGCCTATCGCGTCGGCGCGTTCTTCCATGGCTCGCCGAACGGCCGCCGCCGCGGCGTCATCCGTGACGTTCCGCCCGAACAGACGCCGGTGCCGGTGCTCGCCGCCCGCACCCGTAGCCAGGCAGGGGACTTGCTTGCAGAAACGACCGCGGAGGATCCCAATTCTCAAGCGGCGCCGACGATCATCGAAGTACCGCAGTGGCTTGCTCAATTGGAAGCGAGGCTTACGTTACGAGAGGGGCATGATGCACCGTCGTCACTCGACGCCGTGCGATCGCCTGAAGCCTCGCGGGAGTCTGCATCCTCCGATCAACCAGACCTCCCGGCAACCGATCCGGGCAGCCCGCAGCGCCGTCTTTTTTGATTCCGCGCCTTGGACACGGGGCTCGCTGTGCCGTTTCATTTCTTCGTCCGCCGTCCCAAGTAGGAGCGTTGCAGCGACACCGTGCGAAACTCCCGTTCAGTTGTCTCGCCTACCACTTAGTGCTCGGCCGTGTTCACGAACACGCTCGCCGGGACGTACCCGATACGAAACGCTTTTCCAAGCTTTTGTTTGCCATCGACCGAGCCTTCGACAATTGACAGGGAACAGATCGCCCGCCGGGGGCGCTCGGCGCGTGTCGATGGAACCGGCGTGCCTGAACCCGGTATCCTGCGCAAAGCCTCTTAGCGGCACCGCCGGCCGCTCGCACCGGCGGCTCTACTGACGACTCCACGCGTGTCTGGTATCTTCGGCCGGTGCGCGAGCTACGATTTCCCCACGAGACGGACGAAGCGTTTGAATTGCGTGCGAGGCGTGCCGTGAGCTTCGTCCGCGCGCTCGTCGACGGCTGTCTGGGGAACCACCGGATCCGGCAACTCCTCGCCGCCGGGGAATTGTGCGAAGAGGGTTGTCGCCGCAACCCGACGGTTCGCGTCGAGTTCGAGCAGGCCGTCGCCATCGGCGGAATCGGAGAGACGCTGAAGGCGACGAAATCGAAGTTTTGGGGCGCCGGTCCGTCGATCGTGCCGCTGGAACCGGACGACGATTTTTATTCCGATCGCATCACGTATCTCTTCCGCGACAACAGCCTTTACAACCGACGCTTCCTCCAGCGGAAGCGACTTAAGGAACTGTTGGGAAAGCGGTTTCGCCCGCTCGTCGGCCGGGAGATTCGGTCGCGTCAGTCGCAAGTTTGTCGCGCGTAGGTCGAGACATTTATCGCGCGAGGATTCCGACCCTCGTCAAGCGTATTCTCGTCGCACCGTGCGCGGCAACGTCCACCACAGCGAGGGCGAATCTGGCTTCGGCAAGCCATTTTCACGGCCCGCGCTTAACATAATTCGCATTATGTTAAACGCTCCGAACATGCCCCGAGCGTCCCCCACCCGGTTCGCCGACGACGAGCCCGTTCGATCTCCGTCGGCGATCCGAATCGGATGTCATTGACTTGTGCTTCCATTGCCGGCGCGTTGCGTGCCGGCTCCATAAACGCCCGTCCGTTGGAAAAGTAAATTTTCTTAAGGTTTTTTGCGAAGCAAACGATGTAGGGCGGAGCGCTTAGCCGATAGTGAAAAACTACTAGCTCGAAAAATTCCGCGTACTCCACCGACGCCCTCATGTTAATCAGCAGCGATCCGGCGCTCGAACGGCTGATGTCGTTGTTGGACCGCGCGGCGAGCCGCCTCCGCGAGGCGAACTTGGCCGCGTTTCCGGCCGAGTTTACCGGGTTGCGGTATCTGTGCCGCGGCTACGCCGCTCTCGTGTTCCTGTTCGTAAAGCGCCAACATCCCGAACGTCCCTGTTTGACGCTCCGCTCCTATGACGTCTTTCAAGGCGTCTTGATGAAGCGTGAATTGGCGGTCGCGCGCCGGCTGTTGACTCCCCGCGCGACGCGGCAAGGCGCCCGCGACCTAGGCGAACTCTGGGACGACGCCGACCGACTGTTGGAGATCGTATGTCGCTCGCTGGAATTCTCCCAAGAGGAAGTTCTGGTGGTTGCGTTGGCCATTCACCTACTCGGGGAGGAATTGAAAAACCTGCTCGGGTACGAGCTAATAGCACGCATCATCGAAGACGTCACGGACCGCCTAACGTCCGTCGCCTAACAGTTCCCGATCCTGGGCGCCTTCCTCCGCGCCGCGGCAAGTAGTCCTTCCACGGCGAAATCATGGCTGTAAATGGCCGTGGAAAAATCCCCAGCGGCTCGGCGCGTTGACGGCCATTAAGCTGTTATGTCGCGTGGCCTAGCAATAAACAACTAGACCCTTAAGCATGCCGTGGCGGCTATGCGCCTACTGCAAGCGAAAACTCGCGTTGTGCATTGACCATCGCGCGGCATTCGTTACGATGATCGAATACTGACGTCTCCGAGGGGTTCCGCACTTGTCAATCAGCGGTATGTCACGTTTGGCGGTCGACGTTCCCGTCATCGCGACAGGCTTCATGGCCGCCGGCGAAGGTGCCGGGAACGATCGGCAGTCGGCCCTCGACAACATCGCGACGTTCATCCCTTCCGAAGCGATGGGAGTATACGTCGTCGGCTTCGGAATCATGCAGCCGAGCGAATTTGCCGAAAAATGGGGCTTGTTCGCGCTGGCGACGGTCGCGATACCATTGGTTTTCGGCTTGCGATATTGGGAAGCCCGCCGTGACGCGGAACAGATTTGGGCGGCCGGTCGCGCGTGGGGGCTCCTTTTCGTCGCGCTCGTGTCCTTCGTAGTATGGGCCGCAGCGATGCCGCAGTCTCCGTTTATCGCTTTTCATCCGAGAATGAATTTATATGCGGCCGTCGCGGCTCTCTTTCTCGCGACTTTCTTGCCTCGCATCGCCAAACTAATCGGCTGGCTCCCCTAGGAAGATCACAAGAGCGGCAAGACGCACGAGCAAGGACAGCGTCAGGAATTTGGAAAGGATCCCGATGAGTATGCAGGCGGAGCAGTGCAATTCGACGACGATCGCCGAGTTTGATCTAGGGTTGCAAATCCGGGCCGTCCGCGAATGGTTGTCCGAGCGTCGCGGAATTACGTCGCTCGTCGCCGTCGTCCGACGGGACGAGCGCTCGGACGTGGCTTGGGAGCGCTTGCCGGACGGTGATCCGCGTCTCGGCGAGTCGCTCTCGGCGGCGACCCGGCGCTCCGTCGGTCGGTTGGAAGAACATTGGCGGCGCTACGCCGGATATTCGCCATCCGCCCGCGTTGAGCCGTTTCTCGGACTCGGGGCCTGCGTCCTGCACGGTCCGGTCGACGCGCTACGGCGTTTTTTCGATTCTCCGGCCGCCGTCGATCCCGCCGGTCCCATCGAAGGCCTGCTGTTCGGAGATCCGCTCGGCACGCCCGAGTCGCTGGCGGCCGAAGACGCACTCGTCGACGTCGAGACGCTCCGCCGGACGATGGAATCGCTTGGTCGCGAGTGCTACGAGGCGGGCCAAAACGGCGTTCCGTTTGCGCATTGCCGGGATATCTTGGAAAGCGACGCCGTCCTGGCGGCGATCGGCGGCGGTGGGCGCGGCTTCTTCGGCTTCGGCGCGCGACCGGATCCGCTCGAAATCTTGGCAAGCGTCGAAACGCCCGAAGCCTATCTCACGCAGTTGGGCATCGGCGACGCGGCCCGTTGGGGCCGCGGGGCGGGCCGCGGCCAAACCGTCTGCGTCATCGATTCCGGCGCCGACGAAAGTCATCCCTGTCTGCAAAGGCAAGTGCGACATTATCTCCGCTACGACCTGTACGGGCATGAGAAGGAAGCGTATGCCTGCATGGATCATGCCTGCCATGGTACGAAAATCGGCGGCTGGATCGCCGGCAAGGACGCGCGCCGCGACGAATTGGGATGCGAGGCCGACGGCCTGGTGCGACTCGGCATTGCGCCCGGCGCAAAACTGTTCGTGATCTCCGCGCTTAACGGTGACTTGATGCGCGAGAGCGCGAGCTTTCCGCAGCTGATCGCTGCGTTGGAAGCCGCAGTCCTCCGCCGGCCTGCGCTGGGACATTCGATCGCCAACATCAGCATCGAAGTCGCCGGCGATCGCCTCCAGCCGGGGGTGGCCCTCATGTTCGATTTGTTGCTGGAGCGCCTCACGCGCAGCGGCATCGTGCCCATCTTGGCCGCGGGCAATCGGGGCGCGCGGTCGGCCCGGTTGGGGCGCACCGGGTGCTATGTCGGAGCGGCCGATCGACGGGGGCGAGCTTGGTCGAAAAACGGCCCGCATGTCGATCTGCTGGCCCCGGGCGTCGACCTGCTTTGCGCGCATCCGCGCTCCGCACGTCTCAACGACGCCTACGTGGGAATTCATACGGGTACGTCAATTGCGTCGGCCATTGTTGCCGGGGCCGTAGCCTTGGTGGCGGCCGCTAAAGACATCTCTGCCGGCGAGGCGCTGGCGAGGCTCCAAGCGACCGCCCGTAACCGATTTATCAACATTGACGACGCCCTGGACTGGACGTAAATGCGGCTTGCGATCGGTCGTTAATCGACCCACGGCGACCAAAGCGGGCATTTTGCCGCCTCTTGCGGGTTGAAAGCGATCCAAGAGCTAGAAAATGCGTAATAAACCGTGTGAAAGCCGTTTTTCTCCAGCGGCGGCCCTAGAATGCCGAAGATGGTCGCGTTGTAACAGGATGGCTGTCAAGGCGCTCTGATTGTCGGAGGGCACCGTTCGGCGTAGGATGCAAGACTATGAATCCCACTCGTTCAGCCATGGTAGTGTTCTCGACCGGACCGGATCGGGAACTTTTTTTTGACGACGTCCGCCGGCGCTCCGCGCTGGAGCGCGGGATCGAGACCATTCTTGCTCGAATCCAAGGCATTCGCCTCGTCACGAAGAGCGATTTTGCCTGTACCGCAACGGTCGTCGGCTCCAGCGACGCCATCGCCGATCTGAAAGCATTGATGCAAGCCGAGGCGCTCGGCAGCGTGGAGACCGACGTGTATGAGAAGCCGGCTTTTCGCGCGGCGGGTTCGCGCCGCTGAAGGTACGCGGCGATACGACTATTCGGCAGCGCGTGGACGAACTTTTCCGACGGCGCGGGTTAAGGCTCGATACGCCGCGTCGCGAGTTTTGGACCGACGCCAAGCGGACTTCGAGCGAGGCCGCCTGGCGTCGCAAGGCGGCGATTTGTTTGAGGCCGAGTCCCGGGCTCGAAAACGCCAGCCGCTTCTTGAACGACTGCCAGAGGTCGGCCGCGATGCCGCGACGGTAAGTTTCGGTCAACTCCGCACGGACGACGTCGGGACACGGGGGATCTCCGCGAGCAGCTTGGATTGGAAGCTTGCGCAGTACGGCGTCCTTGGCAGTAGAAGTCAGCTGCAAGGCCAACTACAAGTTATGAAGCGCTTCCATCAATCTGATGCTCGAAGCCATAGCGAACAATAAGATGCTGTTAAAGCGGACGTTAAACGGCGTTACGAGTTTTCCTTACCAAACACCACATAAGGTTATTGGGAGCGGTTGTCGTTGTCGACGAGCCACGCTACGGTAGGGGCATCGAATTGCAGTGGTTTATTTTCGACATTCGGAGCCGCCTCGGTCTCCGAGGCGTCACTCGTTCGGGTCATTGTCCTGCGGCGAAGTTACTGCGTCCTAAATGCCCTCCAAACTTGCGGCATGTGGCCGTTCGCGGGCGGAACTCGCCGCTTTCGATGACTCCGTCGCGTCTAATGCGACGTGACTGGGGATTAGCCCTTGCTGATCGAAGACCGAAACTTTATTGGTCCCTTTGTGGCCGACGTCCCGATGGTAGCGATCCATCGAAGGTCTTAATGATCGACCAAGAGATCCTCTGCAGACGACGCCGACCAAGCATAAATTGGCTGATCCTGACTCCTTTCCGTCACGGTGCTCGCCCCTTGCTTGAGTGCAGTTGGTATCCCGACTGCGACAACCGTCCGAGCCAACCCGAGGTCGGATCGACGTCCGTTAGCGACTCGGGGCGAAGTGCGGCCGGCCGCGGAAGTGTGCCAAATCAGCGCACCACAGCTCGGAGCAATCTC
>JAFLCO010000049.1:19369-27119 GCA_017303535.1 Planctomycetota bacterium
GCCACTTGGGGCGCACGGCTGCGTCGCTTAGCCGCTTTCGGCGCGCCCACCCTTTGAACTCGCGTCGCCGGTAGGTCGAATTGTTGGCAGAAAAACCACAGACCGAGCGATTCTAATACACCAACCGGTACGTTCCCGGACTGCGGACTTCGAATTCGCGCACTTCGCCCGGCCTGATTCGCATTCCGCATGTCGGATTTCCTCTTCGGCGAACAACACCTCATGCTCTTTACGAGCGTTACTCCAAATCGCCATTCCGTCGTTGTCGCGTGGCCGCACCGATTCGACGTCCGTTTTAACTGCTCGGGGCTCCTTCCTATCCGACGTGGTTGTCTCGACTTCGGTTTCGTCGAACGCACAAGCGCTTTTGAGCTACTGACCGGCCGGTACGGCTAGAGCGTGATTTACTTGAGCTTATCGGTATCCTGAGTGCAGGAGTAGTGGCGACACTCGTATTCGGGGAAGCGTTCGACGGCATGTCCGCATCGGCTCCAGAGTCCTTCCACGGTTCGTTCGGCG
Organism: Planctomycetota bacterium; assembly: GCA_017303535.1. Taxonomy (GTDB): domain Bacteria; phylum Planctomycetota; class Planctomycetia; order Pirellulales; family PNKZ01; genus PNKZ01. The sequence goes on from JAFLCO010000049.1 coordinate 19,889, forward strand.
GCGCTGCGGACGAGCCGTTTAAATTTGGCGAAGGCCTGTTCGATCGGATTGAAGTCGGCGCTATAGGGTGGCAGATGCAAGAGCCGCGCGCCGACCGCCTCGATCCCCTCCCGAACTCCGGCGACATTGTGCGCGTTGAGATTACACCACACGACGACGTCGTCGGCCGCGAGCGTCGGAGCCAAGTGCCGTTGGACGTAACGACGAAACGCTCGTCGATGATGGCGCCGTCAATGACCAAGGGCGCGACGAGGCCCTGCGTCCGTAGTCCGGCCAAGAACGTCGTCGTCTTCCAGTACCCGTGCGGCACGCGACACACCAGTCGCGCCCCGGGGGCGTTCGGCCGCACGGCCGCGTCATGTTCGTCTTGACCCAGGTTTCGTCGAGAAAGACGAGCCGTTCCGGATCGAGAGCGGCATATCGCAGCTTCCACGCGGCGCGACGCTCGGGCACGTCGGGCCGCGCCGGTTCGGCCGCATTCAGCGATTTCTCTTGAGCGAAAGCTTCAGCGCGCAACGCCCGACAGAGCGTCGTCCGAGTCAGCGAAGTTCCCAGTTTGGCTCTCAACTCGGCCAACGTCCGATCCGGCGTGCGGGCCATCGCCGCCCGAATTCGCTCCGCTTTGGCGGCCCAAATCGGCGTTCGCTTGTGCTTCATCGCCGGATCGAGCTTGCCCCGCTCGCGACGATCCTGGTTCACGCGGAGGATCCAAGACTCGCTGACCTTGAACCTCAACGCCTTGGCTGCGTTCCTATTCCCTCGTCGCAGGCCGCCAAATTTGACGGCGGAATTCCTTCCAATAAGCCATGCGTCACCCTCCCGTGACCGCCCCGCCTACTCAAACGACGCTGATCGCACTACGCTAACGGGAAACACGCTCTAGAACGTCGTCAGGTCCTGGACGGCGGTCTGGGCACGTACAGCAAGTCGACCTGCGGCGCATTAACGCTCGGGTGGACTGGACCATTCCGCGCCGTTGTCAGACGACGAGCCCTTCTTGCATCGCGAAACGGACGAGATCCGAGACCCGTCGCGCACCCAGCTTTCGACGAATGTTTGCTTTGTGATTCTCTACGGTGCTCACCGCGATGCTGAGCCGCGCAGAGCAACCACGCGTGGACTCCCCCTCCGCCAAAACCCGTAGGATTTCGACCTCCCGCGGCGTGAGTAGGTGCACACCGGGGCTGTGAAGGTCCGACCGTACTTGCCAACCGCCCGGAGCTCGATTCAGCTGCTTCAGTGCGGCGCTGCTAAAAGCCTGCTGACCGCGACCGACGTTGCGCAAGACTTCTCGCAACTCACTCAGGCCGTCACCTTTTACGAAGTAGCCGTTCCATCCTCGTTTCAACACGTATTCCAGGGCAATCGAGCGCGGCCTTTCGTCCATTGCCACGACCGACAGCTTGCGCTGCGGCGCCGACAGAAGTGTCGCAGTGGTAAAACCCGCTTGTCCCAACCGGCTGACATCGAGAATCAGAACGTCCGCTCGGGCCCGCGATCTCGAGAGCTCATCAAGGTCGCGGCAGCTCGCAGCCACCGCGAACTCGTCGTCTTCGAGCGTTCTTGACAAGCATTCATTCAGCAATCGTGAGCCCTCGACGATCGCCACACGTACTCTGACGTCCGTCCTCAAATGCATCGTGGAGTTTATTCCCGTACGAACCTTTCGCGGTCTATTTGCGCCCCCCTTCTGACCTGCAGGAGCACCGTCGCCGTTACAAACTTATGGAATTTTCCTGCCTCACTGCGGCAATTCGTCAATGCAGCCAGGGCGGGCCTAGGGAATCGTCGCGATTCCATGTCGATGGACGCCGATGCGCCAGTGCTTGGTCAGGACGATCAGCAGACATTACTTTGGTTTGAACGCGCATCAGCCGGCCAGCTGCGGCTCTGAACAGGATTTACGCAGGGGCTCCTCCCCGGGCGTAGTCACTTGACGGACGGTTACACTCGTGAAGTCCTGCGACGGATAGCCTTGGCCTAGTAAACTCCGTCGCAGGCGAAATGATCATGCCCCTTAACAACTTCGCAAGTAGCGGTCAGCTCAGCAGTTCGGAATAAGCATCCGGCCGCGACCGCCGAGCGGTCCTCTTCAAGTCCTATCGCGGCAGCATTTCCGCCGTCCGTCGCCGATTTTTTTAGGGCCTGTCACAATCCGTCACGGTTTGCAGGTAGGCTTCTGGCAGCATGTTCCAAGTCGTGAAAAAGCTTCGCATCACCTTTGTGCGCTGGCAGGCGGGTGCCACTGGCGGAAGCGCCCGGATTGTCCATGCGCCTCGGCCGTGCGTGCCGTTCGGCCCTCCTCGGAACGCCCGTCAGGAGTTTTCCATGAAGTTATTCAGGTCGGTTTCTTTTCTCATGGTGTTTGTAGCCTTCCCAGCGATCGTAGAGGCGGAATCGCCTCAGACGCTAGACGTCAACGACGTTTCTTTCTTGTGGCCAGCGCCGGCGAAGGCGGACGACGTCGAGCGATTGATCGCCGGGGACGAGCGCCTCGCCGACGGCGCGCCGCTCTGGCCGACTCAGGCATTTGAGCAGGTCACGGCCTTGGCGCAGCAAACCGAGATGGTCGATTCCGGAGGCCGCAAACAGCAATTGCTGTTCGACGCTCCATTTCGCGACGACTTTCTCGATCGGCACACTTGGAAAGTCGCTGGCATCCGAGTCGACCCCTCGGCCCCCGGCACGCATCGGGACCTCGTCGGTGAGCTGGGATCTTCCCCGCAGATTCGCTTGGTGCTGCAGCCGGTGACCGTCCGTGGGGGCCAGGTGCGAGTGCATGACGTCGCCGCGCACTTGGTGTTCAGCTTCGAGGTTGGCGCTGCGCGCCCGGCCGTTCCAGACCGCGTCGCTTTTCAGGCAATCGTAGACGACCTCCGTAAACTCAAGGCTGATCTTCAAGCGGCAGGCGTTGCGACTTCCGGAACCCCGCTCGGCGTGCATCCCGGTTTCCACGCGGCAGGCTTTGACCTTACCGCGCGCCTGCGGCAGTTGCTCGTTCGGCATACGCGGACGCAGCACGTCAACACCATGGCGTTTATGGGAATTCGCTCGCCTGAGCCGTGGTTCTTTTTCGCCGTGGCCAAAGTCGGCGACCGGTTCGTGGCCATCTCGCCAAAGAGCATCGCTCCCCTAAAATCTCAAATGCTGGGCGTCGGCGGGGTTCCCGTTGTGCCAGCGCCGAAAAACACGCAATTCGGCGACCGGGGCGTCGCGACCGCCCAGCTGTTCGGCAACGTTGCGGCCCGCCTCGACGCGGCCGCGATACCGTCCGGAAGCGGATCTTCGGCCGACGTCAAGTTGCGCGAGATCGCGGACGTGATTGCTAATCCGCAGCGTTCTCACGTACTGAACACCGATTGCGTGAGCTGCCATACGGAAAGCACTCGCCGTCGCGCTCTCAACCTGGGCGCGGCGCGGGACGAGCTGCGCTATGCGCCGCCAGCCGGTCTTTCTGGAGTTGATGAACGACGCCTCCCGCAAAGCGACTGGAACGTCCGCAACTTCGGCTGGTTTCCTCGGGGCGCCACGATTGCAGAGACCGTGACATTGCGAACGGCCAACGAAGCAGCCGAGTCGGCCGAGTTTATCAATCGCGAGTACACCGCGCCGCCCGCGACGGCGGGTGCTTTTTCGGGGACCGTCGCCGACTCGGCCGGCGCTAATGCCCCGGACACCGCCCATTCGATTTCCAACGCCCTGACGTTGGTGATGAAGGCAAAATCCGCTGAGGATGCCCGCAAACTTAAATCGCTGATAGAACGCCTTCAAGCTATGCCGCCCGCCGACAATCCCATCCGAACCGCGCTTGATCGGCTCGGCATCGTTCATGACGCGCGTTTCGTTTTTCTCGGGGAAGACCAGTTTGCCGTCATCACGACCTACGACGACGACTTCGAAAGTTATGTCGACGCTTTCGTACGCGAGATCGGCCCGGTGTTCGATCAGCTCTTGGTCCATATGGCCGATGCCCCTCCGCTGCCGGTGCGAGACCATCCCGAAGAATTCTTGGAGTATGTTCGCAAGCGAGATCTAACATGCATCCCTCCCTTCTACAGCGCCTACCCAAAGCTCCGCGCCAAAGACGTCCTCACATTGCAGCGGGAAGCGGCCCGCTGACGGAAAAAAGCCCACGGACGTAAGGCAAAACCCCGGTGTTATAAAAATAGAGAAAGTAATGCTTTGCAAACGTGCGTATTTGATGCTGCTTGCGGCACTCTTCGTATCTGCGACGGGCAATCTCGATGCGGCTCTGTGGCATCGTTGTCATCGGTGCGAGCGAAGGCCAATCAAGTTCCAAACTGCGACATGCCGAGCTCAGGGTCCAGCCACATGCATCGTTTCGGCGCCAACCAAAACGACAAATCGTATTGCCGGGAGCACAGTAAGCGGCATACTTGCCAGCTCAGGCCTAACTCAAAAACAACTCTTTGCGGTCTATACGAGCGAAAGCAACGAAGACGTGCGGGCCGTCGGTGACAAATGGAATCGACTTCAGCCCGCTCTGGAGCAACTTTTGGATCGACGGTTTCCTTCTGATTCCCCGCCGAAACTTTATTTGGCGTTGAAAGAATTTCGAAAACGGGGAGAAAAGCTCTACCGGTTCGTACTTAGCCATCCGGGGGACGAACGGATTGCCCGAGCTCTAATCGACGGATTGGGCGCCGACGATTCATTCCTCGAGCATGGCTTGCTGGGCTACGGCCAACTGACGAACTTCCCGGAGAATTGGATCAAGGAAGCCTTCTTTCACGATGGAAGGCTAAGTCTCGCATCGACCCAAGGAGCAATCCAGGAAGCCTTGCAATCTTCGGCAGACCTCCGTAGCGCGGCCAAGCGGATTCGCGGCGCAATGAATCCAATTGCGACGCCCGGCGATCTCACCGCGATACACATGCATGTGTACACGCAATGGCAGGAAATCGCTCGTAATGACCACATTCGTGCATACTGGCGAGCCAGAATTTCGCTCAAGCGAATTCTAGACCACCAGCTTCAATTGGAGTCGGTGCTCGAAGTCGGCGAGCGATATCGAAGTCAATCCTTCGACCAGATTGAAGTTATTACGGACTCAAACAAAATGAGCGTCCAGGACTTTATCGATCAGAGCAATATGTCGATCGAGTCATCGGAAACTACTAAATACAAGACCTTTCGGCCGGATGGCGAGCAAATAATTCCGGAGGATATGAAAGCGCTCTTAGTTGAATGCTCGCTTACTTTGTGGAGCGTTGCGAGAAGCGCAATACTAAAATCGGACCTGCCATGAGTAGTCCTCGGAAAGGGCCCCTCCTAAGCACTGTGCGTTGGGCCGTATTTTTGATATGGTTATTTGAGTTCGTGATATATGTCGCAATGTTCTTGCTTCAAGCTTCCGAGCCGGGCATCAAACCTGCGGAGGCCAATGAAGCCGCCTGGACAGTGGGATACATCCTTGGTCCAGTAATTATGGCCTTTGTGTCTTTTCATCTTGGCCCGAATGCGGAAGCGAACCTCACCGCAGACTCGGGGCGTCGAATCCGGACCAGCCAGCTCGCAATGGCACTTGTTATCACGCTGGCAGCGCATGGAATCGTGATGCTGTATTTTTTTATGAATGTCTGGAACAAAAGTTTTAGCTTCCCGGCGACGGCTGACGGTAGCTACTTGGCTGCGGTAACTTCCTGGTTCAAAATACTGCTGTTCTTTGGAGCGATGCCAATCGTTGCAGTCAATTTTTTACTTGGCCGTACGGACGTTGCGTTCCCGGCGCAGACTATGCCATCACAACCGAAAGGCGACCAGAGCTAAGCGCGGTGCGCGGCAACTATTGCTCGCAAGAGCGAACCGCACAAATATTTCACACGTCATTCAGCTTACTCAGCCCTTGATGGAGTGCTCGCTCGACTTTAGGCTACGCGCGGGTGGCGGCAACCTGCCGCTTATAAGCTACCGACAGACCGTCGCCGAGGTGTTGAAAGAATTGCGCCGGCGGTTGAGTGGTGTCGCTTAATTCGCGATTTGTCCAAAGCATGCGCGTGTGGTGGCGCGTAATTCGGTTTCAAGTCTTCACCCCGATTCCGCAAACGCTAGCAGATCTATTTACCACGGCATGAATTCCGCTGTGTCGTCGTTCGACTTCGGCCGCGCCCGATTGGTCAGTGGGTCGGCGATGACGGAGCCGAAGGTGCTCTCGTCTGAACGGGCGACAAATTTCATCATCTTCCGGTTTGCATGCAGGCCAGCGGCCACAAGATCGCGGCGCCACATCGCCAAACGGAGCCGATACCCGACCGAAGCAGCGCTCATGTTGTTGGTTTGGCCGGCGCAGAACCCAGCAACTGAGCCAATTTGAGGGCTTCGGGATCTCCGGACACGATCTTCGCGATTTCTTCCTCGAGGTTGTCTACCTCCTGCTGCTTGGCGTCGATGATCAGTTGAAGGGCGTCGTTGGTTGCCCGCCATGCGAAGGAATTGAAGACGACGACGACGCTGCCCCGGTTCTTACTTTGGAATGCAAGCAAGTCAAACACGTCGTCCATTTCCGCGGGGAATGCCGGGGTCGTCGGCTGGTCGCCGGCCGATTTCCAAAGCCAGCAGCTCGGCGCCAACGCTTTATCGCGATCGATCGGCGTGCCGAACCACGTCGCCTCCACGGACGAAGGAACAACTTGCAGCAAGGCCTCAAAGCCCGCCCAAACGTTTTGCCGAACCGCGCCCAGATTTTTGCCGGTCAGGTCCTTGCGATAAAACGCGAGATTGAGCCCGGCCTGCGTCAATCGGCGGGCCTCGCGCTCGCGTTCGTTCCGCTGCGCGTCGAGGCGCCGCAGCTGATTGCGCGCCCGCTGCAGAGCGAGCTCGCGGCCTGCGTTGGTAATCGCCAGCCCGTGAATCTCTTCCCCGACCTTGGCGGCGTTCATCAGCGTCAATTGCGCATTGGCAAGCGTTTCGATTCGCTTCGTCTCCAACTCAAAAGCCTTGTGCACGGTGAAGAATGGATCGTGTTGCTCGGCCATTTTTCGACTCCTTGTAATTAACGGTGGCAGTAAGGCGCGGCTCATCCCGCGCAGCCGCGGCGCGCCGGCTGGACGCCCGTCGCCGCCTACGGCGCAGGGAACAACAGTTCCGACTCCTGAAGCTCGCGTAGGACGTCATGGTCCAAGACCGCGCGGCGGCGCGCCGCCGCCAGGTTGAACAGCCTACTCAGTTCCTCCGGGCGTGACGCTTCGTCGGCGAGCCGCTCCATGACGCG
>JAFLCO010000490.1 GCA_017303535.1 Planctomycetota bacterium
GTCCCGAATCGGCCCCTCCGGGGCCGAAAACGACGCCGTAGGCGTCGTCTGCAAACCGTTGATCCCCCTCGGATCAACTCCGCGCTCACGCTACGGCCGCAGGCCCACCGCGAAGCGGTTTAGTCCAAATACTTGATAGGGCCGATTAGCTGTCGGAGTCGCCCGCGAGTTGAACGATCGGCTCAAGGAGTCGATCGTCCTCCTACTCGACGATCTTCGGCTCTTCTAGCGCGGCCGTCCCAGCGGCACCGTGATACCCGGCCAAGTCTCAATCCGGGGCCGACGAACGACGGGGGCGGGATGAAGCGGTCGGACACGCATCAAGTCGCGTAAGCGCTCGACTTCGCCGGCTTCGATGCGAATTCGACCCTGCCCCCTTGCGCCTCCCTGAAAGTATTGAATCACCGCCTTCTGTCCGCGGATTTCCAGAGCGCCGATGCGGCTCCGACCCAGCCAGTCGTACAGCGTGGTCGTCGTCACGCCCAGTCGGCGGGCGGCTTCGGCGGCGGTGAGCAGTTCTTCAGACACGAGCGGCTAGTTCCCGGAAGGATCGCCGAGGCCCTGAACTGGGCCCCGTCGCTCTCCCTGGGATTGCCGGTCAAAACAACCGAGTCGAATTTCTTTATTTCGTTCGGCCGGCGCGATTGGAGCTGACGCTCACTTAGTGTTCGGTTGTTAAGTGCTTGTGCGGCAATAAGTTCGGGATGTCGAAGTGGATCGTGAAGAGCTACGGACCGATCTCTTGTCGAAGCCGTGGCTCGCTAGGATTCGGGTGCGTCGCCGCCCTCGATCGCGGTGAGAATTTCCGCGAACTCATAGCGATACTCGCCGTCAAAGGTGTGTTCCCGGCAAGTGACGTCGACGACGGCTTCTCCGTCGCCGACCAATTCCATTTCGAGTTCCCAGGCGGCGCCGTTCGCACAATCGGGGCAGCCTTCTCGCCGAGCAAGCAACAGGCGCCGAACAGCCGCTCGCAGCCGTCGGTGTTCCTCCTGGCGCTCTTCTACTTCGGTTTCTTGCGCGGAACTTTCCGGACGCTCCATGTCGCGAGTCGGCTGAAGCGCGGTGCGTAGCGCCGCGAAACGGCGATCGGCGGCGCGCCGTGTCGATGCCATGTCGGAGTAGATTTGCAGGAGGCGGTGGAGAGCGCCGATCAATCGTTCATCGGTCGGAGACTCCCAGAGTCGCGCAGCGACGGGGCCGATTAACGTCCAGCGTTCCCGCAGCAACACGAGCGGTAGTCCGCCGTAGCAATCTTGCGGTAGGTACATTCCAACGAAAGTCCGCCGCTCGTCGGCGGTGAGCGGTTCGCTCAAGTCATCCCGTACGACTCGGGCGAAGTAGCTCAGACATACGCCGAAATATTCGTAGCTCCGCAGCCCCAAACGCAAGAGTGCGGCCTTGACGACGGCCCGCGACAAGCGAGGGAATCCGCTCTTGCGAGCCAGTGACTGCACGAGATTGTTGTTGCGACCCGCGTACCAACCTTCAAACCGCTCCCAAACGTCGTCGCCGTGCTCTTCGACCGCCATGCACAGTCGCTCGACCACGTCGTCAATAACGGCGTCCTCAACGGCGGTGGAGTCCTCGCCGGCGTCGAACAGCGCCGTCAAAACTCTCATTTGGGCTGCGGTTCGATCGAGCGGCGGCGAAGGATTCATCTCTGCGGCCTGCATCAAGCCATACGCGATCGCCCGATCGTTCGTGGGATTTTCATAGCCGGCCTCGACGGCGGCATCTCGACCATGCCGCGTCAGTTCTCGAATGGACCAAGAGTGGCCGGCGCCGTCGGACGTGAGACCCACGTAGTCCGGTAATAGCGACGCCATGATACCGCCGCCGCGCCCGGTCGGCCGCACGAAAAGATCTCGCGACGACGCGAACTTGCGGTCGAGATGTTCGCGGCCGGAGCGAACCCGGTCGAAGATGAGTTTCATCATCCGATACGAGAACACTTGCTCGTTCGATAAAGTTCGGGCATGTCGATAAATGGCGAGGCCGGCAAGCCAAGCCTTCTGAGTGAACGGTCCATAGCCGTCGACGGGAACGAAGCGCCGCACGCCGTCCGGCCCCCCGCACACGTCGAACTCGATACAGAAATCCACCGGCACGTCGGCCGCGATTGCCGGCGAAGGACGCCATGTGAGCCGGGATTGCTCGACGGCTACGGCGTCACCCCGGCCCTGCGGCGACAGCGTGGCTGCCACCGGAGAAGTTTCTTCCCAAATCCCGTAGGTCGTTTCGCGGCGCTCGACCAATTGCGACATGACGTCCACCTCGAAATCACAAGCAGTACGAAACCCTTTCCCGCAGCAAGCCCGACGAGCGGATTCTGCGCTTTTCCATCGTTTGGCAACAGTCGATTTGGTGGTGTTCAGCTCGTTCGCCCGACAAATCGCGACCGTTTTGACCGGCAATCCCAGGGGGAGTGCGTGGGCAGCTTTCGCCGACGCCGGCCGCCTTTCGCGTCCGTAAGTCCCCCCTACTATCGAGGTGAAACCATGTCCCGTTCGAAGTATCGCCTCCGAGGCGTTCCGCGCCGCCGGCGTCGCCCGCCGTTGACCGCGGCCGTGATCACGGTCCCCGGTCGCCGCTTTTCACCGAGCGCCGCCATCTTCTGGACGCTCGTCGTCGGCATCCTGACGATCCTGGCCGGCGAAGAAGCTCATGCCGGGGGCGTGACCGTTTCGGGGGAAGTCGTCCCGTACATGGCCGACCTCCCGTGCGCCGCCGATCCGCCGTCGCCGACAATCCCCGACGGACGCCCGCTCGGTTCGGCACGCGGAGCCAAGCCGCGGCGCGGCTCGCGTCGTAAAGAGCAGCTCGAACGCGAGCGCGCGGAGCGGCGGCGCAAAACGGAAGTGGAGATCGACCGCCTGCACGCCGAGTATTGGCAAGAGGCCGGCGGCAAAAAGTCCTGGCCCACCGGGACGGCCTATGCGCGGTTCTCCACCCGCTTCCAAGAATCGATTGCCGACCAGATTCGCAAGATTCTGGAGTTCGCGCTGGCCAATCAGATTCGGATTCCCCGGAACCTGATCTTCTGCGATCTGGGAGTGCGCGGCGTCAAGAATCGCCGTGACGGGCTCGACGACGTGCGAGCGACGCTACGGACGCGCAAGGCGCGCGTGCTGCTCTTGTTCGCGACCAACCGCCTGTTCCGCAAGACCTACCGAACGCTGGAGTTCGTCGACACGGTCCACAAGGAGTTGCAGGCCCGCTGCATCTTCGTGATGACCGGGATCGACACCGACAACCGCGATCAGTGGGAGTCGCTCCTGCATTTGCATGCTCTGATGGATCAGTTCGTGGTACGGGCCGGCGTCGCGCATATCCATGCGGCTCACGAAGGGCTGTTGGAGAAGCGCATCGTCTTCGGCACGCTTTCCTACGGCTACGGCGGGCGACCGATCGAAGGGGCGTTCACCAAACGCAAGCTGCCGCGCCGCGAGATCATCATCGACGAAACGACGGCCGCCGTCGTCCGGCAGATCTTCCGCTGGTACGTCGACGAGCGCCTCGACGTCATCGAAATCATCCGTCGCCTCAACGCAGATCCGTCGATCCCCAAGCCGCCGAAGTCGCAGAACGAGGAGTGGACCCGCTTGGCGGTCCGCAACATTCTCAAGAACACGCGCTATCGCGGGCTCTGGAAGTACGGCGTCTGCGAGAGCGTGTTCTTGCCGGAAGCGGACTACGTGCGGCAACGGCAGCGCGTCGAACCGCTTAAGGAAGTGCAAATCGACGACTTGCGAATTGTCGACGACGCCTTGTGGTACGCAGCACAGGAGCGTTTGGCGACGGAGCGCAGCGGTCGCCGCGGCCGCCCGCCGGCCGACGGCAACGCGGCGCGGCCGAAGCTG
>JAFLCO010000491.1 GCA_017303535.1 Planctomycetota bacterium
GCAGTTGCAGGGGACGCCGGGGGCGATCGCGGTACTGCATACGCACTCGCGTCGGCTCGACTTACACCCCCATATCCATCTCGTCGTCCCGGCGGCGGCGGTCGATGCGGCGACGCAGCGCTGGCGACGCAAGCGGCGCGGCAGAACGGCACCTACCTGTTCAACGGGAAGGCGATGGCCAAGGTCTTTCGGGCAAAAATGCAGGCGGCGATCGAGGCGGCCGGTATCGGCCTGCCGGCGTCCTGTCCGTGGCAATGGGTAGCGCATTGCCAATCGGTGGGTAGCGGCGAGAAGACCCTGATCACCCTCGGTCGTTACCTCTACCGCGGGGTCATCCACGAACAGGACATCCTCGCTTGCGAGAATGGCCGGGTGAGCTTCCGCTATCGCAACGCCGAAACCGAAAAGTCTGACAAGCGCTCGCTCACCGGCGCTGAGTTCCTCTGGCTGATTCTCCAGCACGTGCTGCCCAAGGGCTTTCGCCGCGCTCGCAATTTCGGCTTCCTGCACGCCAATTGCAAGCGCCTGATCGGCTTGCTGCATCTCTTGCTGAAGTTCGATCCCAGCCGCTTCAAGCCACCGATCAAGGCGCGGCCACCGATGCTTTGCCCCTGCTGTGGCGCCGTGATGGCGATCGTCAGGACGCGGATTCGCTCGACATCGCCCGGAATCATCTCCATCACGACGGTTCTCGCGGCCGCCATCTGACCATGTAAGCCAGACATCAGGCGCTGTCCTCCCGTGTTCGGGACTTCAGTTTCCCCAAGCTGAGCGATAGGGTCGCCCGAATTCAGAACCCGAGACGCAAAAACCGCCAGATGCGCGAAACCTTTGCCGCCAGCGCAGCGGCACTTCGTGAGTTCCTGCTCCCGCCTTTCCGGAATTCATGCTTCCGGGGTCAATCCAAAAAAAGATATTTGCAAGGGAGGCTCCGGCCTGCGGGGGCCGGGCTCGTCCAACAAACGGATCAGATCGTGGCTTCGCACGATCTATCCTTATTCGTTGTGCCCAGTAGTCCGCGCGTTCATCGCTTGTCGTACATGGTAACCACTTCATAGTCACGACCATACTTGGCCTCTACGACCTCAAACGCCGCAATCAGATCCTTCTTTGGAATAATGCCTTGTGAATCTGAAACCAACTTTCGCTCAATCGTGGCTCCGGAGGTGATGAGTTGGAACTTCTCACTAGGCAAGGCGGAAACTCTTCCAGCCACGACCAAGATTAGACCAAGAACAGTCCGGCCAATGCGGACGCTTGTTAGAGAAATGCACGCAACAGGCTTGGTACTGTCGAAGCCGCTACCCTCAACTCCGAACTCAACCTTGAATACATTGGCACCGGCGTTCAGGACGGAGTGAAACTGACAAATGGCATCTTTGTCTCGATTGATATCGCTCAGACTCACCGATGCGTCGCTGACGCCAAAGTTGTTGAGAATCTCGGTGGCAAAATCTAGAGCCTGAAGCTCTTTGGACAATTCAAATGGCTCCGACTGACCATTCACACTCATTTCAAAAACAGGGAAGTCACTGAAGGAGAACTCGGCATACAGCTTCTTTGATGAAGAAGCGATGAGAAAAAGAAGACGAAGAGTGTCCCGCAATTCGGCCACAGGTAAAGTCGAACCAGGGCCAAGGGCGAAGTTGTACTGCGCCTCCCCGGCGAAGGGGCTAAGTTTGAAATCAAAACCTTCGCCTTCAACGCGAAACTTGACAAGTTGCCTGGGAAGGATATTGGATAGTGGAGAGACAAACAGTCTGCAGTCGAAACACAGGGCGGGCGACAGACGATCTTCTCTAAAGCGAACAACCCCGCTAGCGGTTGGCTTTAGGTCGGGCATTTCAAGATGCCCGTCCGACGTTTCTACTATCGGTGTCTTGCTCGTAATTCCAAATCTAGTGGGGTAGCCAGAAAAGCCGGTGACCTGGACGGAGCGCTTGATTCCAAGCGAAACATCGATGAGGTCGCGTACGTTCTCCTCGCCAAAAGTTTGAAAAGTAAACTTCGCATATCCATTTTCGAAACCGATAGACTCGAGGAAGGCCTTCTTCTTCGCGACGTAGTCGGCCATGCCTGCTGGGGCGAATGACTCCAGCTTCGACTTTAGTGCTTGCCCATTCAGCGGCTTCAGTTCTTCGTCATTGCCGTAGTTTATGGTAAGGGTTCGCTTGTTGTGGTCCGTTCTGCTTTCAACCTGTTCGCTTTCATGAATGCGTCTAAGGACTCGCTCGATCAGGTTCAAGTCAACATGAACTACAAATGCTCGTTGCGCGGTGTCCGTATCGTCAAATTCGATGAAGACAAAGAGAGCCGGCATTTGCGCCGTGGCTAAGCGGCGGAGACTAGAGAGCTTTATTTGCAGCTTGCGGTCTCGTTTGTCGCTTGATTTGACTTGCACCTTGTACTCCAGTGCGGCGGCATGCAAATCGTCAGGACTCTTTGTCGAAGTGCTTGGGAACTCAACATAAAAGTCCCATCCTGTTCTGTCAATTTTCGAGCCATTCGGAATGAGACCTGCTTGACTGCACCAAAGACTGAAGGTGCTTTCCCCCATGGTTCCAAGGTCTCGCATCTGGTGATCCTTAAAAGCCTGAATATTTACAGAAAGCAAGTTATATGTGTGCTCGGCTGGTTCCTCAGGGGTCCGGTGGCGTTGGGGAGAAGGGATTGCGTTGTCGATCGTGAGGCCTAACGCGCCAATGAGCGGCACCGTAGTGCGCAGCACGGAGGTGTCCGCTCCATTGGCTGGTTAGCTTTCTTTGTATGTGCCATGGAGTTTCTGAAGTAACCAATCAATATCATGAATATTCAGTGGATCGACCGCGTATGATTTTCCATCGAATGCAACCGAGCATTCATTTATGATTCGCCTGCCGAGAACAAGCAAGCCGTCTAGCGCTACCCATTCTAACGGGGCGTCCTCCGAGAATTGAGTCTTTGACAGGAAATATGCTTTATCGAAATGTGCGTAGTACTTGTCTCGCCGAAGCTTCACGCTCTTCAACGCTTCATTAGATCGAATTTTTTCTCGAAACTCTTCGATATCGTTGTACGCCAAGTCTTGCCTGGTAAGCATCCAGTGGCCTTCATCGTATCCACGGCGAGCCTTAAGCGCATCCACTGCGAATTGGTCGCGATTATTTTCCACTAGAGATAGAAAATTCCACAGCCCACGTTCTCCGCGCGGGTCGAATAGCTTATGTGTCCAAATGATAATCCCGCTATACAGGGCATCCATCGTGATGCCGAAGAACGCCGGAGCTATATTCATTTCTCGGAGACGGTCTGCTTTCCGGTCATGCAAACGTCGGTAGACACGGTAGTAGCTTACCAAGCGCCTAAGCTCCGCGTGGAGTTGCTCCCGGTACTCTTCGAATTGGCTATCAAAGGTGGGTTCGCTAATCATTTCAATAAAGAAAGCTAACGTGATGTAGCAATCCTACCTGACGCAAAGCCTTGCGTCAAAATGCAATCGCCATCAAAGACCTACGACAGACTCGCTGATGGAACAGGACGATGGCGCATGGGCCGGTTAACCAAAATTGCCGGCCCATGCGTTACGGCCGCGGCCGCTTCGCCTGCCGCCCGCATCGCCAGTGAAGGCGGCGGGCGGCGATCGGCGTCGCTGCGGCGGGGGACGTGGCACTCTGTCGTTTCCTCCGCCGTTGCCCGGCACGCGGCGATCTACTTCGAAGCCTTGCTGCTGCGGGCGGGCGTCTTGCGCTCGGACTTTTTCTTCAGGCCCAGCGAAGCAACTTCGTCCGAATCGGGGCCGAACTGGGCGATGACCTGATCCTTGACGCCGAGAATGAGATTGTGATGTTCCCACTGCGCGGCAATCGCCGCGTCGCGTGCGGC
>JAFLCO010000492.1 GCA_017303535.1 Planctomycetota bacterium
CTCGGATTCCTATGGTGAGACGGTCTTGACGTGCAGCTGTCGTTGCGCGGCCGCGTAATCGCCGGCGGCGAGGTCGGGCCAGGCGAGCAGACAGCGGTCGAGGGGCAGATCACCAGCGTGTTGTCGAGCATGCCCCGTTGTTCCAGGTCTTCCAAGAGCGCCGACCAAGCCCGATCGAGCCGCGGTAGGAGCGGGTCTTTGAGTTCGATGAAGTTCTTGTCGTGCGTGTCGTAGCCGTTGAACTCGACCGTCACGAACCGGCAGCCTGATTCGACGAGCCGGCGCGCCAAGAGCGTCGACTGCCCTTCGCGGTGCATGCCGTAGCGCTCGCGGACCTCGGGCTTCTCTTCGTCGATGCGGAAGGCCTGCTTCGCGTTGGGCGAGGTGATCAGGTCGTACGCTTGGCGATAGAAGACGCTGCGATCGAAGGCCGCGCCGGCCGTGGCGTCGACTTGGCGTTGCCAGGCGTCGAGTTTGTCGAGCATCGAGCGGCGTCGCATGGTCCGCTCCGTGCCGACGGCCGCGGGAATCGACACGTCCTGCACCGCGAAATCTTTGCTGCTCGGATCGGCCTTCACCAACAGCGGGTTGTAGGCCGAGCCCATGTAGCCGGCGCCGCCGTATTTCAAGCCACCGGCGGTGAACTGCACGTTCGGCGGCAGGCCGTTTTGCCAACCTTTTTCACGTCCGACGATCGAGCCGAACATCGGATAGATCGTTGTGCCGACCGGCTGTGCCGAAACGTCCGGCACTTGCGGATAGCCGGTGAGCATGAAGTGGCAGGCTTCCGCGTGCTGGCCGCCGTTGTGCACGATGGTCCGCACTTGGCAGAGCTTGTCGAGCTTTTGCGACATCAGCGGCAGGTGTTCGCAGACCGTGACGCCGGGCAGGTTGGTGTCGATCGGCTTGAACTCGCCGCGGTACTCGACCGGCGCATTGGGCTTCATATCGAACGTGTCGATATTGCTCATGCCGCCGTCGGTCCAGAGCAGGATGCAGTTCATATCTCGCGGCTTCGCACGCCCGGCGGCCGACGCCGTGGCCGCGGCTCGGGCCTGAGCTTCGAGCACCGCAGGCAGCGAGAGGCCGAAGAGCGATAGCCCGCCGACTTTGAGAAACTCGCGCCGACTAGCGCCTTCGCAGTTGTGCGTCCGATGCGTGAGGCTGAACATCGCGAAGGTCCTAGTGATTGAATTGAAATTCGGTGCAGTTGATCAGCGTCCAAAGCAGGTCTTGGTAGCCTTCTTTGGCCGACGGCATTTCTTTCATGAGTTCGGCGATCGTGCGGCGTTCGTCGTCGCGCGGCAGCCGCGAGAGCGTCGCCATGTAGAGTTCGTCGACGATCGCGTCGGGCGACATTCCCTTACGGCCGGTCAGCTTCTCGACGCGACCTTTCGCCGTCGTGATCTTGTCGTGCAGGTAGGTGCCGTTGGCCAAGTGCAGGGCTTGCGACAAGTCCGGCATGCCGCCGCGGGCACATTCGCAACCGCTATTCCGCGCCGGTCGGCCGAACAGATCCAAGAAGTACGACTTCACGCTCGGGTCCGGCAGCGCGATGGCCCGCGTTCCTTCGGGCACCCCTTCGTAAACATCGGCCGCGCCCGTGGCCCGATTCACGGCGTCGAGCAGCACTTCGGCCGGCAACCGCCGCAGAGCGCGATGCGTGTAAAACTGCGGGTTCTCGCGCTCGCCGGGCGTCACGCGCGAGGCCCGTTGATAAACGGCCGAATTGCACATCGTGCGCAGCATGTGCTTGACGTCGTAATTGCTCTCCGTGAAATCGCGCGCCAAGGCGTCGAGTAGGAGCGGGATCGACGGCGGATTCGTGGCCCTCACGTCGTCGATCGGTTCCACAAGCCCGCGGCCGGTGAGGTACGCCCAATAGCGGTTGGCGAAGTTGCGTGCGAAGAGCACGTTGTCGCGCGCCGTGACGGCTTCGGCGAGTTGCACGCGAATGTCGGCCGAGCCTTCGATCGGGAGTTGCTTGTCGAAGAACTGCGGCGGCGCTTCCATTTCTAGCTTGCGATTCTTCGGTTGCTTGACCGAAACCTTCACGAGTCGTGCGCCGCCGTAACGGCCCGCGTCTTTGTTGTCTTTCAGTTCGAGCTTGGTGAAGAACGCCGCGAGGCCGTAATAGTCTTCTTGGCCCCAAACCTCGAGCGGATGGTGGTGGCACTTGGTGCACTGCAGCCGAATGCCGAGGAACACCTGCGACGTCGTCTCAGCCAACTCTTCCGGCTTCTGGTCGATCATATAAAACGCGACCGGCCCGGACGTATAGAGGTTGCCCTGAGCGGTCAGCAACTCGCGCACCATCTGGTCGACCGGCCGATTTTCACGCACCGCGCGACGAACCCAGGCCGCGAAACTTTCGAGCCCCTTCTCGCCGACGTAGCGCCGATGCACTCGGAGCAAATCGCTCCATTTCAGCGACCAATAGTCCACGTACTCGGGTCGCTCGAGCAACTCTTCGACGAGCTTGGCCCGCTTGTTCTCGTCGTCGTCGGCAAGAAACGCTCGCACTTCGTCGACGGTCGGGAGCGTTCCGATCAGGTCGAAGTAGACGCGGCGGACATATTCGCCATCGCTGCATGTTTCCACCGGGTCGAGCCCGAGCTTGGTCCACTCTTTGGCGACGATTTCATCGATGTAGTTGCGAGGTTGGAATTCCTTCAGCTCGCGCGGCGCGCCGTAGGGAATGCTGACGTCGACCGCCGCGACTTGTCCCATGTAGCGCACCGTGGCCGGCACGCGACCGGATTGCTTCGCGACGATCGTGCCGCCGCGGCCGATGTCGGCCAGTTGCTTATCGCGCACGTCGAACAAGGCCCAGGGGGTGACGTCGACCGAGCGCCCGTCGCTCCAAACGGCCGTAACGCTGAGCTTGGCCGACTCGCCCGGCGCGAGTACCAGTTCGGTCGGTGAAACTTCGAGCCGTTCGACGACCGGTTGCGTCGACGACTTCTTCGTGGCTGCTGCCGACAGTTCGCCTTCCGGCGACGGGCAACCGGCCGCGATGTACTGCCGCAACACTCGGTAGCATTCACTATCGGTCGTGATCCGCGCACCGCCGCCATGCGGCACCATGGCCGTGGCTTTAAGAAGGATCAGACTTTGCTCCGGTGACGCCGCCGAAACCCGCCGGCCGCGCGATTGCTTGAAAAGATTGTCGTAGTCTTTCGCCGCATCGTAGCCGAGCAGCGAAAGCATCAGGCCGCCGCGACCTTGCAACGAGCCGTGACAGGCCCCCATGTTGCAGCCGGCTTTCGTGAGCGCGGGCTGCACGTCGCGAAGGAAGCTCGGTTTGGCGGGCGTCGGCCAAGGAGACTCGGCCGCCATCGCGATTTTGGAAACGTCCATATCGGCGGCGATGACCGGATCGACGTCGTCCGACGAACTTTCGGCGGCGGGCAGCCGAGCGGCCGTCGAAAGTAGCAGGGCAACCAAGCCGCAGCCGGTTACGAACATCTGTAAAGGCGACGAAGGGGCCGGCCTGCGGTCGGCGCGGACGAAGAGTCGGGCAAAGGCACCCATGCGGCGGGAAACCTCGAGGACGGTGTGGGCGGAGGGAGGCGGGAGGAAGATCGCAAGGCGCGATCTCGGCGGGGCGGGTTGCGAGGCAATACCGGCAACTTCTGCTGGTGCGACGCGACCGCACACCAAGTTATTCGGTTTACCGACTTCAATCAACCAAATCCGATTGAAGCAATGTCTAGATTCCCGCCGTTATTATATCGACAATTGCTTGCGTAAGTCCTATTGCTGACACGGGTTGGATTCTTTTCACCCTCCACCCTGCGGGGGTATTGAGAACGCGACCGGTGCCGGCAAAATCACGGGCAGTTAGGGGG
>JAFLCO010000493.1 GCA_017303535.1 Planctomycetota bacterium
CCAGGAATTCCTCTTCGCCCGCCTTGAGGCTGATCGAGTTGACGATTCCTTTGCCCTGGATGCATTTCAGGCCGGCTTCCAAGATCGACCACTTCGAGCTGTCGACCATGATCGGCACCCGGCAAACTTCCGGCTCGGCCGAGACGAGGTTCAGAAACTTCGTCATGGCCGCGACGCCGTCGAGCATCCCTTCGTCCATGTTGATGTCGATCACGTTCGCGCCGCTCTCGACTTGCTCGCGGGCCACGCTGATCGCCTCTTCGAATTTCTCGTCGAGAATCAGCTTGGCGAATTTCTTACTTCCGGTGACGTTCGTGCGCTCGCCGATGTTGATGAAGTTCGTCTCGGGGCGTTTGACGAACGGTTCCAAACCGGAGAGCCGCAGCAGGCCGTCGGGCTTCGGAGGCGTGCGGGGGGCGAATTTCTTGACGGCGTCGGCAATCGCCTTGATGTGCGGCGGCGTCGTGCCGCAGCAGCCGCCTACGATGTTCAACCAGCCGTTCTCGGCATAAGCGCCGAGTACGTCTCCCATCATCTCGGGCGTTTCGTCGAAGCCGCCGAAGGCGTTTGGCAGGCCGGCATTCGGGTAGCACGAAAGCGGAATCGGCGCCAGCCGGGCCAAGTCTTCGACATACGGCCGCATGTGCGACGGCCCCAGCGCGCAATTGAAGCCGACGCTCATCAACTGGGCATTCGAGATCGAAGTCCAAAACGCTTCGACGGTTTGACCGGAGAGCGTGCGGCCTCCTTGGAAGATCGTGACCGAGGCCATCACCGGTAGGCGAATGCCTTTGTCGGCGAAGTATTTTTCGATGGCGAACAGAGCGGCTTTCAAGACCAGAGTATCGAAGGCCGTCTCCGGAAGCAGGATATCGGCGCCTCCTTCGACCAGCGCATCGATCTGCTCGTAATACGCGCCGACCATCTCGTCGAACGTCGTCGTGCGCTTGCCCGGGTCGTTGACGTCGCCCGAGATCGAAAGCTGTCGGTTCGTCGGACCCATCGACCCGGCGACGAACCGCGGCTTGTCGGGCGTGCGGCGGTTCCACTCGTCGACCGCTTCGCGCGCGAGCTTGCAGGCCGCGAGGTTCATATCGCGCACACGATGGGCCAGGCCGAAATCTTCCATCGCCACGCCCGTCGCGCCGAACGTGTTGGTCTCGATGATGTCGGCCCCGGCCTCAAGGTACTGGTCGTGGATCCGGCGGATCGCCTCCGGCTGGCTGATGCAGAGCACGTCGATGAAGTTTTTGAGGTCCTTCGGGCTGTCGGCAAACGGCTTGCCCCGGTATTCGGCCTCGCCAAACTTGAGCTGATGGACCATCGTGCCCATCGCGCCGTCGAGCACGAGAATCCGGCTCCGCAGCAGTTCATCGAGCGTGGCTTGGGTTTGACGAGCGTTGGAAACGGCCACGGGCAGACCTCGCGTAAATCGAAACCGTTACAGGACAACAACTTCAGACGCTAACGCAAACGGCCAAACGGAACGGCTAGTATGCCGCTCTCGCAGAATTCTCACAAGCCTCGGAACCGGGGCAAGGTGCGACGAACGGTATGAGATCGACGACACAATTCGACGCCGGAGAGTTCACGAACGTAAAGCCCAGAGATGGCCGCCGCGCAATCCCTTCTCCCCTCGCGGGAGAAGGTGCCGCGCAGCGGCGGATGAGGGGGCCGAACCGGGTACCCGATGCACGGAACGCCACGGAGGGCGTTCCCTACAGCGCTGTGAAAATCCGCGCCCGAAAATCGCCGTAAGTCCTCTCGCAAAAAACTTTTTTTGGCCACACTTACGTCGACCCGTTTTTGGCCACTGCGCACTAATTCGCTCCCGATGTGCGCACCCTTAATTCCTAAGTTTGTCATGCGCACTTCCAGGCCTGCGCAGTGCGCAGTAGCGCGCAGCGCCATTGACGTAAGTTGTTTCCATTTTTCCAAAATCTTCGAGCACTTACGTCGATTTTTCATGCCGTTTTTCTCCCCTCGTGATGCCCTCCGCGCCACTCCGCAACTTAGCAAATACAAGAATCCATTCAAGGAAGTTTTTGGCCGGCGACTATTTTGTGAAATCGCATCGAGTGGCCAAGAATCGCCTTGCTTTTGGCCTCGCGGTTTCGCTTGCAGAGAAGTCTCGCGCAAAGACGCCAAGCCGCGAAGACGCCGAGCGGAATGCGAGGGAGATGACGGGGATGAGAAGGAGATTTTGGGGATGCAGACGAAGGAGACAGGGGAGACTCGCAGACGGGGAATGAGGGGACGGAGAGAAACTAACGACTGACCCTTCTCCCTCCGGGAGACTGTTTGCTTGTCGCCTCCTGCCGGAGGCGAATGCCGCGAGGCGGCGAATGAGGGAGACGTCAAACGATCAACCGCGCGACCTGCGGGAACAATCGATGTGGCGCTTGGGGCCCGATCGCGTAGCGATTGTTCGATGGTAGCCGTGGGTTTTAACCCACGGATCCAGATCGTGTCATGCGCTCTCTGCGTCGCGTCGCGACGCCTGACGTTGCGGTTCAATCGTCGCTACGCGACGACGAAAATTTGAACGTCAATTGCAAACCGGGCGTTAAAACGCCCGGCTACCATCACGCGGTCGCTACGCGACCTAAGCGTTCAGTCTCCCGTCTCCGAGGCTTACGGCTCCCACCTCCCACCTCCCACCTCCCACCTCCCAGCTCTAAGCTCGTTCTTGCGGTTAACCGTCGTCAAAATTTGCCGCGGCGGCGGCCCCGCGCAAGTTTGGCGGGGTTAAATTGGTGACAGTCCGCTCGATCTTGCGGTTCAAGTGACGATTTGTCGCATCTGTGCTGGAAGCCCGGAATCGTGGCCGACAGATGCCGGGCTACAACGAGACCGGCACCGACAAGAAGAACTGGGGAACGGAAGCGGCCGCAGAGCAGTCGATGAGCGTTATAGAGCAGGTTTTTGAACTCGACGCAGAATATGACGGCGACGCCCAAGGCTTCACCGTCGACGTGAACCGGCATCGCATCGCGAAGCTCATGATCGCGACCTTCGTCGTCGGGGCCGGGCTCGGGGTGATCTTCTTGGCCCCGTACTTTCCGTGGCAGATCGATCCTGCCGGCCGTCGCACGGGGGCGTTGATCGGCGGCACGCTCGCCATGTGGGGGCTCGGCGTCGTCGGGCTCTTCACCACGCCGCGCGTCGGCGACCTGCCCGAGCGATTTTTCTATATGGGCCTGGTGACGTTCGCACTCGGCTTTGCGACCGCGACGTTCATCCGTCAAACCGGCTGGCACGTCTCGCGGGCCGACGCTCCGATTTTCGCGAGGCTTGTCGACGGCACGCTCTACTTCGGCGGCTTCGTCTGGGTCGTCAGCACGGCGACGGCGGCCATCGGCGGCGGCGTGGAATTCTTCAACCGCGGCGTCGTCCGCTGGTGGCACCTGCCTAGCGTCGCGATGCTCTACGTGCTGTATCACCTCGCGATGGGCTACACCCTCCCGGCGGTGCCGCCGCTCCCACAGTAATCGCGCGACGGGTAGCCCAGGTTGCTTTTGCAACCTGGGTTTACAGGAGGCCTGGAAATACCTTCAGAGCGTAATCTGCCACGGCCTCTTGCTTCGCCCAGGTTGGCGAGCAACCTGGGCTACCCGACCCCGTCGTGTCGCAGCAGTGCCGGCGGCATTTAACTTTTCCTAGCCTCCGCCGGCTACGAAACCGGAATCTTCCTCAAGATCGGTAGAACTCCGCGCCGATCATGGAGGACGAGTCGTTGCCGGCCCGCGCGTGGCTTTGCGCGTTGGTCCCGAGGCTCGCCGAACCAAGGATGGTTTGTCATGGCCCAAGCTCCGTATTCTTCCCACGAA
>JAFLCO010000494.1 GCA_017303535.1 Planctomycetota bacterium
GGCGAAGATCGAGCAAGTCGGCCGCGTCAGCTCCGATATGTCGCAAGTGCTGCTGCGATTCAATCCGCAACAAGGTTGGGTTCGCGTGCAACCGCGCGATGTCGTCGTGGTCGGCGACCGCTTGTTGGCGCTGCCCGGCTATCGGCCGCAGGTGGCGCTGGCCAACGGGTTGACGTTCGACATGCTCGCGGGCAGTGCCGTGGAATTGCTGCCCGTCGACGCCGCGGGAACGCCGGGCTTGCGGCTGCTGCGCGGGCGATTGATGCTGTTCACCGTCGGCGGCCCGGCGGGGAAGCTATTGTTGGAAGACGGCATGAAGCAAGTGACGCTCACGCTCGGCGGCGGCGCGGACGTGGCGCTCGAGCATCTGTTCCGCCGTTACGTCGGCACCGGTCCGGCGGGCGGCCCGCTGCCGTGGGCGCTCGTCGTCACGGTGAAGAGCGGCGAACTCGGCTGGTCGAGCGGTGCGGCCGAGCAGCAGTCGCTCAAAGGTCCGGGCCAATGGGTGTTGGCCGATTCGACGGACGTCGCGCCGTTGGCGGGCGGATTGCCGCCGGCTTGGATGAGCGTCGACGAGCGCGACCTGTTGGAACGTCAAGCGGCCGACTACTTGGAAACGGCGCTGCGCGGCGGGAAGGCCGTGAAGGTGGCGCTGGAGGAAACGGTCGGCGATCGACGGAGCGAGAACCAGCAGTTGGCGCTCCGCTGTTTGGCGCAGCTTGGCGCTTTCGACGACTACCTGCCGATCTTAAACGACGCGACGCAGCGTTACGCGACTTACGATCGGTATCTCGGCTATATGAGCGAGGCTATTGATTGGGGGCCGTTTTACGCGGAGTCGGTCCGTGCCGCGATGATCAAGCATCATGGCCCGGCGAAGGGGGCGGAACTTTATCGGATGGTTTGGAGTTACGACGACGAGCAACTTCGCAACGGCATGGCGAAATACTTGGTTGAGACGCTCGACCACGAAAGCCTCGACTTCCGCACGTTGGCCTACTGGAACCTCACGCGGATCACCGGCCTCTCGATTTCGTACGCCCCGCAAGACCCGCCGCTGAAGCGCCGGCCGAACATTCAGAAATGGGTGCAGAAACTGGAGCTGGGCCAGATCGTACACAAGATGCCGTAATTCAAACAAGCAATGCTTGTTTGCGGCCGGCGCGGCGAGTATGACAGGGGCCACATTCGCGCACCCCGTCACTCACGCCCGAAATTGTCGCTATGGCCGCTGAAGTCGAAGCTTCCTCGCAAACCGTCGCCGCGTATCCTCAAGGCGCACTGCCGCCGCTGCGTGTGCGCGATTTGCCCGACCCGGTGCCGCTGCGGCGGATGATCGGGCCGAGCATTATGCTCGCCGGGCTGGCGCTGGGGAGCGGCGAGTTTATCTTCTGGCCGTACATCACGTACAAGATCGGCTTCACGTTCATTTGGGCCTGTTTGATCGGCGTCGTCACGCAGTATTTCCTCAATATGGAAATCACCCGCTGGGCGCTGGCCACGGGCGAGAGCGCGATCACCGGCTTCGCGCGGTTGAGCAAGCACTGGGCGGGCCTGTTTCTCTTCTTGAACATCGTGCCGTGGATGATCCCCGCCTGGGCGCTCGGCACTTCGGAGATGATCAGCTGGCTCGTGTGGTCGCCCGAGCCTTCGGCCGACGGTGCGATCCATGCGCCGCATATCACGTTCATCACCGTCGCCACATTGCTGCTCTGCGGCATCGCGCTGACGGCCGGACCCGTGATCTATGAAACGGTCGAGCGCATTCAGTTGTTCCTCGTGTCGTTCATCCTGATTCTCGTCGTCATTCTCGGCTTTCGATTGATTCGGCCCGATGCCTTTCCGGCGCTGCTCAACGGCATCGTCAGTTTGAAAATGCCGCCGCCCACCGCAGGGCTCGACGCGGCCATGTTGCTCGGCGCCATCGCTTTCGCCGGCGCGGGAGGCACGATGAATCTCGGCCAGAGCAACTACGTCAAGGAAAAGGGCTACGGCATGGGCCAATACATCGGCCGTATGACGAGCCCGATCACCGGTAAGGAAGAAGCGGTCTCGGAACTTGGGTACTGCTTCCCGCTCACGGACGCAAACCTCTCGCGCTGGCGCTCCTGGTGGCGAGCAGCGAACGTCGAGCACTTCTTGTCGTTCTTCTGCACATGCCTCTTATGTTTGTTCGTGCTGGCGATGATCAGCTACAGCGTGTTCTACACGCCCGAGGGCGTGCTCAAGCCGGGGGCCGCGGCCTTCGGCAAAGACACCGCGTTTTTGTTCGGCGAAGCGCAGGCGGTCGAGCAAGATTTGGGGAGCACGTTTCGCGCGTTGTTCTTAATCATGGGCGCGGCAATCTTGTTCACGACCGAGATCGGCGTGCTCGACGCCGCCAGCCGCATCTCGACCGACGTCGTGAAGGTCAACTGGCTCCGCGAGAACAAAGCCTGGAGCGAGAGCAGGCTGTACTACATGTTTCTCTGGGGCACGATCCTCGCGGCGATCGGCGTGGTGACCATCGGTGAACGCATCTGGCCGGGCCTGTCGGGCAACAAGGTCGGCTTCTTCAAACTCACCGCTTCGATGAACGGCGCGGTCATGTTCATCTACTCCGCTTTGCTGCTTTACCTCAACTACTTCAAGCTGCCGGCGGCCATTCGCATGAGCGGCTTTCGCGCCCTCATGCTCGTCTGGTCGACGCTCTTCTTCGGCTTCTTCGCCTTCTGGACCGGGTGGCGACTGTTGACGGCTTAGCCGATTTGCTCCTATCGAACGTTGCCGGCATTCGGCGATCGCGCGTCGTAAACTCCTTGAAAGCAGCGACTTAGCGAACTCGCCGGCCATCCCAAGCCGCCTTGCTGCGAAACGGCGCGGCTCCTATAATCCGCCGCCGTTTTTCCCGCGGCGTCACCTCCCCTAACCACTTCGCTCGTTTCGCCTTACGACCGCTCGCGCCACGCCGCCTGCACACCTCCGCGGCGCGCCGCAGGTCTCACGTCGAAGGACACGCTTTGCTCATCGCCGATTGCGAGCATGGACTGCTCCGCAAGTTCGCCGAACCGCGAACCGTGCGCCGCTGCGCGCGACGGGCGATGCTCTTGCTCTTGATGCTCGGCGGCTTGTTGTGCTCGTCGCGCGTCGTTCAAGCGCAAGACGCGTCGGAGTTCAACCTGCCCACGCCCGCTCGCAGCGAGCCGATTCTGTTCGGCGGCGACGAGGCGTGGTGTTGGAAGCGCGGCATCTACGACGTCTGGGTCGTGCGCGGACGCTGCTACGTGCAACAAGGCGCGGCCGTCGCCGAAGCGCAGGAAGCCGTGTTCTGGGTCGCGCGCAATGCCGATCAATACCGCAATCCGGCGCTGGCGAATCTGCCGCAGCCGCCGCAATCCGGCGCGACGGTGATCGCCTATCTGGAAGGCGACGTGCGCATCGCCGACGCTCGCAGCGGCGGTACCTATCAACTGCGCGATCGCACGTGGTTCGGCGAGTTCGCGTCCGACGTCGACCCGCAAACGCGCACTCCCGCGCCGCAACCGGAGCCGCCGACGTTGCCGCAGGTATTCGTCAACGCACAAGCGCGGCGCGATGCACTCGTGCAGCCCACGACTCAGCCCCATGTACAACCGGCGCAGTTCACGACGCCGGCCGGTCCGCTTGCCGGGCAGGTCGGGTTGCCCGGCGATTTCGCTTCGCCGCCGGTCGTCGAAATGCCGTCTTCGCCGCAGCCGTACGCCGTCATGCAGCCGGGCCTTCCCGCGCAGCCCGGCAATTCCGCGCCGCCGGCCGCGGTTCTCGCTCCGCCGTCCGTCGCCGTGGCGCCTGCG
>JAFLCO010000495.1 GCA_017303535.1 Planctomycetota bacterium
CCGCGGCTTTTGCCGCATAAAGCGCCCGGTCGGCCCGCTCGATCAATTCTTCGACATCGCGGTCTTGCGCAGTGGTCGCCGCGCAGCCGATGCTCACCGTCACGCTAAGTTCTTTGCCGTCAAATGGAATCTGACTATTAGCGATCACGAGCCGGATGCGCTCGGCAAGCTCCTGGGCTTCAGGCTCGCTGACCTCACGCAGCAGCACGACGAACTCTTCGCCGCCGAAGCGTGCGACCTTATCGGTTTCGCGCAAGGTCTGGGCGATCAATTCGCTGACACGGCGGATTACTCCGTCACCCGCGGCATGGCCGTGTTCGTCGTTGATGCGCTTGAAGTGATCGATGTCGACCACGAGTGTCGCGATCGCACGATTGTAGCGTTGGTAATAGCGCATGGCGTCGGCCGCAGCATTCATGAATGCGCGGCGATTCATCAGGTTGGTGAGCGGATCGGTTTCGGCAAGTCGAGCCCATCGCTTAGCTCCGGCCTGCGCAACGTTCGAATCGGCCCGCGCCGCCGCCAATCGCGCGAGCAACGAAATAATGCGCGCGAGTTCGTCGCGCGAGCAATCATCGGGAATCGCGACGTCCACGTCTTGTGCGACGGATTCCGACGGTGCGACGAATGTGACGTCGGCCCGTTCGCCCAGTAAGTCGGCGATCCGTTCACGCAAAGCGTGCGAAGAGGCGGCGACGACGACGGTTCCGAGCGATTCCGACATGTCGCTCATTATAGTCGCCGCAGCGTGCAAAACGCGGCTTCCGTGGGCATCGAGCGTCGCTTGCGAGCGAACCTCACGCTGTTACAATCTCGTGAAGCGCTCGGGGCAATCGCTGCCAAGCGAGCGCGGACGACGCAAAACACCGCCGCGGGAGCCCTTTCGTGAGCCTCGACGTGACAGAAATCGGCAGCATTCCCGCCGCGTGGACTCGTCGCCATCTCTTGGGTTTGGAAGACCTCTCGGTCGAAGAACTTAACATCCTGCTCGATTCGGCGGAGATGTTCAAAGAGGCGACCGACGATTGCACCCGTAAGATTCAGGTGCTCACGGGCAAAACGTGCGCGAATCTCTTCTTCGAGAATTCCACGCGGACGCGGACCAGCTTTTCGCTGGCGATGCGGCGGCTCGGCGGCGACACGATCGATTTCGCTTCCGGCGGCTCGAGCATGTCGAAGGGCGAGACGATCATCGATACGGCGAAGAACATTGAGGCGATGGGGATTCACGCCGTCGTTTGTCGACACCGCACGCCCGGCACGCCGCATTTGTTGTCGAATAATCTCAACTGTCCCGTGATCAACGCCGGCGACGGTCCGCACGAACATCCGACGCAGGGGCTGCTCGATATTCTCACCATTCGCCAACAGCGCGGCACTCTCGCAGGGCTGACCGTGGCGCTGGTGGGCGACATTCAATTCAGCCGCACCGCGCGGAGCAACATTTGGGGGCTGAAGAAGCTCGGTGCGCACGTGATTCTCTGCGGCCCGGCGACGCTCGTTTCGCCGCTGTGGCGCGAGTTCGGCTGTGAGGTTTCGCACAACCTCGACGAGATCCTGCCGCGCTGCGACGTGCTGAACCTGCTGCGGATTCAGTTCGAGCGGCAGTCGACGAGGCCGTTTCCGTCGGTTCGCGAATACGCCCACTTGTACGCGA
The DNA here is from genome assembly GCA_017303535.1 of Planctomycetota bacterium. Classification (GTDB taxonomy): domain Bacteria; phylum Planctomycetota; class Planctomycetia; order Pirellulales; family PNKZ01; genus PNKZ01. The sequence continues at coordinate 1,658 of JAFLCO010000495.1, forward strand.
TGGATCGCCGCCGCATGGATCGAGCGAAAGACGGCGTGCTGATTCTCGCGCCGGGCCCGATCAACCGGGGCGTCGAAGTGACGACCGACGTCGCCGACGGCCCGCACTCGCTGATTCTCTCGCAAGTCACCAACGGCTTGGCGGTTCGCATGGCCGCGCTGTGGCTCGTGTGCGGCGCCGCGGCTCGCGACAACGAATAACATATTCCGACGTATTGAACTTCAATCAATACGTTTAGCCGCCTCGCTCGCGAGGCGCGCATCAATCGTGGAGACAAGCTCCGCGGCTAAATGACGAGACCACGACGAAGAAGAAAATAATGCCGACTACGCTCATTCAAAACGGCCGAGTGATCGATCCGAGCCAAGACGTTGATCGCGTGACGAACGTTCTCTTGCGCGACGGCAAAGTCGTCGGCTTCGACGCGCCGGCAGGTCAGTACGACGAAATGATCGACGCGACGAATAAGATCGTGACGCCCGGGCTCATCGACATGCACGTGCATCTCCGTGAGCCGGGGCGTGAGGAAGACGAAACCATTGCGACGGGCACGGCCAGCGCCGCGGCGGGCGGGTTTACGTCGATCGCCTGTATCCCGAACACGCTGCCGCCGATCGACACGCAAGCGACGGTCGAGTTCATCCAGCATCAAGCGGCCCGCGCCGGGCACTGCAACGTCTTCGTCGTGGCCTGCGTGAGCAAGAACCGCGAAGGGAAGGAACTCGCCGAGATCGGGCAACTCGTCGAAGCCGGCGCCGTGGCCTTCAGCGACGACGGCGCTCCAGTGTATGACGCCGAACTCATGCGCCGCGCGCTGGAATACACCAGCATGTTCGGCAAGCCGATCTTGAACCACGCCGAAGTCATGGAACTGACTCGCGGCGGCGGCATGATGCACGAAGGTCGCGTGTCACTGCTCTTAGGATTGCCCGGCATGCCTGCGGCGGCGGAAGACGTGATGATCGGCCGCGACATCGCGCTGATGGACGTTACCGGCGGGCATGTGCATGTGATGCACATTTCCACGGCAGGCGGCGTCGAACTGGTGCGGCAAGCGAAAGCCGCGGGCTCGCGGGTGACGACGGAAATCTGTCCGCACCACTTCACGCTGACGGACGACTGCCTGCGAACGTTCGACAGCAACTACAAGATGAGCCCGCCGCTACGGAGCCGGCTCGACGTCGAAGCGTGCATCGAGGGTTTGATCGACGACACGATCGAAGTGATCTGCACGGACCACGCTCCGCACGCGCTGGAAAAGAAGATGCAGGAGATCGACGTCGCGCCGTTCGGCATCGTCGGCTTGGAGACTTGCCTGCCGCTGACGATTTCGCAACTCATTGAACCGGGGCACCTCACTTGGTCGCAGGCGATCAAAAAGCTCACGATCAACCCGGCTCGCATTCTCGGCGTCGAAAAGGGGACTCTGAAACCCGGTGCCGACGCGGACGTGACGATCATCGATCCGAACCTAGAGTGGGTCTGTGACCCGCAGACGTTCAAGTCGAAGAGTAAGAACAGCCCGTTCGCCGGGTGGGAGTTCACGGGCCGGGCCGTGATGACGATCGTCGCCGGTCGGGTGCGGTTTCAACTGTAGCGCGTGACGCACTGTAGGGAACGCCCACTGTGGCGTTCCGCGAACCGTCATCCACAGAGGAACGCCACAGAGGGCGTTCCCTACAAAGGCCGTCGCGAGTATCTTGGGCCTAGCGGCGCGTTAATTTGTATTTGCGCGCAACCCCTCGTTCGGCGGTTCATTCGAACCATCGCGCGGCCTCTCGGTTTGTCCATGCGCAACCCTCTGCTCGCTCCCGATCTACGTGAGTTCGTCGCCGAGCGCGACGAGGCGGGCCTGCGCGACTTCTTTTCCGGTCATCACCCGGCCGATGCGGCGGAACTGCTTGAGGATTTGGAACCGGCCGACGTGCAGTTCGTGCTCGGACTGTTGCCGGGGCGCGAGCGGGCCGCGATCTTTGATTACCTCGATAAACCGCTGCAAGACGCCGTCGCCGGCTTGATGGACGACCACGACCTGGCGGCCCTCATCACGTACATGTCGCACGACGAACGGGCCGGCCTGATGTCGCGGCTTCCCGTCGAGCGGCCGGATCACATCTTTCAGCTTCTCGCCCGGGCC
>JAFLCO010000496.1 GCA_017303535.1 Planctomycetota bacterium
GATGTTAAAGCCTGAGTCGGAGCGAACGGAAAGCACCGCACCGATGAAATCATCAAACGTAAATTTCCCGAATTCGGCGCTCGCATTCTTTTCGAGCAACGCTTCGGCAATTCCCCTCAAAGCTCCGTGTCTTTGAATTTGCCCTGCAATCGAAGACCAACGCTTCGCGGCGGTCTCCGCATCGGGCGCATCCAAGCATGCGATGGCGAACGCGAAGTCACGCAAAAGGGGGTGACGAAATGCCACGCGCCGAACAACCTGTCCTTCTTCAGCAAGTACGCCTTCGTCGAGCAGAATTTGGGTTACTACGTCATCCGCCAGGTCAGGAGTGAATGAACCTAGCTGGGCGGCAATCCGCAGAGCCCAGTTATGCAGCTTCGCCGAAAGGTTCGGTATATTGCCATTTCGGGCTCTTAGTACCCGCTCTGTCCAGAACGCCGCAAGGAGGTCGTACCGTGTGCGGAGCTTACCGATTCGATCCGGTTGCGCGGCCTTGTTCTCCACAAAGGTGCGCCAAAAAAGGTCCAGCATAATGGGCGTTCGGAGGAGCTGGAGAACGTCGGTCGATACTGAAATGCTCTTCGCAGCGAGCAGTCGCTGGACCAGATCCGCCGGCCATTCCGCCAAGGAGATTCGGCGCCAAGCTCCCAACTGAAGCTGAATCTTGCTGTCGCGATGAAACGCACTCTCCCGCATCGACGTCGCAATTCGGACATTCGGCAGTCTCGCGGCGAGCCGACCCAACAGTTCTGCCCAGCGATGACGCAAAAGAAGTTCGGCTTCGTCCAATGCGTCGACGAACACGAAGAAGGCGCGCGTCGGACGATTGAGGAGATTCAGCCCGTTCATGAAACGAAGCATGTCTGCCACATCGTTCGCTTCTGCCGCATTACTCACGTCGCCGGCACCACAGCGAAACACTAGATGCCCCGCTTGGTCTGCATCGCGGCCAAGTTCGTCAAGAATCACGGTTTTTCCGCTGCCTCCGTGGCCCAGTATTAATGTCGGTTGGAGCGATGCATCTTTCAATGCATCGGCCTGCGACTCTTTGGTGGGAATGTTCAGTCCGGTTCGTCCCAAAGTGTTTCGTGTCCTAGCTCGCAAAACGCGGGGTAACTCCTCCCACAACTGCTGCCAGCGATCAAGTGTGCCAGCTTGGAACGCGAGGGCTAAAGCGAGAATCTTCAAGTCGACCAGCATTTCGCTGACGGTAAACATGCGCCGCGCCGGATGTGACACCGCTCGCGAGTTCATCCAATCCAACAGGAAACTCTTGTTTAGGTCCGACAGCGCGCCGGGGAAAAACATCTCCAGCGCTTCGGTGACCTTGAGGTCCAGGTCAGCGGCCTTGTGGGTCTCCACGGCGAAGCGCGACAACGTGACCAAGGCAATGTCTGAACTCATGGCCGGCAGACCGGGGACACTGCGACTACAAAGGTGCCAGAGCGCCTCTTTAAGCATGTCTTTGGTTTCCGTCACGTTTCCCGACGGCGTTCGCTTGGGAATCTTTCCTTTGAAAGTTTTGGCTTCAGCGGCCAACGAACTCCACCTTTGCAAGTCATCGATTTTATCCGGATTGACCACCAGTCGCGGATGAACTTCCGACGAATTACCGGTTGGCGCGGCAAATTCGCGCCTGATTCGTTCCCAGAATACGAGCCGATCGGGTTTGCTCACTTTCCCCGATTTAACCTCTACCAGTTCGAGGGTCTTTCCCTCTTCCACCACCACGTCCCAATCGCGTGTCTCGTCATCCGATGCCACTGCCGCCGACGAACCGCTGCGCGCTTCGATGCCGAACTTCGTTTTTATATTTCCGAGAATCGTCGTAGATGGAGCTAGTCCGCTGGACATCGCTCGTTCCACTTCACGTGCAATCGTTTTGAGCACGCGCAAGAGCAGATAGTAGTCCTGATAGCGGAATCCCCCGCGAGCAATGGAACCGCCGCTCATTTTGGAGCCTTCTGGCTGTAGGGACGGTCGCAAATCATCGGTATGTGATCTTCGAACCGGCCACCCCAGTCAATTCCCTGCAATCTTGGCGGTCTGGTCTACTCCCTTTCGGTCGCCTGAGGAAACTCGCGTTCGATCCAGACGCGAAATTCGCGAGCAGGAATCCAACCGTGACCTTGGAATACATCGGCGATTCGGAGCAACGACAGACGTAAGATTGCAAGCCGAGGCAACTGCTTGGCCGTTTCCGCCACCGTTTCGTGACTGACGCGTCCGACAATCATGTGCGCTAGCAAAAATTCGATCATCTGCAGGAAGCCAGCTGGATGTTTTTTCGGTAGCGGAGATTTACGGAGCTCTCGCCACGCGAAAATCTCATCTGTGAATACTGGGGCCGGCGATTGGCGCACCAAGTCGAATGCTTCAGGAAATACTTCAGAAAGGCTGGGCAACCACCCTGACATCAACGCAGCTTCACCGGCGGATAACGGCGTGGTCTCCGCACCGAGACGACCCGACCGGCGGTCGCGCCAGTATTGGCCAAGCCAAACGCGCCATAGTTCGCGTTGTTCATCGTCCTGCATTCCATCGATCTCACGGCCAACCATGCGCGCCCAGCGAAGTCTTTCCCTGGGTGGCAACGCGTTAAGCAGTGCTTGAATCCATTCGAGGGCCGCTGGCGGTCGGACGTGGACAATAATCGTCACCACATCCTGTAAATATTCGCCCACAATCTTTTCTTCACGGGTGAGGAACTGAGCTTGTCCCGCTCGATAGAACGGCAACAGCGCCAGCGCAAGGGGCCGGCTCAATCGGCCGTGGTCGAGAAAAGCGCGCCACGCCACCCAAGCCTCATTCCCTGCTCGCACGAAATCGAACAAGGGAAGCATGTTCGCAGTCGTCCAAGCCGGATCGCGTACCATGATGAACCGCATGTCCTGTACCAGCACAGCGCGAGCGCGACGGGCAACTTCAGTGGACCGAGCGCAGATATCCGCAAATAGATCCGTGATCTCGGCAGGCAGTACGGGGACCGCGGGATCATTCGGTTGCAACGAAACGAACTGCATCCAGAAACGCACTAAGTGGTAGGTGCCCAGGCGGTCGTTCAACGCCCGAGAGATCATGTCGACTTGCGCAAAATCCTCCGTGGCCTCTTCCGGCGCATCTCGCAGGATTCGCCAAAGCGATCGCGAAATGGCAAACAACTGGGCCGTCTGCGCCGTAGTCGCCGGCGGTTGGCCTTCGCGCGGATCGCGTTCGAGCGGATCTTGGTGAAACAGGCTGCGCACGACTGCATGCACATGAGCTTCCAGCCGAAACGGCGGCTCCAACAGCGATAGCAAGGCATCGCGTTCGACCCCGGCAAGCTGCCGCCAATTCAGACGCCCAATGAGCAAATCCCAGAGCCCGTGGTCAGCTAGCGCGGGATCCAGTCTGTTCGCAGCATTGAGCTGGCGGAGAAGATCGACCACTGCCGACGGAGCCAGCCTAGCCCGCAAAACAGTCCGGGAGCGTTGAGAAGCCTCCATCGCCAAGACAATAGGAAGCGCCGGTAGCGTGTCTGGCACGGGCGGCAATGTCGGAGGCGGAGGGGTGGCAACTTCAGGTCCCTCCGGCTGCTGGAGGCGCCTTATCAACTCGGCAGCCTCGCGTTGCTCGGCGCTTTCCGCCGGATAGCTTTCAACCTTTTGGCGTGCCCACGCCAGCTTGGTCGGTTGGTCGATGCCTTCGCATTCCTCTACTGCGTGCAACCCGAGGCGCCGTAAAACGCTGTCGGTGCTATCGAGCCACCCACGTATTTCAGCCTCCGCCAACCCCTCGCGTTGTT
>JAFLCO010000497.1 GCA_017303535.1 Planctomycetota bacterium
GGATGCCCGCGCCGCCGAAGAAGGCGTGCGGCAATACGGCCACGGCGGCGGCGATTGCTCCGCAACCGAGCCCGCCCACGAGCAGCGCCAGGTTTTCCCAAAACACGAGCCTACCGAGCAGCGACTTCGAGAGCCCTACGGCGCGCATCAACGCCAACTCGCCGCGGCGTTCCAATACGTTGCGCAGTTGCACGACGGCCAAACCGAACGTACCGAGCAGAAGCCCCAACCCGCCGAGGCTTTGAAACGTAGAAAGATATGTGTTCTGCACGGCCATGAAACCTTCCAGCAGTTTGTCCGTCCGCTCGACGTCGAAACCGAAATCGCCGAGCGTGCTTTCGAGCGTGCGGGCGACGTCGGCTTCGTATTCCGGCGGAGCTTCGACGAGGAAGTAGCGGTAGCCGCCGACTTCGGGAAAGTGCCGCTTGAAGTGATCTTCGTGAATGACGAGGCTGCCTTGCAGGATGCTGTTGCGGAGCAAGCCGACGACGCGCATTGTCACCGTTTCGTTGCGGCTGTTCTTGGTCGTGAACGTGGCGCCAACGCCGGAAAGATGCAAGCTGTAGATTGCGGTCGCCTGATCGAGCACGACCGGCACTTCGTTGGGGAACTCGCTGTAGGGGATCAATTCGCGAGCGTTGGTATTGATGGCGGTCGGCCGACGGAGCATCCGCCACGGATTGGCGCGCTCATCGTCGGTATTGGCATCGGTCGACGCCCAACTGAATCCGCCCCGCTCGATGAACTTCTCCCCTGCCCCGAGAATGCGCGGTTGCTCGGTTTGATACAGGTTCAAGCAACTCGCATCGTCGCCGGCGCGGAAGCGGAAGGGATAGGCTTTCATGGCGGCGAGGGCTTCTCGCGTCTTTTGCGCACTCTCGCTTTTTCCGTCGATGCTGAAATTCAGATCGAGTTGACCTTCTTCAGTGTTCATGTCGGGCAAGATTGAAAGGTCGCTCTGCCCGACCAGCGCGAAGCCGCCGGTGCCGCTGGTCTTTTCGAGATAGGAACTGGGCGGAGCCAGACGGAACGCGCTGACGGCCACGATCAAGAATGCCGCCGCGGCGACGAGGCCGATCGTCAGCGTACTGCGGCCTGGATTACGTCCGGCATTGCGCACGGCGAGCGTCACGACACGGCCCGGGCCGGGATTGACCAGCGACCCGAAACGGGCCGCGGCCAAGCGACGCCGGACGAACGTCAGTAGCCCCGTAAGGATCAAAGCCGCCGAACCGAAGAAGGCCCCGGCCTGCGCTTCATCTTGTAGCATCATCGCCAAGGCCGCAACGGCCACGGCCCCTACCAGAGAACCCCATTGCACGAGGGCGCTGCGCTGTAGGGAACGCCCACCGTGGCGTTCCGCGGAGTTGGCCGCGGGAGCAAGATCGCTCTCCGCCGCTTGATTTGAGAGCAGCCGCCGCACGGATAATCGCTTGAGTGCGCGGAGTGACCACCAAATGGCCAGCACGGAAACGACGACGCCCGAGCCGTAGCCGATGAGCAGGCTCTTCGGCGTGACGTAAAGATCAAGAAACGGCACCGTGACGGCGTCGAGCCAGAGCGTGCGGAGTCCGGCCAACATCAGCAAGGCGTAGCCGACGCCGAGTGCCAACCCGATGGCCGCGCCGATGGCGGCGACGATCGTTCCCTCGATGAGTAACAACCGCGAGACGCGCCGCAGCCCGAGCCCTAAGGCCAACATCAGCCCGACTTCCGCGGCCCGCTGTTCGACGCCGAGTTTAAACAGCAGCATCGTCAGCATTACCGCGGCGGCGATGATGAAGAAGCTGAAGCCGATAAAGAGTCCTTCAAACGGTGTGGTGCCGCTCGACGCTTCGATGGCCCGCAACCGCACCGGCTGGAATGCGAAACCCAGCGAGGCCGGATCGGGCTGAAACTTTGCCGCCAGCGACTCGACGGTCATACCGTCCTTAGGCACGACACGAATTGACGTCAGTTCGCCGAACCGCGAACCCCAGAGCTTACGGCCGGTTGCGTAATTGACGAAGGCCTTGGGCGTAGCACGGTAGTCGTCCCAGTAGTCTTCGTCTTTGCGGCGGACTCGCTGGCCGTCGTATGGGAACGGCGGATCCCAATCGCCCATCTTCAGTTGGTCGGTGACGCCCGGCAGCTCCGGCGTGAGGTCGGGTGTGAGAAACGGATCGTCCTTCGCTTTCAGATCGACGATCGCTTTGAGCTTGAACGTCGCCGAGGCTTCCTTCACTTCGGCATGCGTGCTTTCCGGCTCAAAGTAATCGATGCGAACTTCGGCGCCGGGCTGTACGCCGAGGTCTTCCGCGGCCCAGCGGTTGAGCACGATCTCGCCGTCGGCAATTGGACCGATCGCGGCACCATCCGGCGTGCGAAAGGGGCCGAGCGGAGCGCGGTCGACGAAATCCATCGCCGCGATCGTGCTGTACGGAATCTCCTTGCCGCCGGAAGCGATTGTGTTGGCCAGATACGTGTAAACCTTCTGCGGCTGCAGATCGCCGTACGCCTCAAGCACGGCCTGCTCCGTCGGCGGGTCGATCAGCATCCGATCGCTGGCGAGATTGAAATAGCCGGGCTTCGTCTTGGTCCACGCAAGGCCGTAGTCGGCGAGCTTGGGCTTGAGGGAATGTGTGAGCGTTTCGTGGCTCTGTTCAAGCGTTAGATTAGTGGGTGAATATTCTTGGCCGCGGATAAAGACTGCATTGATCTTCTGCGGCTTGTCGAGAATGCGCTGCATGACCGCGAGCGAGACGTAGGCGTTCTTCGGCACTTGCTGATTCGGCCGCAACGAGAACGCCCCGATGCCGGTGCTGGGAACGACTTCCAAAACTTTCAGCCGTTGCGAACTTGCGACCGTATCGGTCTTCCGGCCCAACGGGCTCTCCTCCGGCACTTCGCCGGCCGAGGCTAATCGCAGGATGACGTCGTCGCCGACTTTGGCTTGCAACTCGTCCGCCAAGGTTTGGTTGAGGATGATTTCATTGTCTTGCGGGACGCGAATCCCCGTCTCTCTCTTGAAATAGAACGCCTCGCGAAATTCATCCGTGAATCCGAGGATATTGACGCCGGCGGCCCGTGACTTGTTTTGTGGATGCGACGCGCCGCCGACCAAGTACAGCCCGGAGGCCGCGACGGCCGGCTTCGGCGGACCGGCGGCGTTGAGTTCTTCGGCCAATTGCTCGCGAAAGAGGTTTTGCGTGACGAGCACTTCGTCGATCGCGCCGAGTCTGTCGAGGGCCGTGTGTTTGAGGCTGCCGCGGACGGAGTCGCCGACGAGCAGCGCGCCGGTGAGGACTGCGGTCGCCGCGGCCGTGCCCAGGGCGACGGCGATGTGAATCCGCCGGTGATGACGGAGCGAATCGGCGATCAGACGTTTGGGAGTCAGCGATTCTTGCATTGTCAGATGAACTCGGATTTAGCCGCGGAGTTTGCCGTCATCGAGTTCAAATCGCCGCTGGAAACGCGACGCGAGTTCCAAGCTGTGCGTCACCACGAGCAGCATCGTTCCTTCATGTTGCTGCATCTCCAGCAGCAAGTCGCCGATCGCGGCCGCCGTCGTGCGATCGAGATTGCCCGTCGGTTCGTCGGCCAGGAGCAGTGCGGGCTTATGAACCAGCGCGCGGGCGATGGCCACGCGCTGGCGTTCGCCGCCGGAAATCTCGGCCGGCCGATGATCGAGCCGGTCGCCGAGGCCGACCCG
>JAFLCO010000498.1 GCA_017303535.1 Planctomycetota bacterium
TCCGCATCGCCGACACTTCGTAGGCGGCGTAGTGATAAATGTGCATCTTCGGATCGGACTTCCAGCGGGCATGCGCCCATTCCACGAATTCCTGAAAGGCCTTGCGCTCCTGTGCAGGGTCGTGAGCCCACCAGTCAACGAATTTGGGTTTTCCTCGTTCGATACAGACGGCTCCCAACAGGTATTCCAACCCGTCATCGATCAACGGAAACCCTTCTATATCGAAATAGACGTCCAATCGGGAAGCGGGAGGGAGCAAAGCCAGTCCGCGGCGGGGTTCGTCGGCCGGCGGACTGCAGACCTCGTACGGCGGCTGTTCGGTCGTACGGGCTGTCAGCTGCAAACGGGCCTGCGTCCGGAGTCGCTCGAAGACAGGCTGACTCAAACGGGGGATGGCCTTCCGCTTGCTGCGGGCCAGGTCGACGACGGTTCTAATCCCGGCCGCCTCCAGCTTCTGAATCTGTTGTCGGGAAATGTTGGCGACCAGACTCAGGTGCTCCGCGGACTCCAGGCATTTCTTGGCATAGCTCGACCAGCGACCGTGATGGGAGAACTTCCCCGGATCCGGGGCGACCTGGACTGAAAAACTCGCATGGAACTCCAAAAAGCGACTTTTCAGGTAGCGATAGCAGTACAAAAACTTCCGAAGTTCAAATTCGACCGATTTGCCGTTTCCCAAGACCACGGCAAATCCTTCGGTTCCGTAGGCGCCCTCGCAATTGAAGTGAAATCCGAGGAAGCTGGTTGAATGGCAACACTTTATCGCGTATGGATGAGGTGTTCAATCCCTCTCATACCGTCGCAATAAGTCTTGAATTATCGCGGTATGACTCGTCCGATTTCGGTAATTTCCGGTAGTGGAGTGAGAGAGAGAATGTCGCTCGATCAGCATCCATCGGACAGCTTCAACGGGACAAATCTGAGCAGCAGCGTGGAGTCGTTCCTGCATCCAAATTGATGACCTTAGCGGTGTCCAATGAATGTGTCACACCGTTGGAGGATAACAGGTTACGAACATACCACGATGAACAGGATTTTCCACCCCCTCCTGGCCCTGATCGCCTCGGCGGTTGCTGCAAGATCGGTCGCATGGACATTAGAGGGTGTTGTGCACTTCCAGGGAGTAATTCTACGAAGTCTTTGAGCATGAGATAGGCGAAGGCGATGAAGTGCATTCCTGCCAGGGTCGCCGGCCGGCTGCCGATCATGCTGGCGATTTCCTTTCAGCCCCAGGCCGGAGCCTACTCGATCAGTGACGGGAGTGACTCCAAGCAGATTCGGGATGGTTCGCCGACTTAGGGCCGGGAGGGCATGCTGCACCACGACCGGCACGACGGGTGAGAATCATTTGGATTTTGGGAGGCATAGCTCGCATCAAAGAAACACGGTCCAAATGACCTGACTTTTGGATGCTGGGAATAAATCCAGGCAGTCGCGACATATACTCTGGTAGAGAAGGCGACGGAAGCCCTCCCACCCGCGGAGTTCAGATTGGACGACACGACCAAGGAATACCGATTTATGCGGCTACTGGAGCCTCTCCAGGGGGCTCTGGCTGGTTATTGCCGTCGGTCGCTGCACGACCGGAACGCCATCGCGGACGTTTTGCAAAGTGCAGTTGCTAATTCCTACTGTGATTTCCACCTGTACGCCGAGGGAACAAATTTTCGGGCGTGGATGTTCCAGTATGTGCATTTCGAAATCCAGAATGCGAATCGAAAGCACGAGCGGACAAGCCACTTCGATCTTCCCGTTGAGTTATCGGTCGAAGATGTCTGGGAGCTTGCGCTCGCGGAACCGCTCTTTACGACGCTGATCCAAGCACCGGACCAGGTACTCGATCGATGTGATCAGGAACTTGCCAGTGCCGTGTTGGAGCTGCCTCCCTTGGAGCGCGCGGTGATTTTGCTGCGCTCGATTGGAGAGTTCAAGTACCGCGAAATGTCCGACATCCTCCACGTGCCGATCGGAACTGTAATGAGTTGCCTGGCGCGCGCCCGCATCCGCTTGCGGCAAAAACTAACGCAACACGGCTACGCGAGCGGTTGGCTCAAGCAAGAGGAACGCCAAGCATGAACTGCCGTGAGGCCCGACAGCACTGGAACTTGTACCACGACTCGGAAGGAGATGCGGAACTTCATTTTCGAATCAGTGAACACCTCGCGGTGTGTTTGGAATGTGCGGAATGGTTTCGCCTGCAGAGCCGATTCGAAGGATTGCTTTCCGAGAAGCTCGCAGCAACGAAATCAGAATCGGCCGTCTGGCATGCCGCCTTAGCTGCTGCAGGTCTCGGAAAGCCGACGCCAAGGCCTCGCAGGCTTTGGATGGCGGGCGTCACCGCGACCGCTATGGCGGCTTTGTTGCTCTTGCTGTGGCTGAACCTGTTTCGCCCAGTTCCTAGTGGCCTGGATCTAGCCGAGGTTTCGGCCAACTGGCACGAATGGCTCCAGTCGGGGGAAACGCCCCTAGAGTTCACCAGCAATTCCGACCAAGAAGTGGAATCGTACCTGAAAGGTCGTGTGCCGTTTCCCGTCCGCTGTCCGCCCCGGAAGGATGCCGGGTTTGCTGTGCGCGGTGCCGGAGTGAGCGACGTCGAGGGCCGGCCGGCTGCCTATCTCAACGGGATGGTCGGAAACGTGCCGGTCTCGATTCTGGTAATCCCCCGAGATTCACTCTCGGCATTTCCGGTTCAGCATGCCGCACTTCGCCAGCATGGAATTATGCACGCGCCTGCCGGAGCGTACGCCATGGTTCTCCGCGAATTCGATCAGAACGTTATTGTTGTCGTCGGCCGAACCGACCCGGGGTCGTTGGAACGAGTTGTCAATGCTTACGGCTCGTATCCAGACCACGATTGACCGAGGAGACCTGATGATCAATCGCTTTCGCCCGCTAGTTGGTTGCTGGGCGTTGTTCGTTCTTTCGGTGGCTATTTCGTATCAGCCAATCGATGCGCAAGACATACTCAAGCCCGCGTCGTACCCTGCTGCCCCGCGCGAGGTCGTGGCCATCATCAACCGGGGCGCGTGTGCCAACTGCCACATCATCCCTGGCGTGCCGGGAGCCGATGGTGAGGTTGGCCCGGACCTCGCGACGCTTGGCAAAGTCGCTGGCAGCCGCAAGCCCAAGACGACCGCGAAGCAGTACATCCGAGAGTCGATTCTTGACCCGGACGCCTTCGTCGCTCCGGGTGACTTTGAGAAGGGTGTCATGCCAAGGCAGTTTGGCATGACGCTCTCCGGGGACGATCTTGACAAGCTGGTGGTCTACCTCGCCTCGTTAGGCGTCGAAGCGCCCAAGGTGGTCGATACCGCGAAACCGAAACTCGCTCGCAGTCGTCCGGCCGAGGCCGTCGCCAAGCCGTTCGCGCCTTCGCCCATGAAGGCAGCGACGGACGAGCAAATCGCACTCGGCAAGGCACTCTTCTTCGAGCGGCGTTTATCCGCCAGCAACGCCGTCAGTTGTGCGTCGTGCCACCAGCCCGACAAGGCATTCACAGACGGGTTGCCCGTCAGCATTGGATATCCCGGCACAGCGCTGTTCCGCAACACGCCGACTTTGCTCAACGTCTCGCACGTCAAAGCCGCTTATTGGGATGGTCGCATGTCGGGGGCCGACCTCGGCAGTGTGGTTCGCGATCACTTGACCGAGCCGTTCTTCATGGCGGCTGACGGGCGGCTACTCATCGAGCGGATGAAACAGGTTCCTGAATATGTCGAACTCTTCAACATCGCCTATGGCGTGGAA
>JAFLCO010000499.1 GCA_017303535.1 Planctomycetota bacterium
GGCGGCGCGGTGGCCGGCATTACGCTACTCGGCACCGGCGCAGCGGCCGCGGCCGTGGAAGCGGGCGGAGCGACTGCGGCCGTCGTCAGCGCCGAGGCCGGCTGTCGCAAACCTTCACCGGCGGTCGCAGCCATCGCGGTCGCCATCGGCGTCGGCGCGATCGTGGTGACTGTTGCGGCTGGTACCGTCGTCGCTACGACGACCGGTACGGTACCCGTCGCCGCGGCCGTCGGCATCACGGTCGGCGTCGCAAGCGGCGCCGCGACCGTACCCGCGGCACTTGGCGTCTTCGGCGCTTCGGCTACGTCGTCCGGCGCCATCGCCGGGAACATCGTCAACTGCCACGGCTTCATAAACTCAGGCAAGCTATTGTGCGGCGTGAAGGCCAGCGCGCCGATCGTTCCGGCGACGATGAGCGCCGCGACCGCCAGCGCCAAGAAGAAGTAGTTCGTGCCCGCGGCGACCGGCGACTCTTCCTCGTCAGGCTGGCGCAGATAGTCAGGCACTTCCGATTTGCGACGTTGATCGGCGAGCGCCGCGGCGGAAGTCGTAGCAGGCGCGGCGGTCGAAGCGGCCGCCGGGCGCAGCGGAGCGCTCGCCGACGGCACGGGCGGCCCCACCGGTTCGGCCCGCAAGACGGCCTGTTGCGGCTCGTGCAACAGCTTGTACATCCGCTGCCGCGTATTCGGATCGATCTCGGCCGGCTTCACGAGCACGAGCGAGAGAATCTCATGGCACGCCGCGACTTCGGCCATGTGTACGTCGGACGTCATACAGACGTTTTCAAAGTCGCGCACGCCGTCGTCGGACAAACCGTAGTCGAGATACTCGGCCACGGTGTTTGGATCGAGCCCGAGACCTTTGCCGAGCACCTCCGGCGCGCTGACCCGCATCCGCTTGGTGATCTCGCGAATGTGATGCACGAGCGTCGAAACGTTCTCGCTCTCGGCAATCTTCGCCTCGACCGCCTTGGCATCGCCCGGTTCGAGGATGTTGTCGAGATAAGCCAACAAAACGCGCAGCGTAAGACGCATGACGAGAACCTTCGCAAAGAACCCACGGAACGACACGCCGCAGATTGCGACGCGTCATCCGTATTAGTGCGAAGTTGCCGCAAAGACCGTACAAGAAAATTAATCAATTGTCGCAAGCTTCTAATCTCAAAAGACTTGCGACAAGGAGCCTTGGCGAGCCAATCTGTGAATGAGCCCGGTTTGGCTCCCTCGCCCCGCAAGGCGGGGAGAGGGTTGGGGTGAGGGGCAGATCGCGAATCACTAAGCAAAATGACGACGCGATGGGCAACGCGATTTCGTCATTCGAGCTACGGTATTCCTCGTTTGTCGATGGCCCCTCACACTATCCCTCCCCTCGATTCAAGCCGAGCAGAAATCGTCGGCGCGCCGAGGGAGAGGGGACCAAACCGGGTCGTTAGTAGGCACCGCGTTCAGGCATCTCCCCGTGCTCGTCGGGACACTTTCCGTGCGTCAGTGAGTTATCCTCACGGCAAACGGCGTCAAAGCTCCAAACCCAGATCGAGTCGCCGGCAAACGTTTGAGTATTCAAATACTCTGCAAACTTCTCAAATTCGTCGAAGACCATTCGATGGGGCGCGCAGGCGCCGCGATAAAATCGATGCTCGACGACGATCGGCCCCTGGCTCTCAAGACAGCTCTGTATCGCAGCGAGACTTTCGGGGGAATTGATTCGCAAGCCGTTTAGGCTCCACCCGTCTTCGTCGTTTCGGAATCGCGTTCGCATGGCGTCACTTCCCCTGCCGCGCGACTTCCTCCACGATCGCCTCTTCCAGCATTGGGTGCCAGGGGCTGGGTAGGCCGTAAATCGTCATCGACGTCGCTCCTTCATAGCCCCCTTCGGCGAGCACGCGGCGCGAGGGGATGTAGGCCATGACGTCGTTCGAATAGCCCGCGACCCAGGTACGATCCGGGCCGTGCGATTGCTTAAGCCGTAGCGCGTAGTCGACCACGACTTCGCCGCCGAGCACCACCCAGAGCGGCCCGTCGCCGAGTTGCCAAGTTTGTACGGGGTACGGATACCGATCGGCGATCGTCTCGCCGGCCGCGAGCCGCGCGAGCATTTGTTTCGCGCGACCTTGTTCGTACTTGTTTCCCTTGGAAAGTTGCGCTTCCCACTCTTGCTTGGTCGGCACGTTGGCAAACTTGAGATCGATCTCGGCGTACTGCGGCGTGATCTTGCCGGAGAGCACTTTCGTCTCTCCTTCGCCGCGCGTGCGAAGTACGGCATGGACGGCTTCCGCCAACCGCCGGCCGTACGTTTCCGCCAACCCGTAGGTACGTCGCGGGATCGGGTTCTGATCGGCGCCACAGCCGGCCCAGAATAGCGGCACCACGCCGGGATGGCGGCGAGTCATTTCCAAACAGGCGAACCCGCAGTAATCGGCCGACCATTGTTGGAAGCCGAGCGTCGTCGCATGACAGGCATAACCGAAGGCGACCGATATCAGATTTCCCTTAGCGTCGTACACGGCCAGCACCGGCACGCTATGATCGCTCGGGCCTTTCAGCGGCTGCTGCTCTTCGCGCATCTTCGGCACGTCGGCTTCTTTGTTTTCGCGACGGTTGACGGCGAAATTGCAGCGTCCTTGGCCCCAGCGAACTTCGACCGGCTGGAGCTTGCCGATCGCCTCGCCGACCACGTCGACGACCTTCTTCTGCAAGTCGGCCGTGTATCGTTCGACCTGCTTCCACTGCGCCGGCGACATCTCGTACATCGCGCCTAGGTTCGTGCCGACGACCGGGCCGCAATGGGTGTGCGAGCAATTGATGGCGATCTGCTCGCGCTTGAGGCCGTGCTTTTCTTCGAGCTTCTTGCAGATGGCTTGCGACGTGGCCCGATCGATGCCGACCAGGTCGAGCGTGATCAGTACCACGCGCGACTTCTCGTCTCCTTCCAGCACCAAGGCCCGAGCGTAGAGATCGTCGGCCTTACCGTCGGCCGGCGCGGTCCGCGAACCGTAGCCCGACATCCACATCGGCTCTTTGGGTGTGATCTTCTCCTCCGCCGCCCCGCCCAGCCACCCGGCCTCGGCCGACCCGACGCCATACAACACGAGCACCAACGAAAGCCAAGTCTTCATGCGAGTCCTCGTGACGGAGAAGAAATAGGAGACTGCGGAGACGGGCAGATGGAGACTAGGGGGACTGAAAGCGAGAAAAATAGGACGAGTGCCGCACAGCGGCCACCTTTTCTCCTGTCTCCCCAGTCCCGTTTGCTTGTCCCCTCAGTCTCCTTCATGTGTTCGAATTACTGCAATTGCATCAGGTAGGCGATCACGTCGGCCAGGGCTTGTTTGTCGAGTTGCTTTTCCAGGCCTTCGGGCATCAGCGAAAGGCCGGTGCTTGAGAGTTCTTCGAGGTTCACGCGCAGTACCGTGTCTTGCTGGCCTTCGGCTCGTTTCAGGGTGACGGCCGTCGCGCTTTCGGCGGCGATCAGGCCGGTGATCGTCCGGCCGTCGTCGGTCACCGCTTCGTAGTTGACGAACTGCGGATTGACCTCGCGGCTCGGGTCCAAAACATTGGTGAGAATCGCATCGGCGCCGCGCGTCTTGATGCTCGCCAAGTTCGGGCCGATCTCGTGGCCGAAGCCTTCGGCCTTGTGGCACGAGCTGCAATTCTTCTTGAAGTGCAGCCGGCCGGTTTCAATGTTGCCCGGCATCGTGAGGGCCTCGCGATACGCGGCG
>JAFLCO010000005.1:0-7157 GCA_017303535.1 Planctomycetota bacterium
GGATGCTGCGACGTATCGATGCCGCGTACGAGCCCGCGCCCGCCTCCTTCACGAGAGAACCAGCTTGGATTCTCCCCCATCACGCGCCGGTACTCGGCCTGCGAAACTTCGCAGCGTCCCAAGGCGAACGACCGCGTGATTCTTACAAGTCGTTGCGGGCGTTCGTCGTCGTCGGCCTCGGCGTCGTCGCCGGGCGAACCTCGCAAGAATTCGCCGGCCGGCAACTCGATGAATTGCATACCGAGCGAGTTCGTGACGATTGTCGGTTCACCGGCGGACGACGCGCTCGTGCACATAAGAAGTGCAGCGAGCGCGCAAAATCGCAAGCGACGGGCTATGCGGTTCGACATGGGCGTGCCGAAGTCGGTCTACAGCGGCTTGATCCGAATGTTCTTCCAGCGGCACTTCGCGCCGGCCGGCCAGCTTTTGCCGCCGTGGACTTGCACGGCGATGCTTCCTTCGTCGCCGATCGTCTCGATCACCTTCTTCGGATCGTACTTCGGGTCCGAGTATTTGTTGCCGTCCCACTCGATGATCTTCTGGCCGTTGATCCAGGTGGTGACCTTCGCCGGGCTTCCTTCGACGCGGACCTTCACGCTGTTCCAATCGTTGACCTTCCACGCCTTCACCCATTCTTCGGCCGTGCAGGAGTAATCGAGTTCCGGGAGCTTTTCGACCGGCTTGGTCGTGATCGACTTCAGCTCGTGTTTGCCGTCGCCTTCGTACGTGCCGAAGATATTGAACGGGCGCGTGTTGAAGCCGCCGGTCCCTTCGCCGTAAACGTGGCCGACGTTCCCCGCGTCGTGATAGTCGACCATCATCTGCAGGCACTTGCCTTGGTCGTTCGAGCGGAGGAACAGTCCGCTGCAGATGCCCCAGTCGGGCTTGATGTCGAGCTCGAGTTCAAAGTACTTGAATTTCTGATCGGTGAGCAAGATTCCGCCGTTGCCCGAACCGGGCGGGTCTTGCTGCCCGGTGATCGCGCCGTCTTCCACGGTCCACTCGCCGCCGGTGCCGTGCCCGATCTTCTGCGGGTTCTTATGCCAGCCGGCGAGCGACTTGCCGTCGAAGAGCGTAATCCAACCGTCTTCCGCGGCGGCGGACGTTGCGAAGGCCGAGGCAAGACAGCAGGCGAACAGAAATCCCGCGGTCGAGGTTGTCCAACGGCGACGGGCGTGGCGGAACGTCAACATCATCATTTCAATTCCTTAATCTGATCGAGGGCGGGCAGGCGCAGCGAAGCGGAATAACCGGAATATCGCGGCCGGCCGAGTATGTCGTGGCGTGCGACGGTCGTCAATAAACCCGACCTTAAGCGGTTTAACGAACCCTACGGCGAAGTTATTTGACCCTTCGGAAAACGCGACGTAGAAATCCATTGCGACTCCGGCTAACTGCACTCTGGCCGACGGCAGACAAGGAAGGTCGCCCGTTGCGAGTCGCTCGTCGTTTGTCCCGCCACCTATCGAAACCGTACGGCGTCGCCCACCGCCCCTCTTCCATGAGCACACCCTTGTTGGAACACTACGGACTCGAACTGCTGGAAGCGGAACTTTCGCCCGACGATCAACTACGGCGCCAAGTGCGCGAGCTGCTCGGCGGACTCTATCCGGAAGGTCCGTTCGAGCGGCGGCATGAGCAGCGCTACCCGTATCCGAAGCTCATTCAACTCATGCCGACGAACTCCGACGGCTCGGTGACGCTCGGCTCGAAAATCGTGGTGTCGGGGAAGCAGATCTCCGAACACGGCTTGAGCTTCTTTCATCCGCAACCGTTGCCGTATCGCTTGGTCGTGGCGGTGCTCGAGAGCATCGATCGCACGAAGCACGGCTTCTTGCTTGATCTGGATTGGTGCCGGTTCACGCAACTCGGCTGGTACGAGAGCGGCGGTAAGTTCCTGCGGGCCGTGGAATTGAAGCAGGCGGCTTAACTCCCGCACTGTGTGGTTGCCGGCATCGCTCCGGGGCGCGTGCTGCGCGTAAGGCCTTTCCCTGCAAGCAGTTCGCGAGACGAACGGTCGCGGCGACTTTACGGGTTGCCATTTTGTTGATGGTTTTAGCTTACCCGTACGGTCGAACTGAGTCATAGAGTCCCTGAATTCAAAGGCCATGCACGGCGGCTTGGCGCGGGGACGAAAAGTACTGTCGGTTGCCAAGGCGGACGGCAATCGGTGAGTCTTCGAGCGCGGCTGCGCGCTGGTGACTCTCCGCGGCTTTCGCCTTCTCCGTGGTACATACCCACTCTGTACGGAGACAGGCGGATGAAACTCTCGCTACGATCCCTGTTGTTTGCGGCGGCCATGCTGGTCGGCGTGAACTTCGCTCAGGCCGAGGGCCTGAACTTCGATTCGTTCGAACCGTTTGCGAAAACCAGCGAAGCCAAGCTCACGCTCGTCGACGGTTGCGGCGAAAAAAGCGTTTGCTGCGAACCGGAACACATCGGCAAAGACTTCCTCACGTGTAAAGACCGCTGTGGCGGCATTTACTTCGGGGCGGAAGCCTTGATGTACCGGCCGTTCGCCAGCAGCGGCTTGCTCGATCCGGGCGCAGGCGCCGCCGACCTGAGCTACCGCTTGGCCGGTCGCGGCTGGGTCGGTTATCAATCGGCCTCGGGCTTGGGCGGCCGCTTCCGCGGGTTCGTCTACGATCACAACACGGTCACCGGCGCCAACACGGCCGACGTCGAAGTGCGCTACATCGACGCCGAAATCACGCAACAAGTCGATTTCCGTCGTTGGGATCTGTTCCTCTCCGGCGGTCTGCGCCACGCGGAAACCGGCCTGCTGGTCAACACCGCGGCCGCGGGCTTCGTCAGCGGGTTCGACGGCGTCGGCCTAACGTTCGGCACGCAAGCCGTTCGCGACATCAATCGCAGCGGCAGCCTGCAAATGGTCATGGGCGGCCGTTGGTCGGCCCTCTACGGCAACACCAAGACCGGAACCAGCGTCGGCGGCGCCGCTCCCGTCGCCACGGCGACTCTCCGTGACAACCTTGTGAACGTACTCGAACTTAACATCGGCCCGCAATTCACGCGGCAGAGCCGGCTCGGCGGCACGATGGTGATGGGCGGCGGGCTCGATGCTCAGTACTGGTCGAACGGCGCCAACGGTGCGGCTGCTCCGGTCGGCATCGGCGTCCAAGATCTCGGCTTCATCGGCTTCTCGTCAACGTTCAACTACTACTGGTAGTAAGACTGCGACGTAGGGCCGCCCGCCTCGCGTCGACGTCAGAACATAGGAACCCTCCGGAGCGTGGACTCCGGAGGGTTCTTTTTTGCGCGCAGCGAAAAGCGCCGATGCATGGCTGGGGGATAGCGCAGCGGCGCCCTAGTTGCCGGGCCTTCGCCTTCGACTCAGACCCAGGCACCCAATTGTGCAGCATTACAAAACAGCGTTATGCCGCGTGCTCTTCGTCCGGCAATTCCAGCAGCAAGGTGAAGCGATTGCGCAGCTCGGCGGCTCGTTGCGGCGTCCACCAGCGGTAGAACTCCTGCTTCGATTCGCGTAAAGCCGTCTGCTCTAGGGCCGCGCGCTCTTCGAGTAGCGCCTGCACTTCCGGCTCCTCCCACTTCAGCCGCCACTCGGCCAAGTGCTCGATCGCAGAGGCATGGTCGTTCACCGTGCCGAGCAGGCCCTGCACGCGTTCGATGGCCGGATATAGCTCGTTACGCACTTCCGGACCGAACGCCGACGAGAAGTATTCCAGCGCGTAACGCAGATGCTTTCCCTCGATGCGAAACTGATGCAAGAGCGTCGTATCGCCCAGGTCGGCGGCGCCGGCTTCGAAGAACTTCGCCACATTCCGGGCCAGCCCGTGGCGGGCCCATTGCAGGAGCGTCGTCTCTTGCTCGTGGCGCGGAGCGTGCACTTGGTCGACGAGCTTTTCGATTTTGCGCGCGAAGTCTTTTCGCGTAAGTTTGCGGCGCAGTTTGACGATCGGCTCTTGCGCCTCGGCCCGGAGTTGTTCGAGGTGCGTAACCAGCGGCGCCCAGCGCTCGCCGTCGGCTGCCTGCTTGAGGCGTTCTACGAAGACGTCGCAATCGCGGGCATCGCCGGCTCGCTTACGGATGCGGCCGAGCTGCTTCGTCATCTTGGCTGCTTTCGTCGGCGGCAGGAGTTCCGCGTAGCCCTCCAGTGCGGCCATGGCGCGCCGCGTGGCGACCCGCAGTTGATGCACGAACTCCGGCGAATCATCGGCCCGATATGCGGCGTCGCTCAGCCAGCGGTCAACGGGTCGCAGCCGCCGGCGCAGAGTCTTGCGCGCAGCTTTCGAGACCGGCATCTCCGGCCGCAGTCCGTCGATCCATTTGCCGTTGCGCTTCGCCATACCTGAACGTTGAGGAAATAAGGAGAGCTTCATCGCGGCGTCATCCTGCGGCGATCGGCCTATGGGTTCGTTTCCGCGAGCTATTCCGCGCCCGGCTTCACTTCGCCCGGCTTCTTCGCGTCGTCCGCGTCCTCGGGCTGCGGTTCCTTCTTCACTTCGGCAGGGCCGATTTGCGTGGCCAAGAGATCCCACAGCGTGTCGCCGTGGGCGTCGAGCGAGACGACTTTCCCCTTGCGATCGATCAGCACGCCGCGGGGGATGCTCATCACGCCGTACTTCGCGGCCAGCGGATGTTTCCAACCGGTGGCAGTTTCGTCGGCGCTGAAGAGCGTCGTCCAGGGCAGTTCCTCCCTGGCGAGAAAGGCGTCGAGCCGCACACGGTCGCTGTCGAGGCTAATGCCGACGACTTCAAAACCGCGGTCGTGATACTTCTCATAACAGTCGCGCAACGTCGGCAATTCGGCGATGCACGGGCCGCACCAGGTCGCCCAGAAGTCAACGAGCACGACCTTCCCTTCCCACGACTTTACGTCGAACTCTTTGCCGTCGACGGTCTTCCCTTTCACTTCCATCGTGCTTCCGGGCAGCGCCAAATAGCGGGCCGCGCCTTCGAGCATGGCAGCGTTTTCGCGAACCTTCGGATCGTCGCTGGCCGCGAAGGCCGCGGCGAAATCGACATACGCTTCAAGCGCCTGCTTCGTCAGCCCGGCGCGTTCCAAGAGCGAGGCCGTTTGATAAGCGATGCTCAAATTGCGACCGTCGAGCTTAGCCGATTTCAAGTGTTCGCGAACTTCCTCGGCCAATTTTTCCAGCGAGGCGTGGTCGCCCCGATCGACTTCGCCGAGGCGCGTCGCGAGGTGATAAACCTTCGCCAGCGGCGGCACGAACGAACGCTTATCGGTCGCGAGCTTCGCCAAGTAATCGCGCATCTGCTTGTCGGCGCCGTCGGATTCGACGCGCCGCAGCATTTGGAAAGCTTGCAGTTTGGCGTCGATCGCTTTCGTCTGCTCCGCTTCGCTGCCGCGCTGGCCTATCTTGTCGACGGCTTCAATCGTCGCGGCGCCGACCTTTTGTACGTGCGCGACGATCGACGCCCGATCTTTTCCAGCGAGCGGCAAGCGTTGGACCTTTTCGATGAATGCCAAGAGTTCCGCCGGCGAACCGTCGGGCACGCGAAGTGCTTCGTCCGTCGCACCTTCGGTTTTCTTCGCTTCGGTCACTTGCGCGCGAAGTTCGGTCGAGTAGATCGCGCCAAAACACAACGCCGCGGCCACGAGTAACACGTATCGCTGCATCACCGCCTGCTCCGAAAGAGTCGTCGACGCGGCACGGCACCCGCCCGCCGGTCGTAAACTAAAAGCCTAACGAGCGAAGGTTAGGGTCACAAATCGCCCGCTGCCGCTTCGCCGGAAAACCTCGTTCCGTCGGGTGTGAAAACGCTCACCCGCCCGCGATGGTGCGGCCGCCGTCGACCGGAAAACAAACGCCGGTTATGAACGTATTATCCACCAAACTCAGCACCGCCGCCGCAACGTTTTCCGGCGAACCTTCCCGACGTACCAAAGTGCCGTCAACCGCTTGCCGCCGTTCGGCTTCCGGCAAATCGGGCGGCAGCATCACAGGGCCTGGCAGCACCGCATTGACCCGTACCTTCGGGTTCCGAGCGGCCAGCTCGACGGCGAACATTCGCGTCATCGTCGGCACGGCCCCCTTCGAGGGGAAATAGGCCGCGTAATTCTGATACGGCCGCTCGGTCGCCCAATCGCCAATGTTGACGATTGCGCCCCCTTCCGACTGCCGCACCATCTGCAAGCCCGCGGCTTGGCAACAAAGAAACGTGCCGAGCGCGTTGACCTCGAAATGCTCGCGCACGTCGGCGGCCCGCACTTCTTCGAGCGGCTTCGGGTTCCAAATCGCCGCAGCGTTCACAAGTACGTCGAGGCGGGCGTGCTCCGCAATGATCTGCTCCACGATGCGCGCCACCGTGGCTTCGTCGCGCAAGTCGCCGACGACGAGCGACACCGGCACTTGCAACTGACGCAACGATGCGACCGTGTTCTCGGCCTGCGCAATCGAGTGGTTCGCATGAACGACGACGGCATCTCCGCGCTCGGCGAACCGTTGTGCAATCACGGCCCCGACGCGCGGCGCCCCGCTACCGGTGACCCAGACGACTTTGCGATTGGCCGCCGTCATCTCTTTAGCCCACCCGACAGATGAAACACTTCAAGTATTCCGTCTCCAAGCACGAAGCCGAGATCGGATGATCGGGCGCCGCGCCGCGGGCTTCGAGAATCTGCAGCGGTCGCTTGGTCCGCGCCGCCGCTTCGGCCAGGACATACGTGAAGTCTTCGCGCGACACGCCGCCCGTGCAGCTACACGTCACCAATATACCGCCGGGCTCCAGCAAGTTGATTGCGCCGACGTTCAAACGTTCGTAGGCTCGCAAAGCGTCGGGCAATGCTTGCCGGTTGGCCGCGAACTTGGGCGGATCAAGCACGACGGCGCCGAACTTGCGTCCCTCGACGTTGAAGGCCTGCACCGTTTTAAAGGCGTCTCCTTGCTCGAAGCGGGCATTGTTCACGCCGTTGAGTTCCGCATTGGCTTTCGCCAGTGCGATGGCCTTCGCCGCCGTATCGATGCCGAGTACGTCGTGGGCGCCGCCAAGCTTAGCCGCGGCGAGCGAGAAGCCGCCGCTGTAGCAACAGACGTCGAGCACCTTGAGCCCACGCATGTAGGCGGCCGCGGCCTTGCGATTTTCGCGCTGATCGAGAAAGAAGCCCGTCTTCTGCCCGGCCGTGAGATCGACGCCGAACTTCAGCCCGTTCTCTT
>JAFLCO010000005.1:7217-21824 GCA_017303535.1 Planctomycetota bacterium
CGCCAATCCTTCACGCTTGGCCATCGCTTCGTCGGCCCGCACGACGATGCCGCGCGGTTGAACGACGTCTTGCAACAGCGGCAGCAGTTCATCAAGCCGTTGCTGCATGGCCAGAGCCGTCACATGAACGACGAGATACTCGCCGTAGCGGTCGACGATCAGGCCGCCGAGCCCGTCGGCTTCGCTGTTCACCAGTCGGCAACCGCCGGCAGGTTCCATGTAGCCCATGCGGCGGCGGAGTTCGACGGCGCTTTCCAACTTGCCGCGCCAAAACGAGGCATCCAGCGGTTGATCGGCCTGCCAGCTATAAAGCCGCACGCGAATCCGGCTGCGTGAATTCAACACGCCGCGGGCGATGAAATCCCCGTGCTCCGACACCAGGTCGACGACGTCGCCGTCGCGCGGGTATTCGGTGACGCCGGCGATTGCCGTATCGAGCACCCACGGATGCCGACCATAAAACGGACGAGCCTTACGAGGCTTGAGGCGGACTTGGGGCATGGAACAGAAATGGGGAAGGCGGAATGGGGAATGGGGAATGCAGACGAACTGCTTCACGCCCACCGCATCCATCGTAGTCGAAGAGACTTCAATGAAGAATGGGCGGGGAAACTCTCTTCATTCCCCATTCCCCATTCCGCCTTCCCCATTTACCGCTAGATGTAATACATATTCTCCGCCGTCTTACGCTGGCGGGAGGCGAGTTCGGAGAAGGTCAGCGCGTGGAGCATTTCGCGCTCGGTCTCGGCCACTTCGTTCCAGGCGGCCACGAGCACCCGGGCAGATGCCGAATCGCCGCTCGTGCTCGAGCGGATCACTTCGTCTTGGCCGTCGATCACCTGCATCACTTCGCCAAGCGTGACCTCATCGGGCGGTTTGGCGAGTTGATAGCCGCCGCTCGCGCCGCGCGTGCTCATCACGTAGCCCGCCCCTTTGAGTTGCAGCAGAATCTGCACGAGAAACCGCGAGGGGATGCCGTGCGCCTCGGCAATGTTGCGAATCCGCACCGGCTCGCCCGCGCCGTAAGCGACGGTGAGTTCGAGCATGGCGATGCATGCGTATTCGGTTTTGGCGGAGATACGCATGAGAACTGCGGCCGTCGGCGAAATCTACGGATATGAATGACCAAGAACCAAGCACCAAATTCCAAACAACATCCAAACAACAAATCTCAAATGACCGCGGACCCGCGCCTTAGGTCATTGACGATTTGTATTTGTTTGGAATTTGGTGCTTGGTCATTGGAATTTATAAGTCGACCCCAACACCAACCAAAGCGCCGCCTACTTATCGTCGCTCGTGTGCAGCCCGCACTCTTTCTTGGCGAAGCCGCTCCAGCGGCCGGCCCGTTCGTCTTCGCCGAACATCACCGCCCTCGTGCAGGGAAAGCAGCCGATGCTCGTGTAGCCTTGGTCGTGCAACGGGTTGTAAGGAATGTCGTGATCGGTGATCAGTTTCCAAACGTCCTTCTTCGTCCAATTCGCCAGCGGGCTGATCTTCACCAAGTTGAACTTCTTATCCCAGCCGACGATCGGCGCTCGGGCACGGTCGGGGCTTTGATCACGGCGGATTCCGCTCATCCAGGCATACATGCCGACGGCCGAACGCTCCAGCGTCTTGATCTTCCGATCGAAGCAGCACTGATCGGGATTCGACTTATAGAGGGGGCCGCCGTGCGTTCGCTCGTACTCTTCGACGGTCGTTTCCGGCTTACGCAACTCGATGTCGATGCCGTACTTCGCCAGCACGCGCGTCTTGAGGTCGAGCGTCTCTTGAAACTGGTAGCCGGTGTCGAGATTGAAGATCGGCACAGAGCGATCGATGCCCGCGATCATGTGGATGATCGCCATGCCTTCGGGGCCGAACGCCGTGGCCATGGTGAGCTTCGGCATGTACTCGGCCACGGCCCACTCGAGAATCTCTTGCGGCGTGGCCGTTTCGAGCCGCTCGCTCTGCTCTTTGAGGTAAGCCAGATATTCGGGCGTATTCGACGGAGCTGTTTTGGTAGTCATCGGGGCCGTCAGGGCTTCTGCCAATTCCTCGGCCTGTGATTCGTCGGGATTCGGGCCGTGGTAAATGCGGAGTTGCGGACCGGACGGCGATACCGCAGGCACTTCGGTTGAGGAGATCGATGCTTTCGCAGCCGGGCGGGAAGGTGTCATAATTTTCGGCTCGCGGTCGACCGGTTGCCATTGAAAGATACTTATGTTGCTCAAGTAAGTCAACAATACTCTACGCAGCCTATTATCGGCCGGTTCGCCGTCGATTCTTCACTTTGGGCGGGTTATGCCATGCGGCGGGGCAGCGGCCCTGGGCGGCCGTAAGTCGTTGGCAGGTCAGTGCTTGACACATGCCGGCGGCGGGGCGACGATTCCCGTTCTTCCAGTTTCCGCCACCTTATATTGGGCGGGCCTAACAGCCGGCTGACGCCGGCCGCTCGCCTTGGACAGTAGATACGTCTCCTAAGCTGAAGTACGCCCATGCCTGAGCAGATTTATTTGGCCGTCGATCTCGGTGCTTCCAGCGGCCGCGTTTTGGCCGGACTCTTCGACGGTCGCCGCCTGCGGCTCGAAGAGGTCCATCGCTTCGAAAACGGCGCCGTCGATCTGAACGGCTCGCTGCAGTGGAACGTGCTCGGCCTGTGGCAACACATTCAGACCGGGCTCCGCGCGGCCCGCTCGAAGTACGGCGACCGCATCCGCAGCGTCGGCGTCGATACTTGGGGCGTCGACTTCGCGCTCTTGGGTCGCGACGACGTGCTGCTCGGCAATCCCGTCTCGTATCGTGATCGCCGCACCGACGGCATGATGGACCGCGCGATCAAGCAACTCGGCCGCGAAGAGATCTTCGCGCACACCGGTCTGCAGTTCATGCCGATCAACACGCTCTATCAGCTGATGGGCTTGAAGGCGCAGAACTCGCCGTGGCTCGAAGCGGCCAAGACGTTTCTGATGATGCCCGACTTCTTTCATTGGCTGCTCACCGGGGTGAAAGCCAACGAAGTCACGAACGCGACGACGACTCAATTCTTCAATCCCGTGCGCCGCACCTGGGCGACGGAACTTTTGGCGAAGCTCGATTTGCCGACGAATCTCTTCGCGCCGCTTGTTGAACCGGGCGCCAAACTTGGAACGCTGCAAAAGAGTGTTTGCGCCGAGACGGGCTTGCCGGCGATCGACGTCGTTCTCCCCGGCACGCACGATACGGCCAGCGCCGTAATGGCCGTACCTGCGAAGAGCGTGCCCGGCGCACGGCCCGACTGGTGCTATATCTCCAGCGGCACGTGGAGCCTGATCGGCGTCGAAACGCCCGCGCCGGTGATGAGCGATCTGTGTCGGCAACTCACCTTCACGAACGAAGGGGGCGTCGGCAATACGATTCGCGTACTCAAGAACATCACGGGGCTCTGGATCGTGCAGGAATGCCGGCGCATTTGGTCGCAGGCGGGCGTGCAATACTCGGGCGGCGAATATAGCTGGGAAGCATTGAACCGAATGTCGGCGGCGGCCCGTCCGCTGGTGTCGTTCATCGATCCCGACGACACGGCCTTTCAAGCGCCGGCGAGCATGCCCGAAGCGATCAAAGAGTACTGCAAGCGCACCGGGCAAACGGTGCCGCAAAACGAAGGAGAGATCGTGCGCACGGCGATCGACAGCTTGGCGCTCAAGTACCATTACACGCTCGGCAAATTGGAACAGCTCGTCGGCGGCCGTCTGGAGACCATCCACATCGTCGGCGGCGGCGTGCAGAATCGGCAACTCTGCCAAGCCGCGGCCGACGCCTGCGGACGGCGCGTCGTGGCAGGCCCGGTGGAAGCGACGGCGGTAGGCAATGTGATGATGCAGGCCATCGCATGCGGGGCCGCCGCCGACATCGCCCAGGCCCGCGACGTGATTCGCGAAAGCTTCAGCGTGGAAGAATATCTGCCGCGCGATTCTTCGCAATGGGACGACGCCTACGGGCGGTTCTTGAAACTGCTGCCCGCGTAGCTTATCCACTTTTGCTTGGTTGTCCGCCTGCCAAAGTCAAGGCAACTCTTGGCCGGCGCAGATTTGCGCGCACGAATCAAGGACGTTTTTGGCCGGCTGCCATTTTGTGGCCATCTAATCCACGGCCACAAGATGTGGGCCGGCCAAAACTTTCCTGGTGCGGCATTGCTCGATCCGGGAAACTACGCAATGCGCCGCTGCGCGCGTAAAGCGCCGACCTTAGCCCCCGGTTCTTCAAACCGGGGGCTATCGACGCCGAATAACGCATCCGGCGCATGATCCAAATACTAGCCCTGCAGCGCAAGCGAGGGGGCATGCCGTTTTCTCGATAACTCAAACGTTGAAAGTTCAATCTACCCACATTGCCCCCTGCTTGAAGAACCGGGGCAAGGTCGACGTACATGAATCACCACTACCAAACCTTCTTTCGACGCGACCCTCACCCGCCCTTCGGGCACCCTCTCCCGGCGGGAGAGGGGCTCGCGGCCGGCCGGTTGCCAGGTTGCGATTTCTGCTCGGCAGCGATCCTTATTCACAATCGTTTTGCAATTACAACCGCGCTACGGTAAGTGCGTACAAAAGGGAGGGGGTGCGTACATCGATGTCCAAAAAGTACGCACCGCTTCACTTAGAACTAAGGGTGCGTACATCTCGGGGGCCGATGTTCGCACTTGCAATTTCGACGCAATTGCAAATCTGTTGCAATTACGGCGACGGGCGGGACCGAACAGGACGCCGGATTTGCCGGCTCCCGAGCGACTCGAACGTGTAGTACCATGCTCGTCACGACAACAGCCAACCGGAGAGACTTGCGATGAACGTCGGGATCGTCGGCATCGGATTCATGGGGATGATTCATTACCTCGCCTACCAGAAGGTGCGCGGGGCGAAGGTGACCGCGATCGCGACGCGCGATGCGAAGAAACTCGCCGGCGATTGGCGCGGGATCAAAGGGAACTTCGGCCCGCCCGGCGAAAAGATGCACCTCGGCCCGATCGGCCGCTATGCCGATTGGCGGGAGATGCTCAAGGACCCGAAGGTCGACACGGTCGACATTTGCCTGCCGCCGGCCCTGCACGAAGAGGTGGCGATCGCGGCTCTGGCGGCCGGCAAACATGCGCTGGTCGAAAAGCCGATCGCGCTAGAAACGGCCGCCGCCGAGCGGATGGCGAAGAAGGCCCGCGCGGCGGGAAAACTGCTGATGGTGGGCCAGGTGCTGCCGTTCTTTCCGGAGTATGCCTTCGCGCGCGAAGCGATCGCCGGCGGCAAGTACGGCAAGCTCCTCGGCGGGCACTTCAAGCGAGTGATCAGCGACCCGACGTGGATCAAAGATTTTTACGACATGCAGGGGACCGGCGGACCGGTGATCGACTTGCACATTCACGACGCCCACTTCATTCGCCTCACGTGCGGCATGCCGAAGGCCGTGTTCAGCGCGGGACGCGTGCAAGACGACACGGTGCGGTTTCTCACGACGCAATTTGTGTTCGACGATCCGACCGTGGCCGTGAGCGCGACCAGCGGCGTGATCATGCAACAAGGTCGCAGCTTCACGCACGCGTTCGAGATTTACCTGGAGAAGGCGACGCTGACGTACGACTTCGCGGTGGTCGACGGCAAGCCGACGTTGAGCACGCCGCTGACCGTGCTGACGCACGACGGCAAGGTGAAGCAGCCGAAGCTGCCGGAAACCGATGCATTCGCTGCGGAGCTAGCGGAGGCGGCAAAGGCCGTGAAGTCGGGCACGCCGTCGCCGCTGCTGGCCGGAGATTTGGCGTCGGATGCACTGAAGCTGTGTCATAAGCAGATTCAATCGGTGAAGAGCGGGAAGATCGTGAAGGTTTGAACGGTTCAGGGTTCAGGGTTCAGGGTTGAAATTCGGCGGCGCGAACTTTACGAGATTCGCGGCGTAGTAACTTTTGTTCGGTGAGGCTTGCCGTACCACGGCGACGCATCGTCGATGACGGTCGTGCGGCACTCGCCGGATAACACACTCGTAGCGGCATTATCGATGATGCCGCCTGCCTCGGTTCGGTCGTAGCGACAATGTCGCGCACGACGGCTGCGGCCTCTGCAAGGGATGGCGTTTTTTCGCGGTTTCTTTGACCGGTCTGAAAACGTGTCCTATATTCCCTTGGCCTGGATTTCGCCCCTGCGGATCACCGGCCACGCTAGTTGACGTGCCACCATGACGTTACGCTGCGTGACGAAAGCTCTCGACCTCGGGTCCGTCGCCGGAGCCCGATGTTCGCCGATCGACGAGCTTTGCGAGCGCGCTGCGTTCAGGATGTTCAAACGTATGCTGCGTCGGGTTCTTGCCGCCGGATGGATCGCCGCGTCGCTCTGCTGTTGTCTCACGACGGCCGCGCCCGCGATCGGTCAACTTTCTTTTGCTCCGACTTCGAGCGCGCCCGCGCCGAGTGTGGCCGCGCCGCAGCAATTGCAGGCGGTGCCGCAGGCGCAAGCGATCGACCCTGCACAACTGCAGGCCGACGTCAGCGAAGCGATTCGCGTAGGCCGCGAACTCGAAGCGCAGCGTCGTTGGAGCGAAGCGCTCACGTACTACGAAGAGGCTCTCCGTCGCACTCCGCAACAGCAAGTGCTCGAAGAGCGTTTGCACCTCACGCGGATTCACTATGACCTCGCGGGCCGCTACGGCGATAACTCCTACGTCGAAAGCCTGCGGACGATGGGCCGCGACAAGACGCTGGAATTGTACGATGAAGTGCTGCTGAAGATTCAGTCGCACTACGTCGACCCGCCGCACTGGCAACAACTTGTCGACAGCGGCACTGCGGCGTTGATGGAAGCGCTGCTCGACCCGTTGTTCTTGGAAGCGAACTTGGCAGGAGTGCCGCAACCGCGCGTCGAAGGCTTTCGCCGCTTCCTGCGAGAGAAGGTCTTTGGCGCCGCCACGCAAGATCGACAAGCCGCACTGAACGCCGCTGCATTTGCCGCGAAGAGCGGCCGTGAGCAGCTTGGGCTGAACGAAACGGCCGTCGTGTATGAATACCTGTGTGGCGCCGCCAATGCGCTCGACCCGTACTCGACGTTCCTTTCGACCGGCAAGCTGAACGAGGTCTATTCGCAGATCGAAGGCAACTTCGTCGGCCTGGGCGTGGAACTCAAGGCCCACGAGGGTCGGTTGTTGATCGTGAAGGTGTTTGCCGGCGGTCCGGCCGATCGGGCCGGGATTCGCGGCGGCGACTTGATCACGGCAGTCGAAGGTCGCACGACCGACGAACTCTCGACCGACCAGGCCGCCAATATGTTGCAAGGGCAGGAAGGGACGACGGTCGAAGTGGCCGTGCAATCGCCCGGCCTGCAGCCGCGCCGGTTGCGGGTGCGTCGTGAACAGGTAGAAGTCCCGAGCGTGGACGACGTGAAGATCGTCGACGGTGCCGCCGGCATCGGCTACCTGCGATTGACCTGCTTCCAGAAGACGACGTCGCGCGATCTGGATGCGGCGTTGTGGAAGCTGCACCGCGAAGGGATGAAGAGCCTGATCATTGATCTGCGCGGCAACCCGGGCGGCTTGCTGAACATCTCGGTCGACGTGGTCGACAAGTTCGTCGACGAAGGCATCATCGTATCGACCCGGGGTCGTAACCCTTACGAAGACTACAACTACACGGCCCATCGCCCGGGCACGTGGCAGGTGCCGCTCGTGGTGTTGATCGACGGCGATAGCGCCAGCGCGAGCGAGATTTTCGCCGGGGCCATTCGCGACCACCGCCGGGGTACGATTGTGGGAGCCCGCAGCTACGGCAAGGGCTCGGTGCAGGGGATCTACCCGCTGAGCACGATCAACGGCGGCATTCGGCTGACGACGGCGAAGTTCTACTCGCCGAACGGCCACCCGTTCAGCAAAGTCGGGGTTTCCCCTGACGTGGCGGTTGCCGCCAACGCGGCCCAACAAACCGCCCGCCCGACGTCGGACGGCCAGTTTGTTCAAGCACCGGCCGGCGACGCAGCCCTGGAAACGGCCATCCACACGGCTCGCCGGCAGTTTGCGTCGCGGTAAAACCCTCTTCGGATAGCGGGGTCTCGCGGTCGTGCCGGCATTCCGTGTCGGTTGCTAGGGATTGCCGTAGCGGCCGTGCGGCAGTTTGACCGCAGTCGTTCCGCATTATTCGCGGCTCTTACGCCTCTCGACGTTTGTGTGGCGCTGCGGCACGGTTCTCCGGCACCTTCGGCAGGTTGGGCAAGCCCGCTCGACGGAAACGGTTCCCGCGACTTGTCTTACGCGTACAGATGCGCGGCGTTCGGTCGCTAAAATCGCTCCGGAATTTCGCTGCCGGCACTACGTACGTGCTTGGTGGTCTTGCGGAAACCGGGTAACATCGAGCATTCGTGCATGGTCCCGGCGTGCGCTGATCGATAGATAGTAATGCCGGTGTGGTGCGCGACTTGCGGCGACATGCCCGAGCTTCCGCCGACGGAGGATTTCGTCGATCGCGGGGGCCGCCTGCCCTAAAAGGCATCGGAGTCGTCGCAAGCCCGAGGCGGAAGGTCGAAGCGAACGGACGCTCGACGACGATCAAGCAACACGGTGGATGCAGCCCGCAAATGTATGCTTTCCTAGGACGATTCGTCGCGCGACGATGGTGGCTGGTCATTCTGATATGGATCGCGCTGGCGGCGGGGCTCAATCCGGGCTTCCAACGTAAGTTTCTCGGCTTCACCGAACATACGCGGTTTGCCACGCCGACCTGGGATGAAGTCACCAAAGACGGTGACTTGGCCTACCTGCCCGACCGGATGACCTCGGTTCGCGGCCAAAAGCTCTACGGCGAGGCGTTTCCTGAAAATAAGTCGCGCAGCGAAGCCGTTGTCATCATCGAACGCGATGGCGGTCTGACGCAGGAAGACCTCGACTTCGCTCAACAAGTCGGCGACTACTTCGAGGCCGAAAAGGCCGCGATGACTGCCGGCGAATGGACCGACCCTAAAACCGGCGAGGTGCTGAAGAAGCGGCCGCTGAATCGGCTAGCCGTGATCGAAGTGATGCGTCCGGCCCGTAACCTGGTGCCGTCGAAGCGAAGCGCCGAGGATTTGGTCGGCGCCAAGCTGATGAGCCCCGACAAAGAAGCGGTGCTCGTGGTCTGTTCGCTTGAGCACGAGTTCATCGCCGTCGACTCGGCGTGGGTCATTGGCGCGGTAAACGCCAAAGTCGAAGCGCTGAAGAAAGAGGCGGAAACCCGGGCCGAAGCGCCGCTGCCGCCAGGTATGACCTGGGGCCTGAGCGGTTCGGCGGCGGTCGGCGGCGATACGCTGATCGAGTCGGACAAGAGCGTCAAGAACATCCATTTTGCCACCGGCATTCTGGTGCTTTTGATTCTGCTGGCCGTGTATCGCGCACCGATCCTCGTGTTTGTGCCCCTGATCACGATCGGCGTGTCCGTCGTTCTTGCCAAAGACCTGACCGCCGCACTTACGCAGCTCAATACGGTGCCCGGTTTTAGCTGGTTTCACTTTGAGATCTTCAAGACGTCTGAGATTTTCATCTTCGTCATTCTTTTCGGCTCCGGCACCGACTTCTGCTTGTTCCTCATCTCCCGCTACAAGGAAGAGATGGAGCGTGGGCTCGATAAGGCCAAGGCCTTGGAAGAAGCTTTGGCGCAGGTCGGCGAGGCTCTCACCGGCAGCGCTCTGACGGTCGTATGCGGCCTGGGCATGATGTTCTTCGCCGATTTCGGTAAGTTCACCTACAGTGGCCCGTCGATCGCGCTCTGTTTGATGATCGCTCTTTTGGCCTGTATCACGTTTGCCCCGGCCATGCTCCGCGGGTTCGGTAAGCTGGTTTTCTGGCCGTTTGGCCTGCGGATGCACACGACGGCGCAAGCGACGGAAGAGTTGCTGGAAGAACAGCAGCATTCGACCATCGGCCGCTTCTGGAACTGGACGAGCGACCACATTATGGCCTACCCGGGCCGTATTCTGCTGGTCAGCCTCGTGGTGATGACGCCGTTCGCGATCGCCGGCTGGAATGTGAAGGTCAGCTACGATCTGTTGGCCGATCTGCCGATGGAGTCGACCGACCGAGAGGGGAATCCGGTCAAAAATAGCCGGCAAGGAACGGACATGCTCCGTTCGCACTTCCCGGCCGGCGAGACGGGCCCAATCACGATGCTGGTCGTGCAAGAAGGGGCGGAGTTCGATACGCCGGAATGGCGCAGGGAAATCACCAAGCTCACGACCGAGCTTTACGAACTTTCTGAGTCCGACATCAAGAGCGTTCGTAGTCTGACGGCGCCGCTCGGCGACAAGCCGCAGAAGACCGGCATCCTCGGCAGTCTGGGCGGTAAGACTCTGCAGAACCACAAACTGACCGAAGCCAAGTACGTCGCCCAGCACGGCCCACGTGCCGGCCACGTCACGCGGTTCGACGTCATCCAAGCTTACGACCCGTTCTCGACTGACGCCGAACGTGTGCTCGGCACGCTTGAAGCGTTCACCCAGAAACTATCGAGCGATCCTGATTCGAAGTGGTACAAAGCCACGTTTGATTTCATCGGCACGACGGCGGGCACGCGCGATCTGAAGGCGATCATCACGAGCGACGAGCGACTGATTCAGCAGCTCGTGGTGCTGGGGGTGTTCGCAGTGATTCTTTCCATCTTGCGCCGGCCGATGATCTGCCTGTATCTGATCTTCACGGTGGTGTTCAGCTACTTTACGACAATCGGTGCCACGGAACTGGCGTTTGAATGGATGTACGGCGAGCAGTTTGTCGGCCTCGATTGGAAGGTGCCGATCTTCTTGTTCGTGATCCTCGTGGCGGTCGGCGAAGATTACAACATCTATCTCGCCACGCGCGTCTTCGAAGAAGAGCGTCGGCTCGGCCGCGAAAAGGGCCTGCGGGAAGCGATTATCCGCACCGGCGGTATCATCACGAGCTGCGGCGTTATCATGGCCGGCACGTTCGTGTCGCTCATGACCGGCACGCTCAAGGCGATGCACGCGCTGGGCTTCGCACTGACGCTGGGCGTGATTCTCGATACCTTCATCGTGCGACCGGTGCTCGTGCCGGCGTTCCTCGCCTGGCTCTATCGGATGCTGCCCGAACGCAAGCCGGCCGTAGGGCAACAAGCCGAAGCGGTCTTAGAACCGACCATGGCCTCGGCCCTGGTGACGGATTCCGTAACAATTCCGGCCAAGCCACACGCCGAAATGGCCCGCCGAACGGTCAAGGGATAGCGGGCAGACGTCAGACTTCAGAAGTCAGACAGTAGTAAAGCCCGGGGACAGCCGTCCCTGCGGGCACAGTCGAGCGACGTCGGGTGCCACTGGTGGCTCGTCCACCCGTGCCCCTCACGAGTGTAGAATAGGCACGCATCTCCATTTGACGTGCCCCGCTCAAAAGCCCGCCAATGTCTAAAGCTCCCGCCGCCGTCCCTGATTTCTCGCTGTCGACCGACGGCCTCCTTCCCGCGATCGCCCAAGACGCCCAGTCCGGCGTCGTACTGATGCTCGCGTACATGAATGCCGAAAGCTTCGCCGAAACGCTGGCGACCGGTCGGGCCGTGTATTACAGTCGCAGTCGCAAGCGACTCTGGCGCAAGGGGGAAGAAAGCGGCAACTTTCAGCAAGTCCAAGAGATTCTCGTCGATTGCGACGGCGACACGCTGCTGCTGAAGGTTCGCCAAGAGGGAGGCGCGGCTTGCCACACCGGCCGTGTTAGCTGCTTCTTCCACCAAGTCACGCCGGACGGCGTTCGCATCACGTCCGAACCGATTTTTGACCCGCAAGAGCGCTACGGCAAGCACGACTAAGCGTGTCACCGTCGTTGTTTTCGCGCTGTAGCGAACGCCCTCCGTGGCGTTCCGCCGCCCGCAACATTCGCCTGTCATCAGGAATGACCGACTATGCTCCTTCACCGCAACCTTGCCTTGCTCGCCTTATCGCTTGTTACGAGCTTGTCGCCCTTCGCCTCCGCCGCTGACTTGCCGCTGCTCGTCGAAGAAGGCTTCGAAAACGGCTCCAGCCGCTGGAAGCTAACCGACGACAACGCCTGGAAGATCATCGACTCCGGCAAAGACGGTAAAGCGTTCAGCCTCTTTCAACAGAGCAAGTACAAGCCGCCGCATCGCAGCCCGTTCAACATCGCGTTACTCGACGACGTCGAGGTGACCGAGTTCCGCCTCGAGGCCGACGTCCTCTCGACGGCCCGCGAGTACGATCATCGCTCGATGGTGATGGTGTTCGGCTATCAAGACCCGACGCACCTCTACTACGTCCACTTCGGCAAGAAGACGGACGACCACGCGAACCAGATATTTATCGTCAACGATGCCCCGCGGATCAAAATCTCCGCCAAGACGACGCCGGGCACTCCCTGGGACGACAACTGGCACCACGTGAAGATCGAGCGCAATCCGGCGACCGGCGACATCAAGATTTACTTCGACGACATGCAAGAGCCGGTTATGACGGCCGTCGACAAGACGTTTACTTGGGGAAAAGTCGGCCTCGGTTCGTTCGACGATATCGGCAACTGGGACAACGTGAAGCTCTGGGGAATCAAGAAATAGCCCGCTCATCGAGCTTTCCCGATGCCGCCAAACTTCGACCGCGATAGTCTCCTCGCCGCCGCGCTGGCCGCGCGATCGCGGGCCTACGCGCCGTACTCAAAGTTCGCCGTCGGCGCGGCGCTCCTCACGACGACCGGCGAAGTTTTCACCGGCTGCAACGTCGAGAACTGCTCCTACGGTTTGACGATCTGCGCCGAGCGCACGGCAGCCTGTTCCGCAGTGGCGGCTGGCCGGCGCGAGTTTACGGCTTTGGCTCTCGCGCTTTCCGGCGGCGGTACGCCGTGCGGCGCTTGCCGGCAATTTCTCGCTGAGTTTGCGCCGAAGTTACCCATCCTCATCATCGACGCCGACCAACCGTCGCGCATCACCGAAACGACGCTCGAAGTTCTGCTGCCGGGCCGGTTCGCGCTCGACGCCGACCGCTGAACGGTTTCTCGCGGATCGCCCATCACCTTCGGCACAACCGGCACATCCGCAATTGCGACTCCCCGGTCGAGTGAGTTTCACCGTGACGTTCCGACGCTGGGTCAGGGAAAACCGCCGACGCTTCTTGTTTGCTCGCTGGGCGATCGTCAACCACGGCGTAGGGTTGTGCAACGCCTCGACACCGAACTTTGCGCCCCTTAACGTAGACCGAGAACTCGCATGGCCGCTTTCACCGTTGCAATCGCTTTGCTTAATCTCGGCCTCGGCTTTCTCTTGGCCGTGTACACCGGCGCGGCGCCGCGTTATTACAACCCGCGGTTTCCGGTACTGCGCGAGGGGCTTCGCGAGCCGACCGGCTTCGTGGCCCGCATCGTTTCGCTGGTTCGCCGTCGCCAGAGCACCTAACGGCTCCCGACGCACGCAACCTTGCGTCAGTCGAATCACGCGAGTTTCGTCGCCACTTGCCGACGTTGCGACTTGCCGGTTCTAATCGTTGGCCCGCGCCGGTTATCCATCGTAGCTGCCGGTAACGACGCAGACCGACCGTTCGACTTCGCCGAAACCCCGTCGACTTGTTCATGCTTCTGTACGTCATCCGCCACGGCGAAACGACCTTCAATGCCGAAGGACGTATTCAAGGCCAACTCGATACCAAGCTTTCTCCGCTCGGGCTGCAACAAGCCGACGCGATAGCTCAGGCGTTGAAACATGCGGAACTTGAGGCGGTGTTCAGCAGCCCGCTCGCTCGAGCCTACGAAACGGCCCGCCCGCTTGCCGCCGCCTACGGTTACGAAGTTCGCACGGATGATCGACTCAAGGAACTCAACGCCGGCGTCTTCCAAAACCTGTTGCCGGCAGAAATGGCCGAGCAACATCCGGAAGCGACGGCCCGCTGGAAGTCGTATGATCCCGACTACCGCATTCCCGGCGGCGAATCGCGGCGCGACATGATGACGCGCGGCGCCGCGGCCTTCGAAGCGATCTTCGCCACGGGCCTGCGGCGCGTGGCCGTCGTCGCGCACGGCGGATTACTGACGGCCGCCTTCAAGGCGTTACTGGAGATCCCCGCGCATCGGCACCCGTTCATGCTCTACAACGGTTCGATCAGCCGACTCGAATACGGCACGCAGGTACGGCTGCTCACGCTGAACGAGATCGACCATCTCCGCGGCCCCGACGGCGCAATCGCCACACGCATGGGCGATCTGTAAATGTTCGGGTGGCTGGGGCATAGCGAAGCGGTGCCCCAGTAACTTAGGGTTCGAATTCGGCTCCGGCCCCGGTGCCTAACGTCCCCGGGCCCGAATACCGCCCTAGTCTTTCAACTCGACGATCACCTCGATCTCGACGGCGATATTCCCCGGCAGCGAACCCATGCCGACGGCGCTTCGCGCCCCGATGCCGTTTTCCTGGCCCCACACCTGGCCCCAAAGTTCGCTGCAGCCGTTGATCACGGCCGGGTGCTGGGTGAAATCTGGCGCGGCGTTCACCATGCCGAGCGTCTTGATGACCCGCTTCACCTTGTCGAGGCTGCCCAGTTGCGCACGGAGCGTCGTCAGAATCGTCAGGCCGACTTGCCGTGCGGCTTGATAGCCGGCTTCCTTATCCAAATCGTCGCCGACGCGGCCGGTGATGAGTGTGCCGTCTTCCTTCAGCGG
>JAFLCO010000005.1:21834-53904 GCA_017303535.1 Planctomycetota bacterium
GGCCCGTGACCCGAGACATACGCAATGTTGCCGACGATGACGACCGGCTTATACACGCCTCCCGGCTTCGGAATCGGCGGCAGAACCAAACCTAACTCTTTCACGCGGGCTTCGGCGCTCATGGCAACTCGCTCAGTCTGACGATTCAGGGGTGACAAAACGCCGCGATTTTAGTCGCCGCGCCACGGGCGGTAAAGCAGTCGCCGCCGACTCGCAACTTGCATACGCCGCGCCCCGCGCTTATTCTCGGCCCTGTCGTCCGTCCGCACGCCGCCGTCGCGCAAATCCTATTTTTTCCGAGTCGCGCCATGCCCCGTCTTCGCTCGCTTATTCTGTTGCCGCTGGTCGCTCTGGCCGGAATCGCACCCGCCTTTGCCCAAGCCGCCAAGAAGCCAAACGTCGTCTTCGTGCTCGTCGACGACCTCGGGTACGCCGACACCGGCGCCTACGGCTGTACCGATATCAAGACGCCGAACATCGATCGCCTCGCAAGCGAAGGTCTGCGGTTCACCGACTTCTACTCCAACGCGCCGGTCTGCACTCCCACACGTTGCGGCTTCATCACCGGCCGCTGGCAGCAACGCACCGGCCTTGAATGGGCTCTCGGCTTCTCGGCCGAGCAAGTCGTAAAGGTGGGCGACCGCTGGAAACCAATCGACGACAAGCTGGCTCTCGGCCTGCCGACGACGCAACCTTCTATCGCCAAACTTCTCAAAGCCGCGGGCTACGCCACCGGTTGCGTCGGCAAATGGCACCTCGGCTACAAACCGGAGTTCGGCCCGAACGCCAACGGCTTCGACGAATACTTCGGCAACCTGCTGGGCCACGCCGACTTCTACACGCACCTTTACAAAGACGGCACGAACCAACTTCGCGAAAACGCCGAGCCGGTCGAAGTTGAAGGGTATCTCACCGATCTCTACAACGCAAAGGCCGTCGATTTCATTCATCGGCATGCCGCGAAAGGCCCGTTCTTCTTGTACGTGCCGTACAACGCGGTTCACTTCCCGTTCCAAGTGCCCGACGAGCCGACGTCGCGCATGGATCCGAAGGATATGTATAAAGGCACCCGCGACGACTATCGCAGGATGGTCGAGCGCATCGACCGGGGCATCGGTGAAATGTTGGCCGAGCTAGAAAAGCAGGGCGTGCTCGACGATACGCTGTTCCTCTTCTCCAGCGACAACGGCGGCGAACGCCTTAGCGACAATCGACCGCTCTTCAATCACAAGCAATCGCTGTGGGAAGGAGGCATTCGCGTGCCGTGCCTCGCGCGCTGGCCGCACGGATTGCCGAAGGGCGAAGTCGTGCGACAGCCTGCCATCACGATGGACCTCACCGCCACGATCGCTGCGGCCTGCGGTGCGTCGGCGAGCGCGGAAACGCCCTTCGACGGCCTTAACCTGTTGCCGATTCTGCGCGGCGAACAGCCCGAGGTCGAACGTACGTTCTATTGGCGCGTCGGCCGGAGCGACCGGTTTCAAAAGGCGATTCGCCACGGCAACTGGAAGTACGTACTCGACGGCCAACTGCCGATGCTGTTCAACCTCGACAACGACGTCGGCGAGCGGCAAGACCTCGGCTACCGGCATCCCGAGATCCTCAAAGATCTCGAGCGCCGGCTGGCCGCCTGGGAAGCGGAACTCGCAAAGAATCCGCCGCCACAATTGGTGCACTGATCGATTGACCGCAGCGCCGGCGTTATGCCGATCGCTGCCGTACGTCGATCGGCAAAACGTCGCTGCTCCAGAGCGCCAGACCCGCCGCCGCGCCGGGTTGCGTGGCCACCGTGATCTCTTCCGTCACGCGGCGGACGTCCGGCACCCGTTTGGCCCGCACGTGGGCCAACTGGCGTTCGTAATAGTTTCGCACCCGGCCGCGAAGCGTCACCGCCCCGTCGCGCACCTCGATCTTCAACGTGCGCAGAATCGGCACATGTGTCTCCGCCAAAGCGTGAGCCACGCGCAGAGCGAGAATGCGATCGGCCGAATGTTGCGGCGGTTCTTCCAGCGACTGAACCGCGAGAGATTGAGCGGCCGGCTGTGGCAAGGCAGGTTGGTTACGGGTTCGTTCGAGTAAAGCAGTCATGGGATATTCCTTCGTCGTGCAGTTGTATTCCGAGGCAAGTTTCAGCAAGCGGCATTCGGACGACATGCAGTCGACAACAACACGATCTCATGACCGAACTCCCTACTATCGGACTCGCCGCAACGTCGGCGGCGAGATAAGTGCGACACGTTCCGCCCGAACCGAGTTCGCGCCGCAGATAACCGCGACGCCGGGCAGTGCACGTAACTCCAACGCAACCGTCGCGCCGTGAGTTGCTAGTTTTCGATGGAGGTGCTGCAACCGCAGGTTTTCTGCCTGCTGCCGATATTCGGCCGTCCTCAACACGCTCGAACAGCAAACGCCTCCCGTCACTGCCGATGATATTTCCATCGCATTGCATGGGTTTTCCCGTCCAGGCGACGGCCTACCCTCGCCGATCGCGAAAATCCGCAAGATTCGCCGCGTTTTCACGCCGCATCCGCTCATGGTACGCAAATCGCATACGTCGGCTCGGCTTTCCCATACCTGAAAGGCGCTCCCTTGAGTACTCAAGCCTATTCCGCCCCCCTGGCGACGCCGCTCCCCACGCGGCCGAGATTCGTCGGGCCTTCCGACAACTCTCCGGTTAACGGGAGCTCGCCAGCGCCCTCGACCGTGATCGTGTTCGTGAAGCCGCCGATTCGCGCGGGCCAATCGGGCCTCGCCGGCGAGCCGACTCCAGCCGAACATCCGGCGCTCGGAGACGTTTTGGAATTGTTGCACCGCCGGTTCGGGCGGCTCGGCAACGTCGAGACTCTTTCGATCGACGTCCCGTCCACAAGCGAACCGCCGACTGCGACCGAATCCCCTTCTTCGCCCACGCAGCGCGAATCGCTCCTGACGATCGGCGATCTCACAATCGACCGTCGCCGCCGTGAAGTGGAGGTCGCCGGCCGGCTGTGCCCGTTGACCAAGAGCGAGTTCGACTTGCTCGTCGTTCTGGCCGAACAGCCGGGCGTGGTCTTCTCGCGCCGCGAAATCGTGCTCGCCTACAAGGGATCCGATTATCCCGTCGACGATCGCTCGATCGACGTGCAGATGGTCAACCTCCGCCGCAAGTTGGGCCCGGGCCGGCGCTATCTGCAAACCATTCGCGGCGTCGGTTATCGCTTTCATGCCGCTGAAACTCCGCTGTCGCGAGGTGCCCGATGATTTCCGATCCGCTCGCTCACCGTCCGGTCGACATTCGTTTCGAATGCCTGCCGCTGCGCTCGATCAGCCGTTTTGATATTCCGCTCGACGCCTCGCCCCGCTTTCGCGCCCGTTGCAATCGCATTAAGGCGGCGCTCGCCAAGCACGGCTCATTGAACACCTACTACCTTCACGACGGCTTCTGCCGCTTCCGGCTCACAAATGATCCCACGCAAGGCGTGCTGGAGTTTCGCTTCGAGGGAACGCTCTGCACCGACTCCGACGACCAGCGCACGGTCGGCGGCGATCTGGAGGTCGAACTGCAGCACGAAAACGTCGCCTGGCTCACTGAGCCGGTCGTCGCTTGGCTGAAAGACTCCGTGCTCCGCGCCGTGATAATCGATTTCGACCGCTACATCGCCGCGGGCGACGTCTCGCAAACCCGCAATCGGCTGCTGCTCGCCGATCTCGAATGGGAACAGCGAGGCGGCTTCGTCGGTATGGGCTTGTAGCTTCATCCCACGGCTCCCGGACTAAATAGGGCGAGCGGGGGCTGTCAGGCCCCCGTTTCTTCAAGAGCGACTTCACTTCACCGGCTTCAGCACGATCTGCCGACAATCCATCACCGCGGCCTTCGCCTTTTTCACGGCTCGCAACTCCAGCGTTTTGAGGCCCGGCTCGTCGATTTGCACGGTGCCGATCACGCGCGGGACGAAGTTCTGGAAGTGGCCGGTGTCTTCGACCGTGAACGGCAGCGTCTGCTCGCCGATCACGACCTTGGCCTCGCTCCCTCCCTGCCCCTTGCCGCACCCCTGCCAGATTTCGACTTCATATCGTCCCGGCTTGTCGACCGTGAATTCCAGCGTCGTGTAATCGTCCGGGTTCGTCCAAAAGCCGACCGTATTTTTGTGCGGCAACGGCTCGTAGCGTAGCTGCACTCCGTGAACGTCGGCCGTGCGGGCCGCGATCGTGATCGTGCCGTCCTCGGCCTGCGGATTCGGTCGATAGTCGGGGTTCGGCGTCGGCATCTTCGCTCCGACGCGCTTACGCCACGCCTCCAATCGACCGGCCAACTCGGCGACGACCTCCGGTTTTTCCGCAGCCAGATTACGCGACTCATTCTTGCCCGCCCCAAGATCGAATAGTTCACGCCGCCCGTTTTCGTAAAACTCGATCAGCTTCCACGGCCCGCTGCGAACCGCGCCGCCGGGCTTGCCTCCTTGATTGGCGTAGTGAGGGTAGTGCCAGAACAGATCGGGCCGCGGCTGCGCTTCGTCGCCGCGCAACTCCCCGGCGAAACTCACGCCGTCGATCCCGTCGGCTTTCGGCAACCGTGCCAGCTCCAGCACCGTCGGCAAGACGTCGCAACTCCACACCGGCGCGGCACTCACATTTCCCGACTTCGATGCGGCCGACTTCGGCGCACGAACCACGAGCGGAACGCGCACGCCCCCTTCGTAAAGCCAGCCCTTCCCTTCGCGGAGCGGACCGTTGTTCGTCGCCGGCGTGTTCGGGCCTTCAATCGTCGCCAGCCCGCCGTTGTCGCTGGTGAAAATGATCAGCGTGTCGTCGAGCAACTTCAGTTTCTCCAATCGCTCGACGATCCGACCGACGCTCAAGTCGACGTGCTCCAACATCGCCGCATAGATCGGGTTTTCCTGTTTGCCATGCGGCACGCCGTCCCAAGTAGGGTACTTGTCGATGGTCGCAGTCGGCGCTTTCAGCGGCGTATGCACGCCGAAGTGCGGCAGGTACAGAAAGAACGGCTCGGCCGCGTGAGCCTCGATGAACTTCAGCGACTCGTCGGTCAGGCGATCCGTGAGATACTCGCCGTTCGGCGCGTCTTCGAGGCCCGGAATCGTCGCCTTCGCTTGCCCTTGCTTGCCGCCGACGTAGGGCGCGAAGTAGCTGCGCGGCGAGCCGGCGTGATCGCCCGCGATGTTCAGATCGAATCCTTGTTCGCGCGGGCCGAAGCCTTCACCACCCAGGTGCCATTTGCCGATGTGGGCCGTTGCGTACCCGGCGCTTTTGAGATGCTCGGCCAGCGTCGTTTCCTCAAGCGGCAATTCTTGGCGAATTTTGGGACGAAGCAGTTTCTGGTCGGGACGATCGGCCCGACCGGGGAGCCAATCGGTGAGGTTCAGCCGGGCCGGCACTTTGCCGGTCATCAGCGCGGCTCGGGTCGGCGAACAAACCGGGCACGCGGCATAGGCGTCGGTGAAGCGCACGCCCGAGTTCGCCAACGCATCGAGATGCGGAGTGCGGTGGTACTTACTGCCGTAGCAGCCGAGATCGGAACCGCCGAGATCATCGGCGACGATCAACACGACGTTCGGCTTACGTGCCTCGGCGGCTGCGACGACGGTCGAAGCGAAGCAGGCAACGACGATCGCAAGGAGCGAGGCGAGCGAGCTTGACGACATCGGTCGCCGTTCTCGCGGAGCATAAATCGCCTTGCTAGAGAATTGTGCTTCGGAGTCTTGCGAAAGTTCTAATCGCAACTGATTTGCAATAACCTCAAAATTGCGAGTGCGTACATCGGAGCCTGAAATGTACGCACCCTTAGTTCTAAGTGATTCCGTGCGTACTTTTTCGACCTCGATGTACGCACCCCCTCCGTTTTGTACGCAGTAACCGTAGCGCGGTTGTAATTGCAACTCTGTCGTCAATAAGTCCCTTCGCCGAACAGAAATCGGGCGTTGACGACTTCCTTCTCTCCCTTGCGGGAGAAGGTGCGGCGAAGCCGCGGATGAGGGGTCCGACCTTCGTGTCGACGTGGTAAGACTCC
This sequence comes from Planctomycetota bacterium, assembly GCA_017303535.1. Classification (GTDB taxonomy): domain Bacteria; phylum Planctomycetota; class Planctomycetia; order Pirellulales; family PNKZ01; genus PNKZ01. Next base: position 27,842 of record JAFLCO010000005.1, read on the forward strand.
GGTCGCTAACGCGCCCGGCTCGCTGTTGATGTCGCTGGTGATTCATCGGCGTTGCCCTTAGCCCCCGGCACTTCATGCCGGGGGCAACGTGGTTAAGTTTTTCGTCGGTGGTGATCGTCGTAAAAGCGGCCACGCCCCCTCGCTTGCGCTTCGGGGCTAGTATTTGGATCGTGCGCCGGAAGCGTTGTTCGACGTCGATCGCCCCCGGCTTGAAGAACCGGGGGCTAAGGTCGGCGTCGGTTGCGCACCGGTGCATTGAGGATTGTCTCAGATTGCCGCCGCGGTTCCAGGACGTTTTTGGCCGGCCGGAATTTTGCCTCAATGTAACAGGCACACTCCGTGTGCCGTCGGTCGCAGATCAGAAACGCCCGTCGGAAATCGCCAATGGCCGTTGAGAAATCCCAGCGGCGGCCTTAACCCACAGGCGACGGCACACGGAGTGTGCCTGCTACACTGGCCAAAAACGTGCTTGACGCGGCGCAAAGTTGCCAAGTGGCCAAAAGTTTCCTTGACGCGCGAGCCGCCGCGCCTTCGACAGAGCCGAGGCGATTACGCCCCGCACTGCGCCAGGACGTACGGGCCTTTCGGAATCACGGCGATTTGCGCGTCGGCTCCGTATTCCGCGAGCGAGTCGGCGACCGCTTGCTCGACCGTCGGCGCCGGCTCGACGAACAACTTACTCAGCGTCGCGGCGGGGAGTCCATCGCTGACGACTTTGACCCGCGCTTTGCGGCGGACCTTGGCGAGTTCTTCGAGCTGCCATTGGTCCATCACGAAGTAATCGGTGTTCGTGATGCGGTCGACGAAACCTTCGAGCGTGGCGTTCTCGTCGAAGAGCCGCGTAAACTCGGGGCTGCCGATCCCTTCGCTCATGCTCGCCGCGACGATGATCGTGCCGCCGGGCTTCACGACCTGCATCGCGCCGACCATCCCTTTGACCGCTTGATAGAACGTCGTGTCGAGCGGATAGCCGGCGCCGCTGGTGACCACGACGTCGACTTCGTGCTCGGCACGGTCGACGACGACGCCCCGCACAAAGGCAACTCCGGCCTCGAACGCCTCGATCATGTGGCCCGCACAGAAATAGAGCGGGCGGCGCTGAGCGTCGATCACCGTGTTGACGATGAAGTCGCACCCGGCACGCTGGGCGATCCAAGTATTCTCCTCATGCACGGGATTGCCGACGAGCGAACCGCTTTGGGCCAGGGGATGTTCGAGAAATCGCGGACTGTGCCAGGCTTTCACGGTCTCCAAGGCGGCAATGCCCGGGCAGATCAGCTTGCGGCCGCCGGAAAAACCGGCCATGAAATGGGGCTCGATCAAGCCGACGGTGATTTTCAGATCGGCGTCGAGATAACGCGAATCGATCCAGATCGGTACGCCGCGCGGACTGTCTCCGAGATACTCGTGCTCTTCGCGCCGTTTGCCGAAATGGTTCTCGCAGCGATAGTCGGCGGCGATGCGCGGGCCGACAAGCTCGACCAGTTCGGCCCCTTCGTTCGGTCGATGCAAGCCGGTGGCGACTAAGATCGTGATGCCTGCGCGGGGTACGCCGGCCGCTTCGAGCGTGCGGAGGATCGGTGTGAGCATCAGCTCGTTCGGCACCGGTCGCGTGACGTCGCAAATGAGGATGCAGGCCGAGCGCCGGCCTTGCGCGAGTTCCGCGAGCGGCGGAGTGCCAAGCGGCGCGGCGAGCAGGCGCTTGAGTTCGGCCGCCGGTTCCGCCAGCGGCACGGCGTCTTTATACGCCAAGGTACGCACGACCCGTTCGTCGGGCAGATCGACGTAGAGTCCGCGTTTGCCGTATTCGAGTTTGACGCGCATAGTCTGTTCTCCCGTCGCCCCGTGTTTTTTTTGAAGACCGGGGAGAGGGACCGGGGTTGAGGGGGTGTTCCAAGATTCTCACTAACGAAACGACGCCGCACAATCGCCCCGCCGGCGGTTGTGCGCCGGCAGGGCCGAAAAATCGCCGCCGGCATCGCGCGGTAGGTCTGGACGAGCGGCGACGATGGTCTGAGAATCGTGCCTGGTCGCGAAGCTGCTTCCGAGAAAGCTTCGCGACGTTGCGTCGATACGAAGTCGGCGCCGTTTGCGTAACTGTTGAGATGCCATGACCACGTACTACGCCGTCGGATCGCCGACGACCGAACTCACGGAAGCTGATCTGCGCGCCGCACTGCACGGCGTTTTCAAACAGCTCGGCGAACGCAACCGCGTCATCGCCGTGCCGCCGGATTTCACGCGGTTCAACAGCCGCAGCGGGCCGCTCACCTGCCAAACCTACGAATACTACGGCGATCGCCTAGTCGACGTCATGCCGGCCCTCGGCACGCACTTCGCCATGCCGGAGTGGCAACTCGACAAGATGTTTCCCGGCGTGCCGAAGACCCTCTTTCGCGAACATCGCTGGCGCGACGACGTCGTGACGATCGGCCACGTGCCGGCTGAGTTTGTTACCCAGGCGACCGAAGGGATTTGGAATAAGCCTTGGCCCGCGCAGCTCAACAAGCTGCTGTGGGAAGGGGGTCACGACCTCATTCTTTCGATCGGCCAAGTGGTGCCGCACGAAGTGATGGGGATGGCGAATTACAACAAGAATATCTTCGTCGGCACGGGCGGCTCGCAAGGGATCAACGAAAGCCATTTCATCGGGGCCGCGTACGGCATGGAGCGGATGATGGGGCGGGCCGATACGCCGCTGCGCCGCATCCTGAACTTCGCCCAGGAACATTTCTGCAAGCATCTGCCGCTGCTCTACGTGCTGACGGTCGTCGGCACCAACGAGCGCCGCGAACTGGTGACGCGCGGCCTTTACATCGGCGACGATCACGACTGCTACCAACAAGCGGCGGCCCTCTCGATTCAAGTGAACTTCAGCATCTTGAAGGAGGAACTACCGAAGGTCGTCGTTTATCTCGACGAGGAAGAGTTCCACAGCACGTGGCTCGGCAACAAGTCGATCTACCGCACGCGAATGGCCATCGCCGATCGCGGGCAACTCATCGTGCTCGCGCCGGGCGTGAAGACGTTCGGCGAAGATCCGCAAATCGACGTGCTGATCCGCAAGTACGGCTATCGGACGACGCCCGAGATTATGCGTTTCATGCAGGAGAACGCCGACCTGCAGGGGAACCTTTCCGCGGCGGCCCATCTGATTCACGGCTCGAGCGAAGGCCGGTTCGACGTCACCTATTGTCCCGGTGAGCTGACGCGGCACGAAGTGGAAGGCGTCGGCTACAACTACGCGGACCTGCACGAAACGATGCGCCGCTACGACCCGAAAAAACTCAACGACGGCTGGAACACGCTCGCCGACGGCGAACGGGTGTACTACATCAGCAACCCGGCGCTGGGATTGTGGGCTTATGAAGGGCGGTTGAAGTAAGAACAAACTACCACTAACGCATTTCCGTTTTCGCTTCATTTGGAGCAACGATGATGTCGCTGGAAGAACAAGTTCGCAAACGACATGAAATGGAGGATCGACTTCGCATATTTCGTGAATCGCTAGAACGATTCAGGCAATGGGCATCCAGAATGGATGTGCGGTCGATTGAGTTAGCAATGGCCAAACTCGTGGATCGCATCGATTCCGAAGCAAACGAAGCGAAACGGTTAGACCTACACTTCAAGGGAGTCTTGCTTAATCCTATCTACGAGAAGGTGCGAACTGCCCCACCTAAGAAGCAAGGGTTCTTCGCTTCCATACTTGGTGATCCGCCACCAAGCATTGCCGAGATTGTTGCTTGGAACTTTCCTTATCCAGTGCCGTTGACAGAAACGCATGTCAGTGACTGGGCAAGAGGCGATTCGATGGACGCAACTCGGCTCCTCGCAGCTCCGGGCGAGGCACGATAAGCAATGACCACAATCCGTCGCCTTGGGGCTGGGCCGCGTTGGTCGGACGTTGTTGTTCACGCCGGCGTCGCGCGGTGGGTGGAAGTTGCCGCGGACTCGGCGCTCGACGCGGCCGGGCAGGTGCGGCAGGTGCTCGAGCAGATCGATGCGACGCTCGCCGACCTCGGTGCGACGCGCGAGCGGCTGCTTCAGATCACGATCTATCTTGCTGATCTGGCGGATGCTCCGACGCTCAATCGCTTGTGGGACGCTTGGGTCGTGCCGGGGCAAGCGCCCTCTCGGGCCTGCGTGCAAGCCGGACTTTCCGGCACGCTGAAGGTGGAGATGATCGTGCTGGCGGCGGTCTCGTAAGCACCTGTAGGGAACGCCCTCTGTGGAGTTCCGTGCGCCGGGTACAAGTTTTTGTACCCCTCATCCGCCGCTGCGCGGCACCTTCTCCCGCAAGGGGAGAAGGAAGTAAACAGAGTCTCCCGCAAGGGGAGAAGGACGGAACGCCACGGAGGGCGTTCGCTACAGTGAGACTACTTCTTCTTGCCGGACGATACGAACTCTTCGCGCGATAAATCGCCGCTGCCGTCGACGTCGAACTTCGTGAACCTCGCCGGAGCATCTTTCGGATCCGGTTGGTTCGCAAGAAACTCTTCGCGAGTCAGTTTCCCGTCCTTGTCCTTATCGCGGCCGGCGAACATCGCACCGCGGTCCTGCTTCTTCACGCTCCCTTGAGCCGCTTTACCCGACGCTTGCGATTTCGCGCCGCCCTGGCCCTTCGCGCTGAATTGCGGCTTCGCCTCCGGTTGCTTCGCGAGAATTCCGCGCAGCTGCGCGACGACTTCCGGCTGCTCCGCCGCGACGTTCTTCGTCTCCTGCGGATCGGTTTGGTAATCGTAAAGCTCAATCACGGCCGTGTCCGGGGCCGCGCCGATCGATTTCCATTCGACCATGCGATAACGGTTGTTGCGAATGGCGCGTCCGAGCACCCCGGTCCGCGGATAAACGTGCGTGATGCTGTCGCGAGTCGAGGTCGTCGGGTCGCGGAGCACCGCGGCGAAGCTTTGGCCGTCGAGCGGCGTTTGCGGCGAGAGACCGGCCAGCTCGCACAACGTCGGATAGATGTCGACGGTTTCGACGAGTGCCTTGGTGCGGGTGCCGGCCTTCGTTACGCCGGGAACGACGACCAAGAGCGGAATCCGCGCGGCCTGTTCGTAGTTCGTATGTTTGCACCACATGCCGTGGTCGCCGAGGTGCCAGCCGTGATCGCCCCACAGCACGACGATCGTTCGCTCCGCGAGGCCCGTCTTGTCGAGCGCGTCGAGCACCAGCCCGAGTTGAGCGTCCATATAACTCACGGCGGCGTAGTAGCCGTGGATGAGCCGGCGCTGCAGGTCGACGGGCAGCGTGCCCTTTTCGGGAATGCCGCCGTAGCGACGAAGTTCCCCGCCGAACTGCGGAGCGAACTGCGGCGCGCCGTCGGGGGGCGTTTGCCGGGCTGCCGGCTCGAACTGCGACTCTTGATAGAGGTCCCAATATTTCTGCGGGGCACAGAACGGCAGGTGCGGCTTGATGAACCCCAGGCCGAGGAAAAACGGCTGCGTCGGCTTCTTGGCGAACTCTTCGAGACGCCGCACGGCTTCGCGCGCGGCGACGCCGTCGACGTAGGCTTCATCTTCGCATTGCCCGGCTTCGACCGCGGCCCCGCGCAGCTGCTGGTCGGCGGCCTGCTTGGCCGTGAGTCCTTTTTCTTCAAGACGAGCTTCGACGCGGTTCTCGTCGTTGACATATTGAGCGCCGCCCCCTTTGAACGGCGGCTCGCTCCACGACTCCTTCGGATCGCCGATGTTGCCGTGGCCCGTGTGATACGTCTTGCCGATGGAGATCGTCGTGTAGCCTGCCTGCTTGAACTGCTGCGGGAGCGTGATTGCGCCGGGCGCGGTCTTACGGAAGTTGGTCCCCAGGTCGTAGATGCCGAGCGTTTGCGGCCGCAGTCCGACGAGCAGCGCATTGCGCGACGGCGAACAAACGGCTTGGTTACAATAGGCGCTTTCGAGCAGCAATCCGCGGGCCGCGAGGCGGTCGACATTCGGCGTCTTCACAAGCCTGTCGCCGTAGCAGGCGAGGATCGGTTTGAGATCGTCGACGCAGATCAAGAGCACGTTCGGCTTCGACGCGTCGGCGGCGATTGCCGCGCCACAAGAGGCTTGAAATACGAACAAACCAACGAAAGACAACACGGCCGCGGCGCGCAACATGACCAACCTCGCAGAACACGAAAAGAGTACGACTTCGATACCGATGCGCGGCTAGGAGCTTTTCTTCTCCGCCGCCTGCCGCATTTTCAAGAATGGGTTCGGCCGCAGCTCGATCTTCTTGACCGATTGCAAGTATTCCAGCACCGGTTCGGCTTCCGGTCCGCCGACCTGGGCATGAAAGTGCAGGCTGAAGCCGTGCGGACCTTTGGCGTCGATCAGCTTCGACTGGAGTGTGAGAAACGCCTTCGTCACGTCGAGCATCCCGAGCATGGCGGCGCAGAAGATGTCGATGCGAGCGCCGTTTTCGAGCAGGTATTCGACGATGTCGCGTCGCCCCATGTGCACCGCGCCGTTGAAGCCTGACTCCCAATCGCCCGCGCCCCAATTGACGGTGGCGGCGATCAGGCCCGGCTCTTTCTCCAAGAGCTTCTTCGTCATCGGCAGGTCCATGTGCGCATACACGACGAAGTCTTGCACGAGTTGCTTGGGCAACTGCGGCCGCTTCCACGACGGCGTGAACTCCGGCGCCGGGTAATCGCGCTCAAACGGCGCTTCCATCGGCCCGGCGGGTTTCGCAGCAGGGGCGGCATCCGACGCTTTGTCTTGAGCGACAAGCGGAGACGTTCCCAAGACGGCGCCGGCCGCGGCGGCGGCGAACGTGCGGCGGGAGAGCGGAGCAGTCATGGCGAACGTTCCTTGCAAAGCGTGGGCAGAGCCGTTCGAGGGGACGGCGAATGGCTATCCTAAGCGGCGGGCCGGCACCCGTCGAACTTCCGGGCTCGTCTTGAGGCGACTACGCGATGCGTCTAACGACCAAAATCCTATTTATGTTGCCTCACTTGGGCCGATATCGTATAAGCGTCATTTGATCGATACCCGCCTGCCGCCTGCTCGTTCCCGCCTGCCGACAGTCTCCGCCCGGAGCCCCCGCCATGTTGAGTTTGCCGTATCGCGCTTCCGCGCGCCCCACGCTTTGCGACGGCCTTTCACGCCGCAGCTTTCTTCGCATGGGCAGCCTCGGGCTCGGCGGGCTTTCTCTCGCTCAACTGTTGCAAGCCGAGGCGCAAGCGGGCACGAGCAACCGTCGCAAGGCCGTGATCATGATCTACTTGGTCGGAGGGCCGCCGCACCAAGATATGTTCGACCTGAAGCCTGACGCGCCCGCCGAAATCGCCGGGCCGCATCGTCCGATCGCCACGAACGTTTCGGGCATCGACATCTGCGAGTTGTTTCCGCAACTCGCCACGCGGATGGATAAGCTGGCAATCATTCGGTCGATCGTCGATGCGCAATCGGGCCACGACGCGCACCAGTGTTACACCGGACGTTTGCCGGGTCGCAATGTTCCGGCCGGCGGCTGGCCGCAATTCGGCTCGATCGTCGCCCAGCAGCAAGGCCAAGCCGAGCGCGGAGTGCCGCCGTTCGTGAGCCTCTGCTATACCTGCACGCACGGTCCGTACAACGAGCCCGGCCCCGGCTTCTTAGGCGTCGCGCAGTCGCCCCTGAATCCACTGGCCGCGAGCCGCGAAGACATGCAACTCACCGGCATCACGCCTGAGCGGTTGAACGATCGACGTTCGCTCCTGGCGAGCATCGACGGCATTCGCCGCGATATGGATCACTCCGGCAAGATGGCCGGCATGGACGCCTTCGTCGGTCAGGCGATCGACCTGCTGACCTCGTCGAAGATCGTCGATGCCTTGGATCTTTCTAAGGAAGACCCGAAGACCGTGGCTCGCTACGGCACGGGCGATACGAAGGTGCACATGGACGGCAACGGCGCCCCGCGCGTGCCGCAAAGTCTGCTCTTGGCCCGGCGATTGGTCGAGGCCGGCTGCCGCGTGGTGACGGTGAACTACAGCAAGTGGGACTGGCACGGCGGGTCGTACAACACGATCTTCAACCGCGAGCGCGAAGATTTCCCGCCGTTCGATCAGGCGGTCTCGGCGCTCGTCGATGATTTGCACGAGCGCGGGCTGGCGGACGACGTCACCGTGCTGGCCTGGGGCGAATTCGGACGAACGCCGATCATCAGCAAGCAGGTTGGCCGCGATCACTGGCCGCGCGTGTCGTGCGCGTTGATGGCCGGCGGCGGCATGCGGATGGGGCAAGTCATCGGCGCGACCGACCGCATGGGAGGCGAGGCCGTCGACCGCCCGGTGACGTTCGGCGAGGTGTTCGCCACTCTATACCACAACCTCGGCATCGACTATCGCAACACGTTGCTCAACGACCTGCACGGCCGGCCGCAATTTTTGCTCGACGGCAACCCGGACCCACTGCGCGAGTTGGTCGGGTAGAGCGGTTGCAAAGCTCGCTATGGGTAGCTGGGGCATAGCGCAGCGGTGCCCCAGTTAGGAGCCAATCTTACTGGGTCTTCGCGAGTACGCTCCAGACCCAGCCACCCGCCAAGCTAAGCCATCCGACGCTTAAGCCCGGCGCGATTTCTTTTGCGTCGGCTTCGAGAGTTGCGGCGTCATCGACGGCCGCTTTTCATGCAGCGTGCTGTGCTCGGCCGCGCTCGATTTCGATACGGTCGGCGTCGACGTCCGTAGGACCAAACGGTTCTTCGCCTTCACCGGCTTGGCCGTTTTCGCAGGCTCGGCCTTAGCCACGGCGGCCTTCTTTCCCTTCGCGCCGGCCTTACTCTTCGCGGCAGGTTTCGCTTTGGCGGCGAGTTCAGCCTTGGCCGGGGCAGTCTTGGTCGCCTTCTTCGGCGGGGCGATCGTCGTTTGCTTGACGAGCTTCACCGCCGGGCGGCGCTTCCGCGCGGCGGGGGCTTCGGTCGAGTCGACGGCGATCGAGAGAATCGGTTCCTCGACTCCTTGCACTTCGAGCTGCACCTGCACGTCGGCCACGCCGTTCCAACTTTGGCTGAAGCCGGCGGCGTCATGCGCAGGTCGGTAGCGGAAGTAGCACGACCCGGCGGCCGCGTTCACTTGTGCGGTGCGCGTGACTTGCAGCAAGTCGCCTTGCGCTTCATTGCCGCCCCCGTCAACCTTGCGCGGAATGTCGTTGGCAAACTTGAAGCGGTCTCCCTCCTTCAACTGCCCGACCGGAAACATCTTGAACATCCGACTCTCGAACCCCTACGAAAAACTGCGTTTGCGATGGTTCCAGGCTACCCGACGCCGCCGATATTCACAATGACGGACGGAGCGGAACGGCCGACGATTCTCCACGATTTGACGTAGGAAATCCCGCTCGTTAGTCTGCCGGCATCCCGCTGCAAGTTTCTCTTGCCTTAATTCACCCCGCACAGAGATCCCGCCATGCCCGCCGCTTCTCGCCCGACTTCTCGTCGTCAATTCTTGCAACTTGGAGCCGGCGCCGTCGGCGCGGCCTTCATCGCTCCGGCCGTGCGCACGGTGCGCGGCAGTTATGTTTCGGCCGCCGGCAAACTCCGTACGGCGCACGTCGGCGTCGGCGGTATGGGAGGCTCGGATCTGAAGAGCATCAGCACCCATCCGCTGCTCGAGGTGGCCGCGCTGTGCGACGTCGATGCGACGCGGCTCGAAGCGGCTTTGAAGCTGCATCCGGGTGCTCAAACGTTTCGCGACTACCGCGAAATGATCGCCGCGCTGGGCGACAAGGTCGATGCCGTCGTGGTCTCCACGCCCGACCACACCCATGCCCCGGCGGCAATGGCCGCAATGCAGGCCGGCAAGCCCGTCTATTGCCAGAAGCCGCTGACGCACGAAGTGTTCGAGGCCCGGGCCATGCGCGAGTTGGCCCAGCAAAAAGGCCTCGTCACGCAGATGGGCATTCAGGTGCACTCTTCGGCCGTTTACCGCCGGGCCGTGCGAATGATTCAGTCCGGCGTGATCGGGAAAGTTAGCGAGGTTCATGCTTGGTCGAACAAAAACTGGGGTTACGACGGCGGGCCGTTCGCGAAGACCGAAGCCGCTCCGGCGACGCTCAATTGGAACCTTTGGCTCGGCACCGCGGCCGAGCGGCCGTATACGCCGGGCGTTTATCATCCGGGGCAGTGGCGGAAACTGATCGATTTCGGCACCGGCACGCTCGGCGACATGGGCGTACACATCTTCGACACGCCGTACGCCGCGCTCGAGCTGACCGCGCCGAAGTGGGCCAAGACCACGTGCCGCACGCCGACCGGAATCGGCCATCCGGAGAAAAACGTCGTCGAGTACGAGTTCCCACAAACAAAGTACACGACCGAGTCGCTGAAATGGAAATGGTACGACGGCGACCTAGTACCGAAAACGGCCGGCGATCTGGGGCTTTCGGCGAAGGCGGGCGTGCCGGCCGAATTCGCACTGCCTGGCCAAGCATCGCTCTTCGTCGGGGAGGAAGGCGTGATGCTGCTGCCGCACGTCGCCGAACCGACGCTCTTCCCGGAAAAGAAATTCGCCGACTACAAACGACCCGACGTAGAAGCAGGCAACCACTACCACGAGTTCGTCGACGCCTGCCTGGGCAAAACGAAGACGAGCGCCCCGTTCGCGTACGCCGGCCCGCTCACCGAAGCGCTGCTGCTGGGCGTGGTCGCCAACCGCTTCCCGGACACGAAGCTCGACTGGGACGCCGCCGCGCTGAAAGTGACGAACGTCGCCGACGCGAACAAGCTGCTGCGGAGCGCGTATCGGAAGTTCTAGCTCAAGAAATGCGTTTAGCCGCATCGTTTACGATGCGCGTAATCGTGCGTCGCGCGTATTCGCGAAGCATCGATAACGCGCACCGCGAGCGGTGCGGCTAAACGGCAACTCGTCTCTCGATTGACTACTTAAGCGACTTTAAAAACGCCAGCAAGTCCAACAGCTCGACCGGCGAGAGCGTACTCGCGAGTCCTTCCGGCATGCTGCTCTGCTTGAGTTTGTTTCGCTCTTCGATCGACTTCGTCGGGATCGTCTTCTTTTCCTTGCCGTCGAAGATCACGACCGCTTCCGGCGTTTCGCTGACGAGCAAGCCCGAGATCGTGAGCCCTTCGTCGGTGATGATCTGCGTCGACAGGTACTTCGGCTCGATGTCGGCGTTCGGATCGATGATCGATTGCAAAATCTTGAACGGCTTCAGCCGGGTGCCGACCTTCATCATGTCCGGCCCGAAGTCGGCCCCTTCGTTGAAGACCTTGTGGCAGGCCGTGCAACTGCGGCGGAAGACGACCTTGCCGTTGTCGGCGTTGCCGCCCCCCATGTCGCTGAGCGCGGTCAGGGCCTTATTCTTCTCTTCTTCCGACTTCTGATCGCGGCCGAGGAGAATCTGCAAGTACGGCAGGAGTTGTGCACCTTGCTTGTCGGTGGCGATGACGGCGTCGAGCACCTTCTTGGCGACCGGATCGTTCGCAGCCAGTTCACCCTTCAGCATGCCCCCGCGCCAGCCGTTGAGCGTGGCCCCCAACGCCGCGTCGGCCGTGTATTGCATATACGTATCGCCCGAATGTTTGGCCAAGCCGGCGAGCACGGCCGCCGCGCTCGGCGTCGTGCTGAAGAAGCTGAGGCCCCGCACCGCTTCGACGGCCACGCGCGGGTGCTCGTCCACGGCCGCCGCTTGCAGCAGCGTGAAAGCCTCCGGCAAGAAGTCTCGTTCTTCGCTGAGCACGCGTGCCGCGGCGGCGCGAGCTTCAAACCGCTTCGCCGCGAGCACCTGCTTGAGCAGTTCCGCATCCACGGCATGATAACTCTGCTGCAGCCACAAAGCTTCGCAGCGCAGCCGATCGTAGGCTTCGTCGCTCGGCGAAAGTTTGGCGACCCAGCTCTTGAGCGCCGCCAGCACTTCCGCTTGCGGCCGGCTTTGCAATTCGCGGCGAGCGCGGGCTCGCGTCCGCCATTCATATTCGCGGAACTGTTCGAAGAGTTCCTCGTTGGTCTTGCCGTGCTGCGTCACCGGCGTCACCAGCGGCTTGTCCTTGTAGAACAACCGATAGATGCGGCCGTGCACGTGGTCGCGGTTCGGGTCGCGCTGGCTGTATTGCATGTGGCCGATCAGCGGATTGGCCCAATCGCCGAACCAGAGCGCGCCGTCGGGACCGATCTGCGGATCGACCGGCCGGAAATGTTTGTCGTTGCTCTTCAGCAAATCATACGGCGTCTTGGCGTCGTCCGGATTGTGCCGCACGCGCACGCCCTTGTAGCCGGCGCCGTCGTCGCTGATGGTCCACCGCGGCAGGCCGTTCATGTTGATCACGCAGGCGTAAATGAATTGGCCCTGCACGTCGTCCGGAAATTGCCGCGAGACTAGGTACTCGCTGCCGACGACCGGCCGCATCCCTTCGGTCGGAAACACCGGGTTCATTCCCTTACGGCCCGGATACGCGGCGCTCGAGAGGGGCGTGTCCCAGTGTTGGTTCGCGCCAGTGCCGTCGCCGCAGATGCCTTGGCCCCATTCGTTGAACACGTAGCACCAAGGGTTGCCGTAGCCCGGCGTCTTGAAGTGCCGCACCTTCCACGTGCGCGGATCGAGTACGTAGCAGCCGGAGCTGCCGAAGTTGCGGAACGCGCCCCATGGCGTTTCGATGGCCGTGCTCATGGCCACGCCTTCGAGCATGTGAATCTGACCGCCCGGGCCCGACTCCCACGCTCCGATCGTGTGATGCGTATCTTCCGTGGCCCAACCGTCGAGCACGCTCACCTCGACGTCGGCCTTGTCATCGCCGTCGGTGTCTTGGAGCCAGAGCATTCGCGGCTGGTCGACGACCAACACGCCGCCGTTAAAGAACTCAAAGCCGGTCGGGCAGTGGAGCTTGTCGTAGAACACGGTGCTCTTATCGGCAGAGCCGTCGCCGTCGGTGTCTTCAAGGATCACGAGCTTGTCGCTCGGTCGCGGATCGCCCGGTCGCCATTGCGGGTAGCTCGGCATCGTCGAGACCCAAAGCCGTCCCTTGCCGTCGAACGTCATCTGCACCGGCTTGGCGATTTCCGGAAACCGCGTTTCGTCGGCGAAGAGCTTCATCTCGAAGCCCGGCGGCGTGGTGACGGTCTTGATCAGTTCTTCAGGCGGCAAGATCACAGGCCCACCGGTCGGGTTTTCGCTATAAGCCTGGCGCGGCTCGCCGAAGCGCGTCGGCGGCACGATCAAGTCGCCGGTCTTTGAATAGTCGGCCGGCGCGGCGAGTTGCTTCCCCGCGGCCAGATCCCAGATGCGGCCGTCGTGCACCGCGGCCATGTTGCGAAGCTTCACATACTCGCGAGGAAACGTTTCGGTGTCCCACGTGCGCCGACCGCCGTAGACGTACCAGCCGTTGATCATGCGGTAGTCCTGCAGGTGCAGCCAAGACTTCTCGTTGACCTCGGCCTGCACTTGCTTCTTGAGCGCCTCATTCACGTTGGCCGGATTGCCCGAGCCGAAGAGTTGGGCGTCGAGAATCTCGGCGAGCAGCGCATCGCCGGCGGCATTGGTGTGCGCACCGTTGATTGTGAATTGTAGGCCTGGCTCGTAGGCGAAGCTTTGCGAGGTCTGCGTGTAGAGATCGACGTACGCCAGCCCGCGCTTCTGAGCAACGGCACGGCACGCCTCGGCGTAGAGGGCCAAATTCTCGTTTTCGGACTTTCCGGCAGGCATCAGCGGATCGCCGCTCGCTTCAAAGGCCATCGGCCCGACAATCACGAACCGCGGCTTGCTCCCGGCGTTGTCGCGCGCGTAAGTCGCGGCGTATTCGTCGAGAAACTTTTCGTAGTCGGCTTGGAACTTTTCCACGCCCAGTTTGCCGGCGAACGATTCGTTGAACCCGAAGAAACAGAGGAACGTTTCCGGGCCGAACACCTTGAGCGGGTCGTCGATCTTCGTGTAGTCGCTGGCACGCTGACGCAGGGCGACTTCATCGGCCGGCCGGGCGAAATTGCGGAACACGAGCTGCAATTGCGAGTGCCGCAGATGCAGAGACGTCTCAAAGTTGCCGAAGAGGTTCATCCGTTCGGCCGTCGAATTGCCGACCAGCGCGATCCGTTCGCTTTTAAGAAGCTCCAGCGGCAAGGCACTGGCGGGTAGCGCGCGGGCCGAGGCCTTCTGCACTTCCGGCGGCGTCTGCAATCCGGCGCCGTCGCCGGGCGCCGGGAGCGATTTGCCGAGTGCGAAATCGTCGGGCTTCAAGCCGACGCGGAAGCCTTTGAAGCCGTACTTCGTCGGATGGAAATCGTCGACGAGGCCGACGTCGTTCTTCTTCGGCACGTCCATGCCGAGGCCCCAATACACGGCGTTCACGACCAACCGCCGCAAGCCTTCGCTTTCCAGGTCGGTCGCGGCGCCCATCGTCGTGCAGAAAATCTTCTGCTGCTTATCGCCGCCGGCCACGGGGAGTTCGCGGGTCCAGGCGATCGGCATCATCGGATCGTTGACGGGTTGCTCGACCTTGTCGGTGCTCCGCTTCTTCGAATAGTCGGCACCGACGTCGACCGGGTTCATCCCCTTCAGCACGCGGCCGCGCAGGAGAATCTTGGCGTCGGCCGGCGGATGCGCTTCGTAAACGTCGCTGTCGCCGAAGACGTCCGTCACGCCGCGCAACAGCGGATCGTCCGTGCGGCCTTGTTCGATGACGCCGCGCGTCGCTTCTTTCTTATGAACGCCCCAGTGGCTCACCCAGCGTTCGCCGAGCACGTCTTTGCCGAAGTTGTTGTACGACGCGTACGTCCCCTTCAAACCGTTGAACGCGTGCGTGCTGGTGCGCAGCCCGATGATCGGGATGCCGCGTTTCACGGCCGCGTCGAACTTCTGCATGATCGAGTCGGGATACTTGCGAAACCGCAGCAGCATCACGATCGCGTCGGCCTTGTCGAGCGCCTCGGGATTGGAAAGGCTGGCCGCCGCGTTCGGGTCGATCGTGCCGTCGGCTCCGATCGAAAAGCAGACGGTCGTCGTGAAGCCGTGCTTCTGCGAAAGAATTTTGGCCAGCATCGGCAGGCCTTCTTCCGATCGATACTCCTCGTCGCCCGCCAAGAGCACGACGTGCTTCCCTTTACCCGGGCCGGGCTTCTTGGGTTCGTACGTGATGGAATCGGCGGCGCGAAGCGATGGGGCCGCCAGTGCGAAAGCGACGGCGAAAACAAGTGCGATGCGTTTCATGCGGGCACAACCCTGGCGTGAAAGGGATCCGTGGAGCCGCGTCGCGATGTCTTAGCCCCCGGCGAGTCGCCGGGGGAAAGGACGCGGCAATTCAATGGTCGAGGCGGGACTCATCCGCAAGAGAGAGTTGCCGCGTGAGCAACGCCTCCGCCGGAAAAGTGGTCTTACCAATGTAACTTGCGGCCGAAAGCGTTTCGAGGGGGCGGAATGGCCCCGGAAACGGCGAATGAATTCAGTCCACCCAGAATCTGCTACGCCAGAATTTCGCGGACGACGCGGCCGTGGACGTCGGTGAGCCGGAAATCGCGGCCGCCGTAGCGGTAGGTGAGCCGCTCGTGATTGAGCCCGAGCAGGTGCAGGATCGTGGCATGCAAATCATGCATGTGTACGGGGCCCTCGACCGCGCGGAAGCCGTGCTCGTCGGTCAGGCCGTAAGACAAACCGCCTCGAACGCCGCCGCCGGCGAGCCACATGGTGAAGCCGTCTTTGTTATGACCACGACCGTCGTTGGTGGGGTCGTCAGGCGTGCGACCGAACTCTCCGCCCCAGACGACGAGTGTATCTTCCAACAGTCCGCGACGTTTCAAATCGTCCAACAGCGCCGCGATCGGTTGGTCGACCTGTCGCGATCGAAGCGGCATGTTGGCGGCGACTCCGGCGTGATGATCCCAATTGTCGTGCGTCAGTTCGACGAACCGCACGCCGGCTTCGAGCAACCGCCGGGCCGTCAGGCATTGCCGGCCGAAGTCGTCGGTCGGGCCGCCGCCAATGCCGTACCGCTGCAACGTCGCCGCCGTTTCGGTTTTCTCCACGTCGAGCACTTGCGGCAGATCGGTTTGCATCCGGAACGCCGCTTCGTACGACTTCAGCACGCCGTCGATCGCGCCGTCGGCGTCGCCGTCGCGGGCAGCGAACTCGCGATTGGCCGCGGCCAAGAGATCGAGTTGCCGGTGCTGGGCATCGCGCGAGAGCGTCGGGTGGGCCGTGTTGGCGAGCCGAGCCTTGTTCATCCCCTCGGTCATCGTGCCGACAGGCAACCCTTGGTTGGCCGCCGGCAGAAATGCGCAGCCGTAATACCGCGCGCCGCCCCATTGCACGGGCGGCTTAAAGGAAACGAAGCCGGGCAGGTTTTCATTCTCGGAGCCAAGGCCGTAAACGACCCACGCTCCCAGCGACGGCCGCTCAAATTGAAAGCTGCCGGTGTGCAGTTGGTCGCTGGCTTCCGGATGGTTCGTGTGGTCCGTCGTCACCGCTTTGAGCACACATAACTCATCGGCATGCCGGGCCGTTTGCGAGAACAGCTCGGAAATCCATTGGCCGCTTGCGCCGTGCTGCGCAAATTTCCACTGCGAGCCGAGCAGCTTCATCGTCTTGTTATTTGGCGACGGCTTACCGCTATCGGCCTGCAACCGCGGCTTGTAGTCGAACGTCTCCATCTGGCACGGCCCGCCGCGCATATAGAGGAAGACGACTCGCTTGGCTCGCGCACGGTGGTGCGTCGCGGACGGTGCCGTGGTCGCCGTGCCGCGGGCTTTCTGTTCCGCGGCCAGTGCGGCAAAGGCCAACGATCCGAAGCCGGCCGATGTGCGGCGGAGCCAAGCTCGGCGCGAGAGCCGATTTGCCGTTTCGGACGGTGTTAGAAAGTCGTTCATCATCGGCTCACGGGAGATAACGAAACTCGGCCGAAGCCAAGAGCGTTTGGCAAACGATTGTCCAGGCGGCTACGCGCGCCACAGAGTCCTTCGGTTTCTCGGCTCGAAGAAACTCGGCGAGGCGCCGCAGTTCGGCATCGGTCGCCGGCCGAGCGAAGCAAACTTCGTGTAACCAACCAATGCGAGCCGCATCGTCGCCGGGGGCTTCGCGCAAGGCCCGTTCCGCCAATCGGCCGGACCACTCGACGACGTGCGGGGCGTTCATCAGGTACAAGGCCTGCGTCGCCAGCGTTCGTCGTTGCCGGCCGCTTGCCGGAAGCGCAGGATCGGGGAAGTCGAACAGCGTCAGCATTTCCGGCACGGCCGAGCGGGCGGTCGTCAAATAAAGCGAACGGACCGGACGCTCGATCTCTTGCGGCGGCGGGGTCTCCAGGGCATTCGCCGAACTCACCTTGGCCTGCAAGACGCGCGAGCCGACCGGCGGCGACGATTCCAGCGTTCCGGAAACGGCGAGCATCGCATCGCGGAGAGCTTCGGCGTCGAGCCGTTCATACGAACGTCGACCGAAGAGTTTATTCTCCGGATCGGCGGCAGCCGTCGGTGATCGCTCGGCGAGGCCTGTGCGAAAGGTTTCGGTGAGCACAAGGCGACGAATGAGGCGTTTGACGCTCCAGCCGTCGCGCACGAACTCGGCGGCCAAGTAATCGAGCAACTCCGGATGCGTCGGCTCGGCGCCTAGCGTGCCGAAGTTGTCGAGTGTCGCGACGATTCCACGACCAAACAGGCCCGCCCAGATGCGATTCACGGCCACACGCGCGGTGAGCGGATTCTGCGGATCGGCGACCCACGCGGCGAGTTGCAATCGCCCGCTTTCCTGCTTAGCGATCGCTCCGGCCGCGCTCGAATGAAACAGCGACGGCATCCCGCGCGGCACCAGAGGCCCGGCCCGCTTCCAATCGCCCCGATAGCGCAAGGTGTAATCGGCCGGAGCCGCGCCCTCGCGCATCGCCATCGCGTACGCGGGAGCAGGCGGATACGAAGCCTCGAGCTTCTTAATTTCGTCGACCAACACGGCGATCTTCGCATCCCACTCCGCGATGCTCGCTTCCTCGACCTTCGTCTTCGCGTCGATCTCCGCGAGCTTCGCCTCGTCGGTCGTCTTCTTCCGATCGAGACCCAGCGACGTCTTGTTCTTCACGTGCCGATAACGGCTCGAGCGGGCCTTGCCGAGTTCCGTGTTCTTGGCCCGCAGGTTCTGGTCGTGGGCTTCGTACGGCCCGTGCAACCGCTCGGCTTCGGCGCCGACCGGTTGAAACGGCGCGTCATACCCCTTGTAGCCGGCATGCTTCGGCCCGGGACCGCAAAGAGTTTCGCTGCTCAGGAAAATGCCGGCCAGCGCGTAGTAGTCAGCCTGCGGCACCGGGTCGAACTTGTGATCGTGGCAGCGAGCGCACGCCACGGTGAGCCCGAGCATGCCGCGCGTGACGACATCGACCTGATCGTCGGCCACCTCCAGTAGGAACTTTTCGCGCGCCCCGCCTTCTTCGTACGACTTCGCGCCGAGGGCCAAGAGTCCGGTGGCCGTGATCTTCGCGGCACGATCGGCATCGTCGGCGGCGGACAACAAATCGCCGGCCAGTTGCTCGCGGAGGAACTCGTCGTACGGCAGGTCGCGGTTCACGGCCGCGACGACCCAATCGCGATACCGCCACGCGTGCGGCCAGACGAGGTTCATGCTCTTGCCGTTGGTCTCCGCATAGCGGGCCGTGTCGAGCCAGCGGCGTCCCCAACGTTCGCCGAACGCCGACGACGCCAGCAACCGATCGACGACGCGCTCGAAAGCCTGCGGCGAAGCGTCCGTGATGAATTCGACGACTTCCTGCGGCGTCGGCGGCAGTCCGGTCAAGAGAAACGTCGTACGCCGCAACAAGGCCCGCTTTTCGGCGGGCGCGGCTTGCTCGAAACCGGCAGCACTGAGCTTGGCTTGAATGAAGCGATCGACGGGATCAAGGGCCGGTCGCTTCAAAGGAGCAGGGGGAATCGCAATGGGCCGCACCGGTTGAAAGGCCCAATGCCGGCGAGCGGCGGCGTAGTCGACCGTTGGCTTCGTCGGAATGAGCGCTCCTTCGCGCGGATCGGGTGCTCCCAAGGCAATCCATTTTTCAAAGTCGGCGATCACTTCCGGCGGCAGCTTGCGATCGGGCGGCATCTCGAGACCGTCGTGACGAATAGCGGCGAGGATCAAGCTCCGATCTTCGTCGGAAGGGACGACGGCCGGCCCGCTCGAACCGCCGGCGCGCATCGCGGGACGCGTATCGAGAGCCAAGCCCCCTTCGGTTTTGCCGGCCGACATCGAATGGCATTTGTAGCAATGCTCGACGAGCACCGGCCGAATGCGGGCCTCGAAGAAGTCACTTCCCGCAATTGCATCTGCTTCGACCGCATGGCTCAGGCGCGCGAAAGCGATCGCGCCGACGAAGGCGGCGAGCAGCAACAGCCGAGGCACGCGCAGCACGGGCGGCATACGGCACCGAGGAGGAGACGAGGAGGCGGGATGCGGGCGGCAGGAGGCAGGCGAGCCGTTAGGAGTATAAATCGGCCGGTGGCGCGGAACAACGTCGGCCAGACGCCACGGCGCGGATGATTCAATTAAATAGACTCTTGCGCCGCGGCCGGCCTACAATCGGCAAAACTTCGCGGAGCCTCGGCTGATGATGAATCGCAGAACGTTCGGACACCTGCTCGCCGCAGGCACGGCGCTGGCCGCTTCCTGCTCGACGACGACTGACGCGGCCGACGATAAACGACCGGCGGCCGGAGGCGCAGAGCCGAGTTTGGATAGCTCACTAACCAGCGCAACACCGGCGGCAACCGAACCGGTTTGCATCGCCGACTTTCGTGCACTCGCCAAGGCTAAGCTCCCACGGCCGACGTTTGAATTTGTCGAAACAGGCTCGGCCGACGAAGTGACGCTCCGGGAAAACACGGCGGCGTACGCCAGACTCAAGCTCCTGCCGCCGGTACTGAGCGGGGTGAGTGCGACGTCGCTCAAGACCACGGTCCTCGGGCAGTCGGTCGACCTGCCGATCTTACTGGCGCCGGTCGCCGCCCAGCGGATGTATCACCCGCAAGGTGCGTTGGCCGCGGCTCGCGCGGCGCGGGGAATGGGGACGGTGTTCGGCGTCAGCTCCAGCGCGACCAACAGCATTGAGGAAGTCGCCGCGGCCGCCGATGGTCCGAAGTGGTATCAGCTCTATATGCCGAAGGACCGCACGGTCGCCGAGCGTCTCGTGGCCCGTGCCGAAGCGGCGGGCTATAAGGCCTTGGTGCTGACCGTCGATCTCGGCGAATGGAAAGATGCCGACCGGCGCAATCGGTTCATGCTCCCGCGCGAGATGCTACTCAAACATCTCCGCGATATCGGCTTCGCCGGCGTGCGCGACGGCTGGACCGAGGCCGATGTCGTTAAGTTCAACGCCTCGGCCTGGGATCTGACCTTCAGTTGGGAGATTTTCGACTGGCTCCGTTCGCGCACCAAGTTACCGCTGGTGATCAAGGGAGTGCTGCGCGAAGACGATGCACGCCGGGCGATTGATGCGGGCGTCAACGGAATCGTCGTCTCCAACCACGGCGGACGCCGGCTGGATACGATGCCTGCCACGATCGATCGGCTGCCGCACATCGTCGCGGCGGTCGAAGGCAAGGCCGAGGTGTTTCTCGACGGTGGTATTCGCCGCGGCACCGACGTACTTAAGGCCCTGGCGCTAGGCGCTCGGGCCGTGCTGATCGGCCGGCCGTACGCATATGGGCTGGCCGCCGATGGTGAGGCCGGCGTAAAACGCGTGCTGGAGTTGCTGCGCGACGAGTTGGAGAACGTGCTGATCGCCTGCGGCTGTCGCAGCGTCGGCGAGGTTCCGGCCTCACTGGTGTTGAAGAGTTAGCTGTGGGTGGCTGGGTATGGAGCCGAAGGCGAAGGCCCAGTAGTTCGAGTTCTAACTGGGGCACCGCTGCGATATGCCCCAGCCACCCGCTGGGCTAAGACTCTAAGAAACGTTTCAACCGCAGGGCCGTCCGCTCCAGCCGCTTCGTCGATAGCTGGCATTCCCAAATCACGAGACTGCGCCAACCTTCGCGACGCAGCAATCTTCGCACGGCCGCGTCGCGAGCCACATTGCGAGCGAACTTGGCAAGCCAGAACTTCTTGTTGGCCGCCGGCGTCGACTGGCCGCGCGGGCAGGAATGTCGGTGCCAGAAGCAGCCGTGAACAAACACGACTTTCCGCAGTCCGGCAAACACCAAGTCGGGGCTGCCGGGCACATTCTTGCCGTGCAGCCGATAGCGATAGCCGAGCCCCGTCGCCAACTTGCGGACGATCAACTCCGGCGAGGTATCGCGCGAACGCACGGCCTGCATCACGCGGCTACGCTGGGCGGGAGTGAAGACGTCGGCCATGAGAAAAGTGATTAAGGCGGGCCGAAGTTGTTGAGTGTGGCCGTTACGTCGCCAAACCTGGCGCACGCAGCGGCTTGACCAACAGTTGCAGCGAAACGATCAGCAGCACCGCCGCGACGACGCCGGGATGCGGCGGCAGGTCTCCTTCACAGGCGATGCCGCGACGTGCGTCTTCATGATAGCGTTGCCAAGCCTCGGCGACGTTGATCGGCGGCGGAAGTTTCTCCGCCTCGGCCCGGGCCGCTTGCTCTTTCGACGTGTATTGCAGCGTCTGCTTTCCGACGATGAGCAACGTGGCAAAGAGCACAAGCGATACGAGATAACGCAACATCGAAGGCCTGCCGGTGGTAAAACGAGCCGAGAAAACACCGCGAACATGCAGAAGCAAAGGCGAGGCCCCACGGACGAACCGCTCGCATTCGCGCGCTTCCGGCACGGCGTAACGACCGACGTGAAGCGGAGTTACAGAGCCGTAGCGCAACGGCGCCGAGCGCGCAACGAAGATTGCGATTGTGGCGTTGCCGCAACATCGCGTTGCTGCGCGGCAACAGTGGCAACCCACCGTGCGATTTTGCCCTTTGCGGTTTGCCGCTCGCCGCAGGCTGACCTAGATTTTCGATGCCGCCCGAATCGCGAGCACTCCTCGACTCGCGCCGCCCGCCTGATTCGCCGCCTGTCGGCCACCTCCGAATTCGCCACATTGGGGAACGGCTCCATGACCGCGCCTGTGCAACCTTTGGATCTCACGAAACTTCTCGCCGGGCATCAATTGCCCGCGCTGCCGCAGAGCGCCATCGCGGTGATGGAAGTTTCCAAAAATCCGCAGAACGGCCCCGCCGAATACGGTGCGGCCATCGAAGCCGATCCCGGTCTTACGGCCCAAGTGTTGAAGTTCGTCAACTCGTCGTACTTCGGCTTCGGTCGCGAGGTCCGCAGCGTCAAGCACGCCGTCGGGCTCGTCGGCGGTCGCACGATCAAAAACTTCGTGCTCTGGACGGCCGTCTTTAGCGTGATGCCCAATCCGAAGTCCGGACCGTTTGATCTGAAGAGCTTGCGGCAGGATTCGCTCCGTCGCGGGCTGCTGGCCCGTGCGCTCGGCAAACGCTTGTGTGCCAAAGACTCTGAAGAACTCTTCGCCGCCGCACTGCTGCAAGATATGGGAATTCCGATCCTGGCGAAGGTGCTGCCGCGCGAATACGGGGCACTGATGGAAGCTCGCAAGCAACGGGGCTTTCCGCTCAGCCGGCTAGAGCGGGCCGCTTTCGGCTGGGACCATGCCGACGCCGCGGCCTGCCTGGCGGAGTCGTGGAACTTACCCCACCAACTGGGCGAGATGATTCGGCGCCACACGCATATTGATGCGGTGTTCGCCGATTCGCCGCTGCCGGTCGGTGAAGCCATCGTGGCAACGACGACGCTGTTGCCGTCGGTCCTCGATCAGACTTGGAGCGAGGTCGGCCGGTTTACCGAGTTCTTCGCCCGGCTTGCCGGCGGGGCCGACGACCTGTGCGTGGAAGAGATTCTCACCGAAGTCGACACGGCCTTTGCGGAGTTCGGGCCGACGCTGCAGCTCGAAATTCCCGCGACTCGGTTGGCGGAGCGCTTTGCCGCTCAAGCGGAACCGACGGCGGCGTAACTCTTTGTCGCAATCCGGCGGTGCTCCGCCGCGAGACAGTTTGCCGGCAACCGCGGGAGACCACGTCCGCCGGCAGCGACGAGTCGCTAAGATTCGTGGCGGTGTAATGGCCCGTCGCGCGCGGCAAAGACACTCCGAGCGGCGGGAAAAAGCTTGACCCGAGCCGCTAATTTCCGCCGTTTTCGCATAGCGCCCTGCGCGAAATCACCGATGGGAATCGGCGTCAACCTCTTGTGCGTCTCCGACCGATAATATCCTTGAGCCGAACCGTCGACCCGCGCCGAGATTTCTCTCTTGGCGACTTGTCGGCGGAGAATACGATGAACACAGCGGGAGACTTTTCACCGTCGATGAGAGGTTGTTCGAGCCGTGTCGCTGCAAGATCGCATTCGCTACCAACGGTTGCTGCGTGAAGCCGAGGGTTACCTCGAGCTGGGGCTGCCGCACATGGCGATCGCGGCGCTCGGCAAAATCGAACAGCATGGCGCCGTTCGCAGCGAACACCTCTATCTGCTGGGCGAAGCATTTCGGGCCCAGGGTCGCTTCGCCGAAGCCATCGACGCCCTGCAAAGCTGCTCGGAGAAGGCTCCCAGCAGAATCGACATCTACTTGGCCCTCGGCTGGTGTTACAAACGGACGGGCCGGCTGGATCGGGCGATTCAGTCGCTCGAGCGGGCCGTGGAAATCGACCCGACGCAAGCCATTTTGCACTACAACTTGGCCTGCTATTGGAGCTTGCACGGCGATGCCCGTCGCGCGGTCGACTATTTGGCCGATGCCCTGCGACGTGATCCGGATTTCCGCGATCTGGTGCCTGCCGAAAGCGACTTCGATCCGGTGCGCAACGATCCGGAATTTCAGGCTCTATTGAGCGTCGCCGTCTAGCGCGGCTTAGCCCGATCGAAACGTTTCTACCTAGGACGTTTCCGGCTCCGACGCATCGTCCGCCACGATCGTCCAGCGCACGCCTTGCCCGCTGCCGTCGCCCATGAAGCGGATCAGTCGGCTCTTATGGTTGCGGTTCAGGCTCACAATCGTATCGTGCAGCCGACGCTTGGGGTCCTGATCGGGGTGCGGGGGCAGCGGATCGTCGATGCGCGCCGGCCACGCCTCTTCCTGAAACGCCGCCAAAATCATTTCTTGGTTTGGCGCAGGGACTTTGAATTGCTTAATGATGACGCCGTTGACGCGCAACTCTTGCAGATCGGAATCCCAATGAGGCGCGGCACGACGGACCGGCGCCGGCCGCACTTCAGCGAAGTCGGCTCTCCGCGAACCCTCGGACTCCGACGTGCGCAGCAGGGTGGCTTCCGCGGCGGTCGAATATTCGCAAGCCGCTTCAATTCCGGCGGCGGTGATTACGAAGCAAGTGCGCTTGGAAAAGGCGACGCTCGAAGTCGGACGGAACGAGCGCTCGGCATCGCCGGGCAAAGTCGTCTCACGAGCATGATCGGCGTAGCCCTTGAGAATCAACCAGCGCAAATCACTACTGGTAAGGCCCAGCGATTTCAACTCGGCTAAGTCGACCGCGAACTGCCAGACGTCGGCGCCGACGTCTTCGGCATAATGCCACGACTGCAGCAACTGGCGCAGCCCAGCGATAGCGCGCTTCGCCGGACCGGCGGCCGCGGGCAAGGGGTGTTGCCTCGTCGCCGGCGGGCTGACGTTATCGAGTCGCGGAACGCCGTGAAAGCGTGATGATCCGACGTGGGGACCGGCCATTCTTTCGTACGTGCTTTCGAACAATCCGAGCACCGTACGTAACTACGGGGCTCGTGGTTGCCTTACACCGGACTCCGTCGCACTTCGTTCCGCGTTGAAGGGCGACGGTGATAAGCGTGATTGTTGGAAGTTTTCTTGCCTTACGCAACTACCCAAATTACGCAAATCAACCTAAATTGTTTCATCAATTCTCTTGGTGTATTTTCACCCAATTTAGGCCAAGGATTTGATCAGACAGAGGTCAAGTCACGAACATTTTCCCCACTAGCGGTAGGGACCTTTCCGGCAATTTTTCGCAATTTGGAAAAATAGGTCGACTGGATAAGACTCTGATACCCGTTCACCATCACATCGAGCGACCAATTCTCGACCACGTGTCGGCGGCCGGCAGCACCCATTTCAGCGGTGCTTTCGGGATTCCGTAATAGCTCAGTGAGCCGGGTTGCCATCGCTTGGGCGTCGCCGGGGGGCGTCAGGTAGCCGCTGATCCCTTCATGAACGGTTTCCGGAATCGAACCGACGCGCGTCGCGACGACCGGTTTGCCGCAAGCCAAACCTTCCAAGATGGAAACCGGATTGGCCTCCATATGGGAGCTGAGCGCAAGAACGTTCGTGAGCCCGAGCAGTTCCGGGATATCGCGACGGGTGCCGAGAAACAAGACCCGATCAGCGATGCCCAGCGCCGCGGCGCGAGCTTCAAGGTCGGGGCGAAGTGCTCCGTCGCCGATGACCAGGAACCGGCTTTCCGGCACGTTGCGCGACGTGAGGGCCGCCGCCTCCAAGAACAAACCGTGATTCTTCTCCGGTCGCAAGGCGGCGACGATCGCGACGGTGGGGGCTCCCGGCGGCAGACCGATTGAAGCCGCCAACTCGGAATCGGCGGGCCGTGGTTGAAACCGGTCGACGTCGACGCCGTTGGGGATGACGAACACCTTATGCTTCGGACACCCCTCGGCCCGCGCGAGGTACTCGCCGTGGGGAATCGCGCAGCCGATGAAGCCGTCGGTCAGCGGCTCGAGCAGGCGGTTGGAAAATTCGACGTGATCCGGTAGGCCCGTCGAGTGCAAGGCCGACAAGAT
Source organism: Planctomycetota bacterium (assembly GCA_017303535.1). Classification (GTDB taxonomy): domain Bacteria; phylum Planctomycetota; class Planctomycetia; order Pirellulales; family PNKZ01; genus PNKZ01. Next base: position 53,505 of record JAFLCO010000005.1, read on the forward strand.
CACCGGCACGCCGGCGCGCCACGCGGCCAAACGGCCCCAGAACATTTTGTCGCCGCCGGTGCCGACCGTCACGACGGCGTCGATCTGCCGCTGGTACATCCGATTCGCCAGCCGGCCGATCACGCGCCAGTCGGTCTTGTGGTTGATCTGCTTTTCGCAGGCCGGAATTTCTTGGGCTAGCACTTCGCCCAGCGGCCCGAATTCTTTCAAGCAGCAAAGCTCCGGCAGGAACCGCTCCCGGTCCATCCGCCGGACGAGGTTAACCAGCAGAGTTTCGGCGCCACCGACCGGCATCGAGGTGATGACGAACATCACCTTCAGCGGCCCGCGATCTTCCAGCGGCTGCAAACGGCGGCGACGACGAAACGGACGAGCAAGCGCGGCGGTGATGGACATTTTC